>NZ_JAIWIH010000052.1:0-38533 GCF_052851135.1 Streptomyces sp. BRA346 | reverse complement strand
GCGCGCGTCCTGCTCCGCAGGAACGACGCGCCGACGCTACGCGTCGGTTCAGCACCCGCTCCGCGGGTGCTGGGCTCGGTCCCTCCGGGACCGGATCCGCTCCGCGGATCGGAGTTTGGTCGTCGGTGCGGTGTCCCGATCGCTCCGCGATCGTGCCTCCTCCCCGACTCGCCTTCGCTTTTCAAGTCCAACATGACTGGGGTGCAGGTTAATTCGGCTAGCAGCAGAGGGCGGTGGGCGTTGGCCTACCCGACTGGGTGCTTGGTGACGGATCGTCAGTTACGACTGGAACGTCGAGCCGTGCCAATCCTGTGTGCCGCTGCTTCCTTGTCTCCAAAACTTTGGAGTATTCGAGTTCTGCCACTCCCCCGCTTCACTGGAGATGGCCGGGAGCGAGCGAACGCGTCTGCTGTCGCACTGAGCTCAGCGGCCAAACCTCAGCCGCTTGATGGTCCGATGGTCCCAGGAGCACAGACCAGATCGATGCCGTGCTCGGCACGGGTAGCGGACACCAACTCTTCTTGTTCTGAGGGAAGTTGATCATTGTTCAGCTTGGTGCGGACCTTGGCGAGCCAGGGACCGATCATGACACGGTCGCCGTCCACCTCGATCCGCTCTCGGGCGCCGGGGGTGCGTCCCCACCGTGCTACGAAGAGCCCGAGGATCTCGGTGGTTTGCGCGAACGTGCGCCGCCGCGATGTGCTCGGCCTGCCCGCGGCGTGTTCCTGTTCCAGGAGGGCGCGGTCGGGGGTGATTCCCATGCGGGCGAGCAGGGCGCGCTGGCCGGGGTCGAGGTCGGCAGCTGGTGAGCTGGCGGTGTAGCCAGCTGCCCGCCTTCACTCCGTGGATGGGGTCTGTACGGTGAGTGGTGTAACTCCCGAGCTGGAAGCGACAGTTGATGACTGACGTGACGAGTGACACCGAGGCCGGGAAGGCCGCTGTGAGTGGGACGAGCGCCGTTGACGACGGGCTGGTCGCCGAGCTGGTTGCCGGGCTCAGGCCGGCGGGGTGAAGCTCACCGGGGAGGGCGGCCTGCTGCAGCAGTTGACCAAGCGGGTGCTGGAGTCCGTGCTGGAGGGCGAGCTCACCGATCATCTGGGGCACGAGCCCGGTGAGCGGGCCGAGGGCGGCCGGGACAACTACCGCAACGGGCACCGCTCCAAGACGGTGATCACCGAGTCGGGGGCCGGTCGAGATCGCGGTGCTGCGAGACCGGGCCGGATCGTTCGAGCCGCAACTGGTCAAGAAGCGGCAGCGGCGTCTGGGCGGGGTGGACGAGATGGTCCTGTCGTTGTCGGCGAAGGGGCTGACGCATGGGGAGATCTCCGCGCATCTCGCCGAGGTGTACGGAGCGGAGATCTCCAAGTCCACGATCTCCACGATCACCGACAGCGTGATGGCCGGCATGACGGAATGGCAGAACCGTCCGCTGGACAGCGTCTATCCAGTCGTCTTCATCGACTGTGTGAACGTGAAGGTCAGGGACGGGCAGGTCGCCAACCGTCCTGTCTACATGGCGGTGGCGGTCACCGCCGAGGGGCACCGGGACATCCTGGGCTTGTGGATCGGCGACGGCGGGGAGGGCGCGAAGTACTGGCTCCAGGTCCTGACCGAGATCAAGAACCGCGGCGCGGCCGATGTCCTGATGCTGGTCTGCGACGGCCTGACCGGGCTCCCGGACGCCGTGAACACCGTCTGGCCTGCGACGATCGTCCGGACCTGCGTTGTTCACCTGCTGAGGAACAGCTTCCGTTACGCGGCCCGGCAGGACTGGGAGAAGGTCGCGAAGGCGCTCAGGCCCGTCTACACCGCGCCGACTGAGGAGGCCGCGCTGGAGCGGTTCGTGGAATTCAGCGATGCCTGGGGCGGGAAGTATCCGGCGATCGTCCGGCGCTGGGAGGCGGCCTGGGCGGAGTTCGTGCCCTTCCTCCGGTTCGACGTGGAGATCCGGAAGATCGTCTGTACCACGAACGCGATCGAGAGCATCAACGCGCGGATCCGCAAGGCCGTCCGGGCCCGGAAACACTTCCCCACCGACCAGGCCGCCCTCAAATGCGTCTACCTGGCCGTCATGAGCCTGGACCCGACCGGCACCGGACGCAAACGCTGGACCATGCGCTGGAAGGCCGCACTCCAAGCCTTCGACATCACCTTCGACGGCCGGCTCACCGCCGGACGACGCTGAACAAAACCGACCGAGTTCCACCGTTCGCTACACAGACCCGCGACTGTCGGAATTCACCTCCGCCGGGAAAGTGGTGTTCGATGCCACACTCTCATCCGCGTCGTACCGGGCCTTCAAGTTCCAGATCCCGTAGGGCTTGAGTGGACGTTAAGTCCGTTTCTGGTAGCGGCCTCGTCCGGGTTGGGTGAGGAAGCCTTGGCGGACGAGTCGTCCGAGACGAGCACGGGTGACGTTGACCGATGCCTCGTCGGTGGGCATGCCGAGGAGTTCGTGCAGCTCACGGGCTCGGAATTCCTGGTCGGGGTGCTGGTTGAAGGCGTTCACGATGGCCTGGTAGGCGGTGGTCGTCTCGGGCGGTTCGAGTTCGCCTCCAGCCGGTGCGAGTTCGGCGATGACCTTCCGGGTGATAGCCAGCTCCGCGAGTCGCGCTTCGGTCTCGGCCAGGGCGGCAGTCAACTGCGCGATCTGGTCGCGTAGTTCACCGGCCCGGGCCGCGCTCTCGTCGTGCTGGACCTGGAGGCTGTCCGGGAGCTCGGTGATGTTCACGCGGCCAGCTCGAGGGTGTCGCGCCAGGCCGGGGTCGGTGTGGTGAGGCGGCGGGTCATGTTCGCGATGGAGGCCCAGTAGACCCGTGAGGTGGAGGTGTCGGGCCGGTAGTCGTACTCGCGGGCCAGACGCCGGTGCAGCATCAACGTGCCGTTGACCTGCTCCACGATCCACCTCTTCGGTTGCGGGACGAAGCCTTTGCCCTGGTCGGCCGGGTTGCGGCGGACGACTTCGACGTCGATGTCCAACAACGCGCCATGGATGAGGACTTCGTCCTTGAAGCCCTGGTCCACCAGGGCCTTCTCCAGACGCATCCCGCACCGCTCGGCGGCCTGGTCGAGCAGGGCGGTGCCGGCCGTGTTGTCGTGGGCGGATGCGGCCAGCACGACGACGCCGATGATCAGCCCCAGCACGTCGACGGCCAGTCCCCACTTGCGGCCCGACACCTTCTTGTTGGCGTCCAGTCCCGTCGTGGTCTTCAGGACACCCGCGGCCGCGCGGACGGACTGGGTGTCGATGATCACGAGGGACGGGTCCTCTAATCGGCGGGCCTTCTCCCGTACCTGGCAGCGCAGGAGTTCCTGGATTCGCTGGTCAAGGCCGTCCTGGCGCCACAGGCCGAAGTAGTAGAACACCGCCGACCAGGCCGGCAGGTCATGGGGCAGGTAGCGCCACTGGCAGCCCGTCCGGTTCTGGTAGAAGATCGCGTTCACGACCTCCCGCAGATCGCAGGACCCGGGATCGCCGGTCGCCGACCGGGCCACCCGGTCCTGTTTCCAGGCCGTGATCATCGGCTCGATCAACGCCCACTGCTCATCCGATAAGTCGCTGGGGTACGGCTCTCGCTCCATGCCCGCATCTCAGCATGCGCATGCCCAGCGGATGGCCTGCCCGGCGATCAGTACCTCGATCGAGCGACCACGAACCGAGGAAGATCGGGCTTAACGTCCACTAAGAACAGACAAGCCCGAATGGCCGGAGAAAGTCACACGGGAAATGTGAACTCAGCCTACGTGGCCGGGGCCTTCTGATGGCAGGCGACCCCGGCCTCTGTGGTAAACCCCGGGTCAGGGGCGGTCGGCTGGGTGAGCGAGATCGTAGGGGCGCGGGTAGGGGCCGGGCCGGTAGGCGGTGTAGCGGGCCGGGGTGGTGGGGTCGGCGGCCGCGGCGCGGTTGTTGAGAGCGGTGGCGTCGGCGTCGGGCCAGTGGCCGGTGGTGATGCGGTCTTCCAGGGTGGTGAGGGCGCCGAGGCGTTCGGCCGGGCTGAAGGCGCAGTGGCCGGCGTTGTCGACGTATGCCTGGCGCAGCAGGGCACCGGAGCCGGCTGCGGTCACGGTGCGGTGGTAGGCGTTCTCGACCTGCACCGGCAGGGTGGGATCGCCGATGGTGTGGATGTTCATCTGGGGTTTGGTCAGCTTGCCGGTGAGGGCGCTGGTGGTGCTGGTCTCGGCCAGGGCGGCAGAGTTCTCACTGATCCGGGGGGCGTGGTTGAGGGTGGTGAGGTCGCCGGTCAGGGACAGGCCGGAGGACTTGTAGAGCTCGCCCACTTCCTTGGCCACGGAGGACTTCGCCAGCAGCGCGGCGAAGTTCACCCCGGTGGTCCAGGAGGGGTTTCCGTCCGCTCGGGCCTCGGCGTCCTGCCGGCGTATGAAGGTGCGCTGCAGGAAGCCCAGGATCGCCGTGTACTGGTTGGCCTCCTGGGTGGCCCAGTCGGTGGGTGCGGGGCGGGTCTGGTTCGCGGAGTTCCAGACCGGGATGTTGTGCAGGGCGGCGGCGAGGGCGATCCGGGCCCGGCCACGGGGAGTCGACTGCGCCTGGGTGACAGCGGCGCTCAGTGCGCCGGCGGCGTCAGCGGCGGCCTGTGGGGAGGACAGGTCGGTCAGCGGAATGTCGGCGTCGGGCGCGATCAGGGTCTTGAGGGCGAAGATTGTGTCGAGGGCGTCGTTCCAGTTGGCGACGCCGCCCTGGACGAGGCCGCACATCGACAGCGATCCGTCGATGCGGTTCCCGTCGCGTTCGGCGATCGCCGTGGTGACCAGGCCGCCGAAGGAGTCGCCCCAGGCGATGGTGCGGCGGGCCGGGCCGAAGCGGCTGGTGAAGGCGTCGAGGGTCTGCATCTGGCTGGGAACCGCGTCGGCGATGGCGAAGCCGGTGGTGGCGTAGGAGGAGCCGATGAGTGCGTATCCCTGGGCCAGGAGCAGGGACTGGGTCGTGCTGTCGGGCGCGTCGCGGGCCGGGTTGCTGCTGCCGGGGTCGACGTAGCCGTGGCTGTAGACGAGGACGGTGCCGTTCCAGCCGGCCGGGACGTCCATCATGTACGTGGCGCCGGAGGGGAGTTGGCCTTCGACGTGGGTGGTGTCGTTCGTTGCCGAGTGCGCGGCGGGCGACGCGGTGGCCAGGAGGAGCGTCGTGAGGGCGGCCGCGACAAGGCGTGCGTGGCGGGCGGCTCTGGGTGCCACAGGGGTCTCCTTCGAGGAGGGTGGGTCAGCGGGTGTGTGGTGCCTGGGCGAGCGGGCGGTCAGCTGACCGGGTTGCCGGCCTCCTGCCGCCCGCCTGTCTCGCTGGTGGCCGGTTCCTGGGGTGACAGGTCGGCGTCGCGGGTTTCGGCGATGCGCCAGATGCAGACGATCGTGGCCAGTGCGGACGCGGCGACGAACAGGGCGACGAAGTGGGCTTTGCCGTCGCCGTAGGCGAGCAGGCTGGTGGCGATGAGCGGGGAGAAACCGCCGCCGAGCAGGGAGGACAGCTGGTAGCCCAGGGAGGCGCCGGTGTAGCGGTGGCCGGTGCCGAAGCTCTCTGCGGTGACGGCGGGCCAGGGAGCGTACATCAGCGGCTGAAGCACGCAGCGGCCGAGCAACAGGGCGGCGAGCATGCCGGCCGTCGCCCCGGACTGGAGCGTCTGGAAGAGCGGGTAGGCGAGGACGACGGTGGCGATGGCGCCGCTCAGCATGACGGGGCGGCGGCCGTAGCGGTCGGACAGGGCGGCGACCGCGGGCAGGATCGGCAGGGAGATCGCGGAGCCGATGGCCAGCACGAGCAGGACGGTGGAGCGGGCGTGTCCTTCCTTGACGGCCAGGGTGATGATGAACGTGCTCCACAAGGCCTGGATGACCAGGGGGCCCAGGCCCAGGCCGGTGGTCAGGACGAGGTTGCGCGGATGCCGCAGGACCTCCAGGACGGGCAGTCGTGAGGGCTTGGGGCTGTTGCGTTTCTGCGCGGCGAAGGCCGGGCTCTCCGTCACCCGTGAGCGGACGAACAGTCCCACCGCGAGCAGCACGATGCTGAACAGGAACGGGATGCGCCAGCCCCAGGCGAGGAACTGCTTGTCAGGGAGCCAGGACACGGCCAGTACGGCCAGGGTGGACAGCAGGGAGCCGAGCGGGGCGCCCATGACGGTGAAGCTGCTCCAGAAGCCGCGCCTGCGGCTGCCCGCGTGTTCGGTGGTCATCAGCACCGCGCCGCCCCATTCGCCGCCGATGGCGAAGCCCTGGACGGTGCGCAGGAGGACGAGCAGGACGGGGGCCCAGATCCCGATCGTGGCGTAGGTGGGAAGCAGCCCGATCAGGAAGCTGGCCAGGCCCATCGTCGTCATGGTCGCCATGAGCATGGACTTGCGGCCGACGCGGTCGCCGAAGTGGCCGATGACCAGGCCGCCGATCGGGCGGGCCAGATAGCCGGCGGTGAAGCTGCCGAAGGCGGCGATGGTGCCCACCGTCGGGTCCAGGCTGGGGAAGAACAGTTTGTTGAACACCAGCGCGGCCAGGGTGCCGAACAGCAGGAAGTCGTAGAACTCCATTGCGGTGCCGAGCAGTCCGGAGACGGCCACGCGGCGGAGCTGGGTCGGGGAGGGCGGGGAGGGGGTGAGCGCGGCAGGGGTGGGCTGCGACATCGGAGCCTCCGGGGACGCGGGTCAGGGGACGAGCGGGATCCTCTCCAGGTCCTCGCCGACGATCAGACGGCCGGTGAAGTGCTCACCGGCCTCGTGCCAGCGGGGACGGTCGATCTGGGCGGGGACGAGATGGTTGAGCACGAGCGTGCCGACGCCGGCCTTCTGGGCGACGCGGCCGACGTCGGGGATCGGGGTGTGCGCCGTTGTGTGGTGCGCGATGGTCGCCCGCGCGCGGGGGGTGTCCACGGCGCCGTGGGTGCGCTGGACCCACTGCTCGTCGATGACCTCGTGGACCAGCACGTCGGCGCCGGTCGCGAGGGTGATGACGTTGTCGCAGACCCCGGTGTCGCCGGAGAAGACCACCGACCCGTCGGCGGTGTCGAAACGGAACGCGTAGGCGGGGCTCATCGGCGCGTGCTGGACCAGGACCGCCGTCACCTCGACCCGGTCGTCCCGGTAGACGGTGAGGGGGTCCATCGGCGGCGCGGCAGCGGTCTCCGGGTCGAACGGCACCGACGCGGGCAGCTCGATGTCGTACGCCGCCAGGAGGCGGCCGGGGTGGCTGCGGCCGTTGTCCCGCATCCGGTCGTTGATGTCGGTGGCGAACGCCTGCGTCAGGTGGCCTATGGTCGCGGCGAAGCCGGGCATCGGGTCGTCCGGGCACACCACGTCCTGCGCACGGAGATCGGCCGAGGGCGCCGCCACGCGGCCCCGGGAGCCGGGCCCGTACAGTCGTACCGGGCGGGTGACGTTCTCCAGGTTCTCGTACCAGCCGAACAGCAGCAGGTTGGCCAGGTCGGCGATGTGGTCGGAGTGCAGGTGCGTGACGAAGCCCGCCCGCAGATGGCCGAGGTCCAGGCCGGCGAGCTTGCTCTGGCGGCAGGCACCGTAGCCGAAGTCGACGAGGTAGAGCGCGTCGCCGACGACCACCGCCGAGGCGATGCCCGCTCGGTTCGTCCGAAGGCGGGGGCCTCCCGCCGTACCGAGCAGGACGATCTCCGTCCCCGACGTGATCTGCTTCATCGCGTGCGGCTCCTCAACAGTGCGATCGACTGGGCACCTTGATTGCACTCCCGCATGAGCCATACGACAAATACCAATTACCCTCGGAGGGACATAGGAAATTTCTATGCTGAAACCGGAGGGGCTGTGGAGCGCAGGCAGATCGAGTACTTTCTCGCGGTCATCGACCAGGGCAGCATCACCGCGGCCGCCGCCGCCCTGCACGTCTCCCAGCCGTCTCTCTCCCACGCCATCAAGCTGCTCGAGTCCGATCTCGGCGCGGAACTGTTCCACCGCATGCCCCGAGGTGTCCGCCTGACCCCGGCAGGCGAGGCGTTCGCCGGGCAGGCACGCCTGATCGTCCGAGAGATGGAGACAGGCCGGGCCGTGGTGAAGGCCGTGTCGGGGCTCGTCGCGGGACGGCTGGACCTCATCGCGCTGCCCGGCGTGCTGCTCGACCCGCTCGCCGCGGTGATCGGGCAGTTCCGGTCGCGTCATCCTCAGGTCCGGGTCCGCGTCACCTCGGCCGAGCGCCCCGAAGAAGTCCGCGAGGCGGTCCGCTCCGGCGCCGTCGAACTCGGCCTGACCGACCGCCTGGACCCCACCGAACGCGACCTCGCCGGCGAGCTCGTCACCGAGCAGGACCTGGTGCTCGCCCTGCCGCCCGGCAGCACCCCGCCACCGGGCGGCGTCGTGCGCGTGCCCGACCTGCTCGACCTCGAAATGGTCACCGGTGTCCGCGACATGGTGGTCGACATGCTGGCCGGGGCGGGCGTCGACAGCGCAGCCGCGTTCACACCCGCCGTGGAGACCGAGTTGCGCGGATCCTCTCTCTACCTGGTCCTCGCCGGTGCGGGTGCCGCGGTCCTCCCCCGCACACTCGCCGAACTCGGCCGCGCGGGCGGGGTCGTCATCGTCCCCTTCGACCCGCCCCAGAGTCGCCACTCGTACGTCCTGCGCCGCGCCGCGCCCCTGTCCCCGGCGGCGCAGGCCCTGCACGGCCTGCTGCGCCGAGGGAACGACCGCAGCTGCGGGACGGTGTGATCGCGGGAGCCAGAGCGGCACCGTGACAACCGCAGCAGGACGCACTGGTCGCCGCAGTGATCCCGCTGGCCACGGGCAGCCGGGTTCCCGGCACCACCAGCGACGCTTGTGCCGGCGGAACTCCAGTCCGCTCTCGCCGTACGGCAGATCGCGGGGCCGGTGGTCGCGGAGCCCTTCACCCGGGTGGCGAAGACTCCGCAGGCCGGGCAGGCCCGGGCCGTCTCATCGGCGGTGACCAAGTGGACTCGTCGCGGGTCCAGGTCATCAGTGCCGCTCCTCACGTGTGCGGACGGTGCGCTTCTCGATGCCCTTGTCGTCGGCGGGGACGGGGCCCACGACCCGGTCGACGTAGATGCCGGGCAGGTGGACGGCGTCGGGGTCGATGGCGCCGAGCTCGACGAGTTCCTCGACCTCGGCGATGGTGGTCCGGCCGGCCATGGCCGCGAGGGGGTTGAAGTCGGCGGCACTGCGGTGGAAGACGAGGTTGCCGTGCCGGTCGCCGCGGGAGGCCCGGACCAGGGCGAAGTCCGTGGTCATGGCCTCCTCCAGGACGTACGCCCGGCCGCGGAAGGTACGTGTCTCCTTGGGCGGCGAGGCCACCGCGACACTGCCGTCGGGATCGTAGCGCCAGGGCAGGCCACCGTCGGCGACCTGAGTGCCGACCCCGGCCGGGGTGTAAAAGGCGGGGATGCCGGTGCCGCCTGCGCGCAGCCGTTCGGCGAGAGTGCCCTGCGGGGTGAGTTCCACCTCCAGTTCACCGGCGAGGTACTGGCGGGCGAACTCCTTGTTCTCGCCGACGTAGGAACCGGTCACTCGGGCGATTCGGCCGGCCGCCAGCAGGACACCGAGGCCCTGGCCGTCCACGCCGCAGTTGTTGGAGACCACGCGCAGCCCGCCGGCGCCCTGGGCGTGCAGGGCGTCGATGAGCACGGTGGGTATGCCGCACAGCCCGAAGCCGCCCACCGCCGGCGACGCCCCTTCCGGTATGTCGGCGACGGCCTCGGCGGCCGAGGCCATGACCTTGTCCAGGTTGTTCATGCCCTTTCCCCGGTGCCGGACGCGGTGTCCGGCACCGGGGTGGTGCCAGAGCTCATCGCACGGTGGTCATCGCCTGCGGCGGGCAGGTGGCAGGGGCACCGGGGCGACGCCCTCGACGACGGTGTTGCTGATGGTGCCGATGCCCTCGACTGTCATGGTGACGCTGTCGCCGGGGACGAGCGGCGGGGGTTCGAGGATGCCGCCTCGGCCCCAGAGTTCGGCCAGGCAGCCGCCGTTGCCGCAGGTTCCGGAGCCCAGCAGGTCGCCGGGACGGATCCAGGTGCCGCGGGAGGCATAGGCGGCCATCTCCTCGAACGTCCAGGCCATGTTGGCCAGTCGGTCCCGCCCGATCGTCTCGCCGTTGACGGCGACGGTGAGCGCGAGGTCGAGGAGGCCGTCGGCGTCGCGGTGGCGTTCGAGTTCGTCGGCGGTGACGAGCCAGGGGCCGAGGGTGGTGGAGGTGTCCTTGCCCTTGACCGGGCCGAGTTTGACCCTCATTTCGCGGCCCTGGAGGTCGCGGGCGGACCAGTCGCCCAGGATCGTGTAGCCGAGGATGTGGTCGCGTGCCTGCTCGGGGGTGAGGTCCCGGCCGGCCTTGCCGATGACGGCGGCCACTTCGAGTTCGTAGTCGAAGCGGAGGCAGCCGGGAGGCACGGGCACGTCGTCGTGGGCGCCGATCATCGCGTACGGGTTGGTGAAGTAGAACGCGGGTGCGGTGTACCACTCCTCGGGCACGGTGTCGCCGTATCCCCGTGCGACACCCGCCACATGGCTCTCGAAGGTCATGTAGTCGCGAACGGTGGGCGGCTGCAATGGAGGCAGCAGGCGTGTGTCGGCCAGGGGCACGGGCAGGGAGGCGGTCAGGGCGCGTTCTGCCGCCCCGCGCAGGGCCTCCTCGCCCTCCACGATGAGGTCCAGGAGGTCGGCGGGGTGTTCGAAGGGGTGGAGCTGCTCGTCGGCGACGACTCCCGACTGCCGTTTCCCGTCGTGGACGAAGCTTGCGAACTTCACGCCGCGTTCTCCTGCGCCTCGGCCGGCCGCGTGCCACTGCGTCGGAAGCCGACGAAGACGGCGGCGATCACGGCGGCGGTCACGCACGCGGCGGCGGTGAGGATCAGTCCGTTGTTGTAGCCGCCTGCCAGGGCGTGCTCGGTGAGCGGGGCAAGCTTGGCACTGAGCGGGCCCAGGTCGGCGCTGTGCAGGGCGAGCGGGCCGCCCTCGTGCAGGACGGCGGAGGCGATGCCGTGCTCCTTGGGGGTAAGGCCCGCGTCGGCGAGGCTTCCGGTGAGCTGACGCGCGGCCATGCCGAGGGCGACCGCGCCGACGATGGCCGGGCCGAGGGTCTGGCCGAGGTCGCGGACCAGGCTGGTGGTGGCGCTGGCCATGCCGGTCAGGGTGGGCGGTACGACGTTGACGGCCGCGGCGGTGAGGGCGGCGACGACCAGACCGAAGCCGACACCGTTGAGCACCAGCGGCCCGAGCAGGGGCACCAGGCCGGTTTCGTGGATCGGCACCGCCCGCAGCCACAGTTGGGCGCCGGCCATCGAGACGAACCCGGTGACCAGCATGGGGCCGGGGCCGACGTGGTGCAGCAGGCGGACCAGCAACGGCCAGATGAACGGGGTGATGCCCTGGATGACCAGGAAGGGCACCGCGGCCTGGAAGGGGCTCTGGTGCTGGATGACGCCGAGGCGGATGCTCAGGTCGTACGCGCCGCCGAGGAAGCCGAACATGCCGATCACCGCCATCGCGGCCGACGCCGCGAAGGCCGGGATGCGGAACAGCTCCAGGCGCAGCATCGGGGCCGCTCTGCGGCTCTCCACCGTCACGAACGCGACGATGAACACGGCGCAGGCGACGAAGGACGCGACGACGGAAGCCGATCTCCAGCCGTCGGAGGGGCCCTGGATGATGCCGTACAGCAGGGTGAGCATGGCCACGGCGATGGTGATCTGCCCCGGCCAGTCGAGCGAGCGGCCTTCGGGGGCGCTGGACTCGGCGGCCAGCAGCCAGGCACCCACCGCGGTGATCACGGCGAGCACGCCGGTCACGCCGAACGCCCACTGGAAGGAGGCGTGTTCGACGATGCTGCCGGACATCAGCGGGGCGATCAGGGCACCCAGCGACAGGGCCGTGGTCCAGGAGGCCAAGGCCTTGGCTCGCGCGGCCGGTGTCGGCGTGATGGCGGTGACCATCGACAGGGAGGCGGGGAAGAGCGCCGCTGCTCCGATGCCGGAGATCGCCTGACCGGTGATCAACTGCGCTGCGGAGTCGGAGGTGGTGGACACCAGGTAGCCGACGGCGGACAGCAGTGCCGCGCCGACCACCAGTTTCTTTCGGCCGTACAAGTCGCCCACGACGCCGAAGGTCAGCGCGAGGACGGCGGCGGGCACCAGGAAGGCGTCACTGATCCAGGTCAGTTCTCCGCCGGACGTCTGGAGGGTGCGCTGCATGACGCCGTTGATCGCGGCGGGCAGGACGAGCCCGATCTGGGCCAGGCAGACGGCCAGACAGCCGGCGATGATCGTGCCGGTGTGGCGTGCCGTAGCAGCCGGTGCGGCATCCGACAGCGGGGCGGCGGGTGGGTCGTAGGCAGGGGTGGAGACCATGTCTCCTCCTTGGAGGGTTGGCGGGACATACGGCCCGAGGGGGATGGTGGGGAGCTGCGCGTACCGGAGGGGCGGTGCGCCGGTCGGCGGAGGGTGGGGCCTCGTCCGGGCAGGCGGAGAGTGTTCTCAGACGCGGGGGCAGAGCTCGGCCATGCAGCCGAACAGCATGGGGCCGTCGAGCGGGGGCAGTGAGGGGTCGAGCTCCCGGTAGACGGTGTGCACGTTGACGGCCAGGCGTTCGCTCTCGTGCAGGTCGGCGAAGCGGCCCAGGCGGATGTCGCGGGCCGCGTCCATGGCGGGCATTCCGGCGGTGAACCGGGCGGTGGCCTGCTCATGGACGTATTCGAGGTAGTCGCGGATCTCGCGGACGGCCTGTTTGGTGGTGACGGGGCCGTGGCCGGGTACGACGATGTCGGCGTCGAGGCCGAGCAGCAGGTCGCAGGCGGCGAGCCAGCGGGCGAAGGGACCGTGCCAGACGACCGGCGCTGCTCCGGCGAAGACGATGTCGCCGGTGTAGACGGTCCGGGTCTGCGGCACGTGGACGATCGTGTCGCCGGCGCTGTGCGCGGGCCCCACGTCGATGAGGCGGACCTCCGTCCGGCCGATGTCGAGGACGGTCTCGCCGTCGAAGACCCGGTGCGGGAGGACGGGGTCGATGTCGGTGTGGTCGAAGCGGCCGAAGATCCGGCGGGCGAAGTGTCCGGCCGGGCTGTCCATGCCGGTCAGCGCCCGCATCTCGGCGGGGCCCACCTGCCGCATGTCCGCCACGGACCCGCGGGCCGCGATGATCTCGGCGTGGGCCACGAGCTGGTTACCGAACCAGTGGTCGCCGTTGCCGTGGGTGTTGACCACGGTGGAGATCGGTGAGGGGGCGGTCAGTGGCGCCAGCGCGTCGAGCATGGTCTTGGTCAGCCGCAGGTCGTAGAGGGTGTCGACGAGCAGCGACGCGCCCCGGCCGGTGATCAGCCCGGCGTTGCTCATGCCCCATCCGGTATCGCCCGCGATCCAGGCGTAACAGCCGTGTCCGAGCTCGATACAGCCCGTCTGGGATGTCACGGAAGCCACGTTGCCTCCTTATCAGCGTCCCGCACGATCACCCGTGCGAGACTTGCATCCACTGCTGGACTGGAGTCCATCAGTGGAGAGGAATCTAGATAGGCGCCGGGAAGGGGTCAAGAGGTGTGCGGGCCTGTGTTGTACTGGGGGCCATGAAGATCCGGGACGCGGCAGCCGCCTCCGAGGACGGCGCGGCCGTCGGGCGCCAGGAGCGCAGGCGCAGGAAACTGCACGACCAGCTGTATGAGACGGCGGTCGGTCTCTTCGTCGCCCAGGGATACGAGGCGACCACCATGGAGCAGATCGCCGAGGCCGCCGACGTCGCCCGGGCCACCGTCTTCAACCACTTCGCGCAGAAAGTCGGCTTCCTCGAGGAATGGGGAGTCCGCCGCCGTGCCCGCGTCGCCGAGATCCTCGGCGCGGAGCACGCCGAGGACCTGCCGGTCGGCGACCGGCTGCGCCGCTACCTGAAGGAGATGGCCGACCTCAACGTCGCCTCCCGCGCGGAGACCACCGTCCTGATGGACGCATCAGCGCGGTACGGGTACCTCCTGCAGGACCCGTCCCTGGACATCGAACTCGCCAGGATCGTCGAGCAAGGGCGGCAACGCGGGGAGACCAGGGCAGGCGTCGACTGCGACCAGGCCGGCCAACTGCTGGCCGCCTGCTACTTCTCGACGATCCTGCGCTGGATCCGCGAGGAACCGGCCCCCTTCGACCTGCACGAGCGGCTCGCCGGGGCGCTCGACATCATCCTGCTGGGACTTCTTGCCGACGAGGCACACGCCGGGGAACCCTGACGGTTCCCCTCACGCCGCCTTGCGGCAGAAGGCCGTTGGGCCTGTCGATCAAGCAATCTCGTGGCTCCTGCGTGATCGTTCTGCGCAGAGAACAGAAATGATCACGCACGCCCCCCGGGCATCTTGCCGGCCCACACAAATTGTGACGTCCTGTCAGCAGACCGAGCCGGCGCACCGCTCAACTTCGAAGACCCGTTCCTGGACCTGCACAACCCTCCGGGGGACGCTGGGTATCCCATTCGTCGGTCGCAGCATGAGCCGCAGCCACGGCTGGTGCCCGGGAGGCCGTCACACGCAGGCGTGGTCTGCCGCTGTGGAGGGTGGACGCCTCTCCTCGGTTCCAGGGCAACCACGTCGTCGACGCCATCGGCATCTCGTCCTACGTCGGCGAGCCCATCATCGACCTGGCGACCGGCCTCGCCCTGCTCACCGTCTGCATCATCGACCCGGAGCCTCGGACCCTCGCCGACGCGGCCCGGCTGCAGGCCATCGTCCGGGACACCACCCGCACAACCGCCGACGTCCTCAAGATTCCCCATGCCGCCGGTCTCCTGACGCACGCCCTGTTCAGGCGCCCCCACACGCGGTTCCGGCCGCCGCCGTCATGTGAGCCCCTTGACGGAGAGGGACCGTCCATGTCCATGCCCACCACCACGCCCACTACCCTCGACAGGATCCTCACGCCTGCCCACAGGGCTCTGTGGCAAGCCGCCGACGGCTTCACCGCCCAAGAGATCCAGCCCCAAGTGGCCCTGTTCTCCCGAAGCTACGGCGAAGTGACAAGTAGCTCGGCGTAATCAGAGTGACGCTCGGTCAGGAGCGGCAAGGGCGGGCTCCGGGGACTTCGCTGTTCTGGAGGACGCCGAAGTCGGCGCTTTGCCCTGCATCTGATCTGTACACGCGCCCGTGAGGGCGGTCTGTACGGGCGCCGGCGCCTGCAGATCAAGCGGCGCGCGGCCGTGGCAGCGTCGCGGGCGGCTCGCCCGGTCTCCGTCCATCTCGCTCTGCCGGGCCAGTTGGAGTTGTTCCACCTGGCGCGCGACTGGAACCGGCTGGACGAACGCCGTCTTCCCGCTCTGACGCCGGTGGCCAAGAAGGTGCTCGACGGCTTCGTCACCCACATCCGCGCCCGCGGCTGAAGGATGCAGGCTCTGGGGCCCAGCATCCGCACTTTGCGTGTCCTGCTCGCCTACCTGGGTGGCGAAGCCCCGCTGCTGGAGGAGGACGTGCGGCTGCTGGCCAGCCGCAGCTACTTCAGCGGCGCTCGGGTGATCAATTACTTGCGGCTGACCGGCCGCCTCGTCCCCGACCGCAGTGCACACGCGCACCTGGTCCGGGCCCGACGCGCGGCGGATGACGCACCGGGCCCCTTCCGCCCCTTGGTGCACCGGTGGATCGACGTCCTGTGCGGGCAGGCCTCGCAGCCGAGTTGGCCACTCGCGCCTTCCACGGTCTCCGGCTACGTGCGCCTGGCCGCACCCGTGCTGTACGCGTGGTACGCGGACGGCGTCACCGATCTGCGGGCCATCACCCGCAGCGACGTCGAGACGGCACTCCAGCCGAAGCGGGGGCATGCAGCCGTGTCTCTGGCCACCGCATTGCGCTCGCTGTTTCGTGCGCTCAAACGAGAAAAGCTGATCTTCCGCGATCCGGCCAGAGGCGTCTCCACCGCGAGCGCCGTTACCCTGCCCAGGCCGCTGCCCGACGACCGCCTGCGGGGCGCGCTCGACCGCATGCCGTCCGTGCATAACCAGCTCACGTTCGTCCTGGCCGCCGTGCACGCTCTGAGCAGCCATGACCAACGCCATCTGCTACTGGACGACCTCGACCTCAGCCGCGGCACGCTCCTGGTACGACGCCGGGGCAAACTCGATCACACTTTGTACCTCGACGACCTCACCTTCCGCCTGGCCCGACTGTGGCGGGCCGAACGCCATCGCCGCTGGCCGACCAGCACCAACCCTTATCTGCTTGTGACCGTGTGCACCGCCGTCGACGACACCCACCCCGCCGTCAACCCGCAGGCGATCACCAAACCACTACGCCAACTGGGCCTGCAGGTCGGACGCCTGCGGATGGACCGCATTCTCGACGAGGCCAAACACACTGCCGACCCCGTCCACCTCATCCGCCTCTTCGGCCTGTCCCCCTGCACAGCAATGCAGTACGTCCGAGCCGCGCACCCATACGGCGGAGGCCCGAGCCCACTGTGATCTGCCCGACGGCTGACCATGCGTGGTCAACGGGCCACTCCCGCCTCGGACACGCAGGCCGGGCAGCTGTCGTACGACATCGACCTGTCCTCGGGCCAGTCCTGGACCATGGTCCTGACCTGTACGGCAGCACAGGCCGAGGGCGACCAGTTCCCGGCCCCGCCCACGCAGGTGCCGTGGAGCATGCCCGTACTGACCAGCGCCGACCGGCGCCTGGACCGCCGGCTGCAGCAGTCGCTCGCCGACCTGGACCGGCTGCGCTGACCGACCCGCTCCCCGCCGGCACCCCGGTGGGCCGCACCGACCAGTTCCTGGCCGCCGGAGCCCCCTGGTACCTGACCCTCTTCGGCCGCGACGCCCTGTGGGCGGCCCGCATGCTCCTGCCCCTTGGTACCAAGCTAGCCGCCGGCACCCTGCGCACCCTCGCACGCCGCCAAGGCACCCACACCGATCCGACTACCGAGGAACAGCCCGGCAAGATCCTGCACGAAGTGCTCCGTACGACGCAGCAGTTCAGCGGCACTCTCATCCTGCCGCCGGTCTACTACGGCACCATCGACGCCACCCCGCTGTGGATCATCTTGCTGCACGACGCCTGTCGCTGGGGCCTCGCTCCTGAGGAGGTCGAACAGTTCCTTCCGCACGCTGAGGCGGCCCTGTCATGGATGCGCGAGCAGAGTGATGCGAGCGGCGACGGCTTCCTCAAGTACGTCGACCAGACCGGCCGTGGCCTGGCCAACCAGGGCTGGAAGGACCACGACGACTCCATCCGCCACCGCGACGGGCTCCTCGCCGCATCCCCGATCGCACTGTGCGAGGTACAGGCGTACGCCTATGAAGCCGCGCGCGGCGGAGCCGCGCTGCTGCGTGCCTTCGGGCCGGCCGGGAGCCGACGAGTGGGAGGACTGGGCCGAGCGACTGGCCACGCGTTTCCGCAGGCGGTTCTGGGTGCAGGACTCCCAAGGCTCCTACCCGGCCGTCGCGTTGGACCGTGACGGCCGGCCCGTCGACTCGGTCACGTCCAACATCGGCCACCTGCTCGGCACCGGCCTGCTGAACCACGAGGAATGCGCCTTGGTCGCGGCTCGCCCGAGCGCACCGAACCTCGACTCCGGCCACGGACTACGCACCCTGAGCAGCGAGTCGGGAGGCTTCAACCCCTACGGCTACCACACCGGTTCGATCTGGCCGCACGACACGGCGATCGCCGTGCACGGCCTCGTCCGGGCCGGCTTCCCCCAAGCGGCCGCCTTGCTCGCGGCCGGCTTGCTCACCGCATCCGCCGACTTCGACGCCCGCCTACCCGAACTCTTCGCCGGCCACGGCGCCCAGGCCGACACCCGCCCCGCGCCCTACCCCGCCTCCTGCCGGCCGCAGGCATAGGCGGCGTCAGCCGCCATGGTGCTCCAGGCCGCCCTCGGACTGGAGGCGGATGTACCCGGCGGCAAGACCACGGCCGTCCCTACCTTCGCCCAGGCGTACGGCCCGCTGACGTTGAAGGGACTGCGCGTGGCCGACATGCCGCTACAGATCACCATCAAGACCGACGGCAACGCGAGCGTGCTGGCGTCAGAAGCGCTGACGGTCTTCCACGAACGGTCCTGACCGACCCCAGACGCAGCACAACGGAGGCAGAGCTGAAAGCGCCAGCAACTCGAGATCAGCCTCGCCGGCGCCCAGGACAAGCTCGCCCAGCTCGACGCGGAGAAGACTCGTCAGCGCACCATGGTCCTCGGCATGCCCACGTTCTCTAACCTGGCAGGACGCACAGGATCCAGCCCACAGCGGGGTTTTTCTGCGCGTTGACCAGTCGCCCTGTGACGGGCCGATATCCAGTTCGGAGTCGGTCAGCCCGCATCGACTCCGAGTTCGATCACCGGTCCAACCAGGGCAAGAGCCTGATCGACGACCTCGTCCAGGCTTTCGCTGCCGTCGCTGTCCACCCAGCGGCGCAGGGCGGCTTGGAAGGCCGTCAGGGCGACACCAGCAGCGACGGCAGGACGCAGGTCGACGTCCGGGTCCAGTCCGGCACGCAGGGCGAGGATGCCGGTCATCTCGGCCTGCCACTGGGACTGCCGCTCCAGGAAGCGGGCCAGAAGGGCCGGGGTGTCGAGGATCAGCCTGCTCACGCGCAGCATCTTGGCCGGATTGCCGACGCTCATCGAGGTGAACACCGACAGGGCACGACGCAACGCCACCGCGGGCGGCTCGTCGGCGGGCCGGGCGTTCAGCTCCGCGCACAGCCTCACGCCGGCTTCCGCCAGCATGTGCACGATCACGTCTTCCTTGGAATCGAAGTAGCGCGAGAACGTACGGCGTGACATTCCCACGGCGGCCACGATCTGGTCGACCGTCGTCTCTTCGAATCCCTGGTCGGCCAGCAGCTTGACCGCGGCCTCCGCCAGTTCGCTGCGCACGAGCAGGCGCTTGCGCTCCGCCATGTTGGCCACCGGGGCCGTCTTCGCATCTCCCACGACACCGATGCTAGTCCGAGCCAGGTGAGTCCCTCCAGGCCCTTCTTGACTCACTGTGTCATCAGCGGCAGTCTGGGTCTCATGTCAGACAGCAAATGGACCGCATCCCTCATCCCCGACCTGACGGGCCGGACCTTCGTCGTCACCGGAGCCAACAGCGGCCTCGGCCTGGCCACCACCCGCCACCTGGCGCGGCACGGTGCGCACGTCGTCATGGCCGTACGCAACGAGGCCAAGGGCCGCCGGGCCGTCGCCGACATCCGCGCCGCCGATCCCGACGCAAGCCTTGAGATGCGCCATCTCGACCTCGCCGACCTGGACTCGGTCAAGGCCTTCGGCGCCCGCGCGCACGACGACGCCCTGCAGGTCGACGTCCTGATCAACAACGCCGGTGTCATGACGCCACCCCGAACGCTGAGCCCCCAGGGCCACGAGTCACAGTTCGCCGGCAACCACCTCGGCCACTTCGCCCTCACCGGCCTGCTCATGGACCTGCTGCGGCAGGGGCGCGACCCGCGTGTGGTGACCGTCAGCTCGATCGGACATCACGGCGGGCAGATCCACTTCGACGACCTCTCTGGCGCCCGGAAGTACCAGCGCGTGAAGTACTACGACCAGTCGAAGTTCGCCAACGTCCTCTTCGGCCTGGAACTCGACCGCAGGCTCCGCGCGGCCGACAGCCCGGTACGCAGCCTGCTCGCCCACCCCGGGATCACAGCCACCAACCTCCAGCGCACCGGCCCGACCGGCCTGTTCCGGGTGGGAGGCGCCCTCGTCAACCGGCTGTTCGCCCAGGACGTCGAGATCGGCGCGCTTCCCCAACTGCGCGCCGCAACGGCACCGGACGTCGAAGGCGGGCAGTTCTTCGGCCCCGACGGATGGAAGGAGTTGCGCGGACATCCCACGATCGTCCGCCCCGACCCTGCGGCGCAGGACCCTGACACCGCACGCCGCCTGTGGGTGCTGTCCGAGGAGCTGACCGGTGTGGTCTACGCACCCGCCCCTTCGGCATGACCAGCGGCCAATGCGCGTCGTCACGTATTCCGAGGAGAAGTAGTCCATGGGACGCGCCGGGCCGCGCATGGAAACCGGCAGCCAGCTCGCCCACCCCGAGAACTCCCCGGCGGGACCTGCACTGACCGCGCGGCACCGACGTAGGCGTGGGTCGCCCGCACCCTCGACAGACCCACGCCGCCGCACGCCAGAGGCGTCGGATTCGGCACCGACGCTGGTGATCGCCGACGTCCCGCCCGTATCCCCCGGTATCCCAGCGGCCGCGCATGTCAGCACCCGGCGCGAACTCGGTGAGAACGGTAATGAGGCTTCTCAGCACCGCGGAGCGAGGTCGGACGGGCCGACCGGGGACCTGGCGGGCGGCGGAGCAGCCGCCTCGACGCTCCCACGGACGCTGTATGCCGTCGAAGGCCGGACCGGTGTGGAGCTGGTCGCGACGATCAGCCGCCCGTCACGCCCTCGGCCCGGCCCCCATTCGCAGGCCCCGGGCAGCGGTTCGAACCACTCCGGCGTTTCCGGTCAGGCCGTCCACCGCCACCCCGTCCTGCGTGGACGGCGGCGAACTGCCTGACCGCCACCGAAGCCCGACGGCGCGTCAGAGCACGCCGGTCCAGACCAGCTTGGCGCTCGAGTCGCCGGCCAGGTACGAGTAGACGAGATTGAGGCCGGAGAGGCCCACCACGACGACCGCGAGCGCCGCAGGCGCCCAGCGTGGCATACGGGCTCCACGCTTCGATCGAATCTGCAGCAACAACAGAATGGTCGTTATACCGAGTCCCAGACTGAGAAGCTGCAACGTGTCGGCGTAGTCCGCGTGTTGCGCCACCTTGTGAAGCACGCTGCTCGGGTAGTGCTTCTCGGTGACCACCTCCTGCAGGCTTTCACCGGACTCCCGGGCGACGATCGCCATGAGAGGAGTCACCACCGCGAGCACCCACACCACCCAGCCCAACTGGGGGCGGAACCAGGGCAGCATGGCGTATCCAGCAGCGCCCAGCGCCAGCAACGGGATGAGCACTACCGCCGCGTGCACCGCAAGCGGGTGCAGGGGGAGACCCATGAATTCTTTGAACACTGCTCGCTCTCGTTCCCTAGTGCGTGAATGCCGGCTCGGCCGTGGTCGACTCGTGCCAGCCCTCTGACGAGTCAGCCGACATGCGGACGACCGGCGGCCGTCTGCTCCACACCGGTCCCCGGCTGGACCGTGGCGACGGTGGCGGCGCCGTTGGCCTGGTTGCCCGGCGAGACGCCTCGAATGGCCATGGGACCGGCCACCGCCATGGTGACGAGGGTGTTCAGCAGGGTCTGCCGAGCGAGGCGCCCGACTGTCGGGGGCGGCTCCCGGTGCGCCGGGCGCGTCGGCGTCATGGTTGCCGAGGCCGGACAGTGCGGTGTTCGGCGTCGGTACGTGCATCCGGCCCGGACCGAAGCCGCTGTCGACCCCGGTGAAGAGAACCTGGCCGACGGTCCGCTCGCTCTCGGCATGTGGCCCAAGATGCATCAGATGGCACAGTGTGTCAATGTTGGCCCGATGTGATCTACCTAGACGATGCGTCGGGCATCCGCGGTGCACCCGACGCCGACAGCCGATCGCTGATCCTGCGGTCAGGACCGGGCTGCTGGTGCCGCGGCGCGGGCCCGGTGCTCGCGGATCTCGTCGTGGTGGTCGGCGGCCCAGCCGATCAGGGAGGTCACGATCTCGTGGAGGCCACGCCCCAACGGGGTGAGGGAGTACTCGACGCGCGGCGGGACCTCCGCGTATGCGGTGCGGGTGATCAGACCGTCCTCCCGGAGCTGGCGGAGCGTGAGGGTGAGCATCCGCTGGGAGATTCCGGGGACCTGGCGCTGCAGGTCGGTGTAGCGCAGCGGGCCGGCCTCCACCACCGCGATGAGCAGCAGGCTCCACTTGTCGCCGACGCGGTCGAGGACCTGCCGGATGAACTCCATGTGCTCGGCGGGGATGCGGGCACAGGGCCCCACCGCCGCCGCGCCGTCCGAACTGCCGGTGACCTCCATGACGCACATTCCTCTCCGGCACGAACACCGATGTGCCTTTTGTATCGACTTCCATACTGGCCCATCATGGCGCTACGCACAAAACGTAGGAATCAAGCTTGGGCATGGGAAGGCGCGTCATGAAGATCGAGATCTGGGCCGAGGTCACCTGCCCCTGGTGCGGACTGGGCAGCCACCGTCTGGACCGGGCTGTGGAGCGGTTCGAGCACGGCGACGAGATGGAGGTCGTCCACCACTCGTTCCCGCTGAGCAGTTCCTTCCCCGTGGATGAGACGTTCAGCGTCCGTGACGCGCTGCTGCGCCGGCACGGCATCGGCGGCTCCCAGGCCGAGGCGTCCACGCGCCGGATCGAGGCCCTGGCCGAGGCCGAGGGACTCACCCCCTACCAGGTGCTGGACAACCGGGTCGGCAACACCGACCTGGCGCACCAGTTCCTCGCCCACGCCTCCGCCGAGGGCAAGAACCGCGAAGCCTGGGACACGATCTTCCGCGCCTACTTCGGCCAGGGCCGCCCCGTCTTCAGCATGGACGACCTGCTCGACCTGGGCCAGGAGATCGGCCTGGACCGCGAGAGCACCCGCCAGGCGCTCACCGAGCACCGCTACCAGCGGCAGGTGAGCGACGATGCCGCCCGCGCCCAGCGCCTGGGCGCCACCGGCGCACCCTTCATCGTCATCGACAGCAGGTACGGCATCCCCGGAGCGCAGGACAGCGACGGCCTTCTCGACGTGCTGCGCACGGCCTGGGACGAGTCCCACCCGCTCACCCTCACCACCGACGGCGACGCTGCGGTCTGCGGCCCCGACGGCTGCGCCGTACCGACCCACAGCTGACCTCCACCGGTCACCCCACGATCCGCCCCCGACCCACCCTTGATCGATTCGAAAGGCTGAGTTCTCCATGTCCTACCTGCTGCACATCGATGCCTCCTCGCTCGACGAGGCATCCGTCTCCCGTCAGGTCGCCCGGTCCTTCCGTGACGAGTGGAAGGGCCCGGTCGTCCACCGCGACCTGGCCGCCTCCCCCGCCCCGCACCTCAGCGCGGCGGGCATCACCGCCCGCACCACCGACCCCGCCGAGCACACCCCCGAACAGGCGAAGGCCGCGGCGGTCCAGGACGAGCTGATCGAGGAGTTCCTCGGCGCCGACGCCTACCTCTTCACCGTGCCGATGTACAACCTCACGATACCGTCCGTGTTCAAGGCATGGCTGGACCAGATCATGGTCGCCGGGCGCACCCTGAGCTTCGACGGACCCCCTCCCACCCTCGGCCGCCCCGCCACGGTGATCTCCGCACGCGGCGGCGGCTACGGCCCGGGCGCCCCGAAGGAGGGCATGGACCACCTGGTGCCGACGCTGGAAACCGTCCTGGGCCACCCGGCCAACCTCGGCCTCGACCTGACAACGGTCCTGCCCGAACTGACCATGGCCCGTACGTGCCGATGATGGCCCCGCTGCTGCCGGTGCACGAGGCGTCCATGACCAAGGCGCACCACGAGGCCCGCCGCCTGGGCTCTGCCCTGACCGGCCGACAGGCCGCGTGATCCACCCCTGAACTGCCCGAAAGGCGTTTGATCACCATGAGCAACCTCCTGGTCCTCGGCGGCAGCGGCCGCACCGGCACCCACGTCCTGGAGCACGCCGCCAGGCGCGGCCACCACGTCCGCGCCCTCGTCCGCAACCCCGACAAGGTGCAGGCACCGGCCGGCGTCGAACTGATCCAGGGCACCCCCGCGAACATCGACGACATCCGCAAGGCCGCCGAAGGCGCCGACGCGGTGATCAGCGCGCTGAACAACGCCCGCGCCTCCGACAACCCGTGGGCCAAGCCGGTCAGCCCGCCGACGTTCATGACCGACGCCACCCGCAACACGCTCACCGTCATGGGCGAACAGGGCATACCCCGCATCGTGCTGACGTCCACGCAGGGCGCCGGCGACGACTGGGCCCGGCTCAACCCGCTGGTCAAGGCGTTCATCAACCTGTCGTACATCAAGGCAGGCTTCGCGGACCACACCGGCCTCGACCAGCTCGTCCGCGCCTCGTCCGGCATCGACTGGACCCTTGCCCGCGCCGTCACCCTGACCAACAAGCCCCTCAGCGGTCCCGTACGGGCAGCCGAGGCCGGCACCGAAAAGCCCGGCGCACGGATCAACCGCGCCGACCTCGCCCACTTCCTCGTCCAGACGATCGAGGACGACACCTGGATCCGCAAAGCCCCCCTGGTCTGGAACACCCGCGGCTGACGCCCTCGGGCGGTCCGACATGAACCGGACCCTGTTCCACCCCCCACCACCGCACCGCAATCCGAACAGTGAAGGGGAGAACACCCCATGTCCAAGGTGATCGCCATCTTCGGCGCCGGCAAGGGCCTCGGCGCCTCCGTCGCGCGCCGCTTTGCCCGCGAGGGTTTCCGTGTGGCGCTCATCGCCCGCGGCAAGGAGCGTCTCGACGCCCTCGTCGAGGAGCTGAGGGCCGAAGGCATCGACGCGGCCGGTTTCACCGCCGACCTGTCCAAGCCCGAGCAGGCCGGCGCCACGGTCCAGGCCATCCGTGACCACTTCGGTCGCATCGACGTGGTCGAGTACGGTCCGATCAGCGGCGAGCAGGCTTTCGCTCCCGCCGCGAAGCTGGACGCGGCCACCCTGCGCAAGGACAGCCCGCTGCTCCTGCTCACCCCGGTCGAGGTGGCCCAGGCCGTGCTGCCGGAGTGGAACGAGCGCGGCGACGGCGCCTTCCTGATGACCACCGGCGCCACGGCCGGCTCCCCGCGCCCCTTCGCCAGCGGCGTCGGCCCGCTCATGGCAGCCGCCCGCAACGGGCTCTTCTCGCTCAACGGCGAGCTGGCCGACGCCGGCATCTACGCCGGAACCCTGTCCATCGCCGCGTTCATCGCCCGGAGCGAGATGGGCGAACTCGCCGCGAGGAGCCTGGCCAAGACCGGCTCCGGCACGGGCCCGCTCGTCGACCCGGACGCGCTGGCCGACCAGTACTGGGACATGTACACCACGCGTGACCGCGTCGAGCAGCTCTTCCCCGAGTACGACGCCGCCTGAGGTAACGGCTGGGCAGGTGCTACCCCTACCGGCCCAATAGGACACCGCGCGGGGTGCGGCGCCCGGACGCACAGCCTGCCCCGACGGTAGTCGAGCGGGAAAGCCCAATGTGGTGGTCTTCTTCGCCACCGACCGGGCGCGCTGGATCACCGGAGCCTCCCTCGACGCCACCGGCGGCAGCCTCCTCGGCTAGCACCCGCTCCGCCGGGTCCTCCCCGCGCTCTCTCCCCGAAAGACTCCACCCCTGATGAACATCTTCCTGTGGATCGTGCAGGCCGTACTGGCCGTCATGTTTGCCATGGCCGGTGTCATGAAAACCACCCAGCCCAAGGACAAGCTCGTCGAGAAGCTGCCCTGGGCGGCAGACTTCTCAGCCGGCACCGTCCGCTTCATCGGCATCGTGTAATTCACCGGCGCCCTCGGGCTGATCCTGCCCGCGGCCACCGGTATCGCCACCGTGCTGACACCACTGGCCGCCGTCGGCCTCGGTATAACAATGCTGCTGGCCGCGACGTACCACGCCCGCAAGAAGGAATTCCCCGCGATCGGCCTTAACGCCGTCCTGCTGATCCTTGCCGTACTGGTGGCCTGGGGACGCTTCGGCCCATACAGCCTCTGAAGCCGCCATCCGCTCCGATTCCCATGCACGGGGGCCCGGTTCGTCACGGATCACCGGGCCCCATCGCCCGCCT
The DNA here is from genome assembly GCF_052851135.1 of Streptomyces sp. BRA346. Lineage (NCBI taxonomy): Bacteria > Bacillati > Actinomycetota > Actinomycetes > Kitasatosporales > Streptomycetaceae > Streptomyces > Streptomyces sp. BRA346. The sequence continues at coordinate 12,899 of NZ_JAIWIH010000052.1, read as the reverse complement.
CACTTCTTACTTTCTCCGCTCTGACCGCCCCATCGGCGTTGCACAAGTGGTCGAATCACGAGAAAAGGAGTTCCAACGATGAATACAGAGCAGACCAAGTCCGATCGATCCTCGCAGAAGGCTCGATTCATCAAACTTGGACCAGGCGAGGGTCTGGAAACTCGCGTCAACATCGCACCGATCTACTTGCTCAAAGCGGGCGCCGCCCATACCGACGGCCAGTACTCAGTCCTTAAGGTCTCGGTGAACCACGACATCCCACTCCACATCCACGAAACCGCTGACGAACTCTTCTTCCTGCTGGAAGGCACGCTACGGGTGACCTTTGACGACGAGCAGCATGAGGTCGGCCCGGGTAGTTTTATGTTCCTGCCTGCAGGGATTCCCCATGCGGTCAAGCCGGTAGGGGAGACCGTGCCGCGTCTTCTGCAGATCTCGGTTCCCGGAGGTTTCGAGCACTTCATCGAGGATATGGTTGAGCTTCAAGCCAAGGGTAAGGCGATGGACTTGGATTCGGAGGAGTTCCGAGAGTTCTCGCGTAAGCACGACTGGACCTTGCTCGAGTCGGCTGGAAGCGCTGATCCCAACACTGACGAACCGCAGGCTTCGTAGCTGCTCCGGAATCCGGGCTGATCCTTTTCCGATTTGATGGGGCGTGGATGATCCTCCTGTAATTGTTGCCTTGATGGCATTGGAAAAGAGCCGCGAGCAACGGTTGAGCGGCAATCGGCCGAGCCGGCGAGGGTCCGCAGCTTGGCGCGGGTCCGGCCGAGGCCACTGGTCAGCGGGTTCCGGCGGGACCAGGGGCTTTGTATGAAAGCGATCGGTCCGGGTTCGGTGCAGTGATCCGTGACGTGCCGTCATGTCTTGGTCTGGGGCCGGTAACAGAGCAGGCACGGCGCCGGTGATCATGTGGTTGTCGAGACCCATGAGAACCGAGCGAGACCGTGCCTGCCCCGCGTCATCTCCCATGCCCTGCGTGCTGGACCAACTGACCCGCGCCGAAGTCGGTGAGCCGAAGCCGCCGAAAACCTGGTTCCTGCGCCCGTCGCGTGCACAGGGCTTCGCGCACAGGAACGGGACCACCACAACACCGCCCTATCAACTCACTCGAAGGAGACCATCGTGACCACCGGCGGCCACCAGCCGACGCCCTTCAAACCGGCGGCCGGGAATGGGAGGGCCGCCGCCGGCCCAGCGCGCGGGGAGTGCGGGGCCGGCGGCACCGGTCGGCGGTCAGGCTCCGGGGTGCAGTCCGAGCCAGCCCGGTGAGGGGTCTCCCTTCACCTCACCGAAGTACAGGGCGAAGGTCTGCTTCCAGCGCTCGATCGCCGCGCGGTCGGCCATGAACTTGGGGAAGCCGTCGAGGTTGCCGTTGGGATACTCCCAGACGGGCTTCAGCCCGGTCGGCGGGGTGACATCGGTGCGGACCGACCAGCCGTTGGTCGCGGCCTTCTGCTGCTCGACGGAGAGCCGCCAGTTCAGGTACAGCTTGGCGGCAGTGGGGTTCTTGGCCTGCTTGAGGATCGCGGCCCGCTGTCCCCAGGACATGAACGGCGCCTCCTCGGGCAGCACCCACTTGACCGGCCCGGTGGACAGCGGCGCGCCGGAGCCGCCGATGCCGATGGCCTTCTGGCCGCTGGTGACGGCCGCGCTCGGGGTGTAGCTGCCGCGGGCGAACTGAAGGTCCTGGGTGGCCAGTCGAGCGAGCCAGTCCCAGCCGTACTTCTCCACGTAGAGGGTGTAGAGGTAGAGGACCGCGTCGTCGTCGTGCGGGTAGGAGGAGGCGATCTTCCCCTTCCAGCGGGCGTCGGCGAGGTCGAGCGGGCCGCTGGGGATGTCGGAACGGCAGCGGAGCAGCACGGCGCCCGGGTACGGCACCCGTGCCGTACCCGAGCGCCGTGCTGCTGCTGTGGGGTCAGAACATGGTGTTGTCGTTGGCGCTCTTCTCGGGCACTTCCTGGATCACGTCCCGGTGCTCGACGATCTTCCCGTCGGCGACGCGCCAGAAGTCGGCGACGGCCATGCCGCGGTCGCCGGGCTTGAGGTGCAGGTTGCTGTGGGTGACCACCAGGTCCCCTTCGGCGATCACACGCTTGATGTCCAGGCGCAGGTCGGGGAACTGCCCGCGCAGCCAGTGCACATAGCCGACGAAGGCCTGCGGTCCGTCCTGCGCCTCGGGGTTGTGCTGGGTGTAGCTCTCGCCGAGGTGTGCGGTGGCGGCCGCCTCGGGCTGATAGTCGTTGAACGCCTGCTCGTAGAAGGCGGTCACGAGTGCCTTGTTGTCCGCAGCGGACATCTCTGTCTCCTGTCCTCTCGGTGGGTGCGGTACGACTCAGTCGTTCATGGCGTCGCGGACGAGCGCCGTGTCGACGAACTGTTCGAAGCGGACGATGAGTCCGCCCCGTACGACGAAGTGGTGAGCGACCCGGACGTCGATCGGCTTGCCCGTGGCCTTGTTGGTCGCGGTGTAACGGGCGAGGACGACCACGTTCTCGCCGTCGGCGACGTAGGTGTCGTCGTGGGCGGCCCAGCCGTCCCACTCCTTGCCGAGCTGCTCCATGACGTTCGAGGTGACGCTCTCGGGCGTGCGATAGGTCCCGGCCAGCGGGAAGCCGGCCATCTCCGTCCACTCCACGTCGGGGGCGAGGGTGGCGCGCAGGGCGTCCAGATCGCCGGCGGCCGAGGCCAGGTACTGGCGGCGCACGACGTCGGCGGGCGCGGTGGAGGTGGCGAACTCGCTCATGGTCAGCCCCACTTCATCTCGCCCTTGGCGACCTTCGAGCCGATCTGGGCGGCGATCAGCATGCCGTTGTCCGGGAAGCGCTTGACCAGGGCGTCGTTCAGCGCGGCACCGTCGGCGGCCTTGCCCAGCTCCTCCTCGAAGGCGACCAGGTAGTCACGGGTGGCGCTGATGGCGGAGCCGTCGGCCGCGGTGCCGGGGAGGCGGTGGCCGGGGACGACCAGTTCCGGGTCGAGGGCGGCCATCTCGTCGAGCAGGTCGATCCAGGCGGCGCGGTCGCTGGGGGTGGGGGTGTCGGCGACCCAGACGTGCTCCTGCTGGAAGAGCAGGACACCGCCGAGCAGGGCGCGGTGCTCGGCCTGCCAGAGGTAATGGCGGTCGGGCAGACCGGCCGGGCCGCCCCTCAGCGCGAAGCGGTGGCCCTCCAGGGCGAGGTCGCCCGTCAGCGGCTCCAGGTCGACCAGGCGGGTGGGCAGGTTCGGGCCGAGCGCAGCCCAGGCCTTGAGCTTGCCCTCGTACGAGTGGGCGATGTGCTCGATGACGATCGGGGTGGCCACGAACCTCGCCTCGGGGAAGGCGTCGGCGATGACCTCGGCGCCGAAGTAGAAGTCGGGGTCGCCGTGGGAGACGAAGACGGTGGTCAGCGTCTTGCCGGAGTCGAGGATCTCGGCGACCAGACGGTGGCCGTCGGCGCGGGTGAAGGCCGCGTCCACCAGCAGGGCCTCGCTCTCGCCGGTGACGAGGGTGGCCGTCTTGTTCCTGGATCCGGCCGGGAAGTCGAGATCGAGGACTGTGAAGGAGAGAGTGCTCATGCGTGCTTCCTCGGGTGAAGGGTGATGGTCGGGGAAATCGCCTCGCGGCGAGGCGTACGACGTGAACCGGGTCGAGGCGGGCAGCCCGTGTCGAGCAGGGGTTCAGCCCTGGGTGCCCGGCTGGTCGAACGGGTGGAGGCTGAGGACGTGGGGTCGGACGAGTTGGCGCCGTGTGAATCGCCGATGTAGAGGCTGAGGCGGGCCTTGCAACGGTCGAGGGCAGCTCCGTCGCTCATGAACTGGCCGAGGCCGGGCGGGTTCATGGTGGCGTGGTCGAAGATGCCCTTGCGGCCGGCGGGCGGGGCGACGCCCGTGCGGGCGCTCAGGCGCCGATTGCGTGCTCCTGCATGTCCTTGGAGAGCAGCCGGCTCAGGTACGGCTTGACGGCGGGCTGGTACGGAGCGTTCTTGAGGAGGGACGCCGGTCTGCGGCCAGGCCGCCCAGGGGGACTTGCGGGGCAGGGTGAGCGTCGGGAGACCGCTGGCGCTGTCGCCGCTGCCGAAGTCCGCCACGTGGTCGCCGGTTCCCGCCGGGTCGGCGGAATCCCGGGTGCCCCGCACGAACCTCGGGTGCTGGGCGAGCGGCTTCTTCAGGTAGTCGAAGCGGTAAGTGCCGGTGAGCGCCTTGATCTGCGGGTGGACCGTCTTCCAGCCGACCGGTGTGCAGTACCGGCAGGCCGCCGAGCACCACGTGGTCGACAGCTCCCGCAACCGGTCCTCCTCGCTTGAGCCGGTCCGCTCGGCCGTGGAGGAGGTGACGGCGTCCGCCGAAGTGGGTGGCGCAGACAGGCCGGAGCGAGGACGCCGCCCGTGGGGGCCACGGCGCCGAAGGCGGCCAGGACGCGCTTTCCCATGGGGCGGACTCCACATCTGCGGGGTGGACACGGCGAAGTATCTGCCGACGCAGTCAATATATCTGTCTCAGCAGATATTGCAACGGCAGATTCTTCGCTCATGTTCTTCTGCCATCCTTGAGGAGTGAACGAGCAGCTGCTGAACGACGACGACGTGACACTCTTCGGTCTCTTCGTGGAGGCCCACAGCCGTATCAAGCCCCTGGTGAACCGCGATCTGGACATACCGCACACCTGGTTCGAAGTGCTGCTGCGACTGGCCCGCACCCCCGGCCACCAGCTCCGCATGACGGACCTGGCAGAGGCCGTGTCCTTCAGCTCGGGCGGCTTCACCCGGCTCGCCGACCGCATGGAAAAGGAAGGACTCATCCGCCGCGACCCCGACCCTGCCGACCGACGAGCCGCACTCGCCGTACTGACCGACAAGGGCGGTCAGGCACTCGACCACGCACTCACCGCCCACGTCTCCCACCTGCGCAACCACCTCTCCGGACCACTCTCAGCCCAGGACCGCCGCCACCTCGAGCGCATCCTGCGCACGCTCCGCGACGCGAACGCGTGAATTCCTGCCCTTGATCCGGACCGCCGTCGCATACGGGCGGCTCGGAACGGCGTCACGGAAACGCCGCGGCCGAACGCCTCGCGAACGCCTTGAACACCCTCTGTTCCGCAGGGCAGCCAGGAACGACTGGGGGTGCTTCGAGCGCCCCGGTCCCGGAAGAACGCGCGAGGCACGGCTGCCGCGGCCGACGGTCCCCGCGCCCGGCGGTGTTCGCCACCGTGCACGCCGAGGGACCGGGGCGGGGCCTACGGGCGGGTCCCGGCCTCTAGAACATGCCGTTGCCGTTGACAGAGGTCTCCGGGACCGCCTGGATGATGTCCCAGTGCTCGACGATCTTGCCGTTCCGCACCCGGAACAGGTCCAGGATCGCCGAGCCCCGGTCTCCCGGATAGTTGACGTAGTGGCTGTGGACGGCCACCAGGTCGCCCTCGGCGATGATCCGCTTCGGGGTGACCGTCAGTTGCGGTGCCGAGGCGAAGTAACCGCCGAGGCCGGCCTTCGCGGCGGGCACGCCGTTCAGCATCTGCGGGTTGTGCTGGAGGTAGCCGGGGTCCCAGTAGCGGTCGAGGGCGCTCAGGTCCCTGTGGACCATGAGCTCGTCGAAGGCCTTGGTCACCAGTGCCTTGTTGGCCTGGGTGAGTCGGTGGTCCAGGGGCTGCGAGACCTGCGGTGAACTCAGCGTGGAGAACATGTCGTTGCCGCTGGCCGTGGTGTCCGGCACGTTCTGGATCACGTCCCAGTGCTCGGCGATCTTGCCGCCCTGGAAGCGGAAGATGTCGATGACGGACGCGCCCTTGGTGCCCGGGACCAGCACCACGTTCGAGTGGAGCAGCACGAGGTCACCCTCGGAGATGGCTCGCTTGACGTTGTAGCGGGCGTCGGGGAACTGCTGGTGGATCGAGGTGGCCAGGGCCTTCAGGCCCGCCGCCCCGTCCGCCGCGGTCGGGTTGTGCTGGATGTAGTCCGGCCGCACGTAGCGGTCGACGACCGCGGTGTCACCGTGCTCGAACACCCTCTTGGTGACGGTGATGGCGATGGCCTTCTGGCGGCTGAGGCGGGCGGCGTCGCCATAGCCACCGTAACCGCCATGGCCGTACGCCGCGTGACCGGCGGCCGGGCCGTGCGGGGCCGCCACGGCGGGTACGGCGGCCGCACCCAGGACCGCGCCGGCGGCGAGGAAGGCGACGACGGCTCTGCGGGCGGGGGTGGTGGGGGCAGTAGGGGACATGGCGCGCTCCAAACGTCTCATGCGTGCGAAACCGGGGAAGATAGCTTTAAGTTTAAAACTCTGCAGCGGCAGATAAATACTGAGGAGCGGTTCATGTCAATCGCCCTTGCCGCCCCTTGGCGTTCCTTGACCCTCCTCGACGCTCATGCCTGGAGCGCACTCGAAGCCGCGGGCTAGGTGGTCATGAAATACACGCAGCTCGGACGCACGAGCCGGCCAGGGGTCTGGCGCTGGCCCCGGAGGCCGCCGCCAGTGTCCTGGGGCGCGCGGCCGAGCCGCCGCTCAGCGAGCGGGAGGTCGAGGTCGTACGGCTCCTCGCGCAGGGCACAGCAAACCGGGCGATCGCCGGTGCGCTCTCCCTGGCCGAGGCGACGGTGAAGACCCACCTCGTCTGCATCTACCGCAGGTTCAGCGCCGAGAACCGCGCGGCTGCGGTCAGCGAAGCCGTGCGGCTCGGGCTGATCGAGCTGGTCTGACACGCCGCCCGTAGGCCACCTTCCGGCGAGCCCGATGCACCGCGCGTCGCCCTGTCCCCAGCCGTTTACGGCGCCCAGAAAGACGAGCGGCGGTCCGCTCTCGGACTCGCGGCTGAACCGAGTGATCGTCACGAACACTGCTCGTCGGCCCCGAAATGCACCCGGGCGCCCAGCAGGTCACGCAGCTCACGGCTCGGGACACCCCGGTCAGGCGCGTCGCGTAGGCCGCCGGCGAGGTGCCCGTGGCGCGGGTCCTTTTTGGTCGGCCCTTCTCCGAAGGGGACGGGTCATTTTCGCAACATCCCCCTCTCCAGCGACTGATTCCGGATCGAGGTCGTGACCTGCTTGATTGACACGCTGACGGTCGGGCCTTCCCCCGTGATGGTGGACACGCATTCATTGATCACGCGGGGGCGGCACCGAGGCCGTGTTCAGCGAGCACCTGAGCCAGCATCTGCTCCTGGCCAGGCGCCAGTTGCCCCTTGTTCAGCTTGGTGCGGGTCCTGGCGAGCCAAGGGCCGATCATGACGCGTTCGCCGTCGACCTCGATCCACTCGCGGGCGCCGGGCGTGCGCTGCCACCGCTCAAGGAAGAGGGAGAGGATCTGCACGGTCTGGGCGAAGGAACGCCGCCGCGCAGCGGGCGTCGCCGAGGGAGTCTGCGGACCGTCGAGTGCGACGTGGCCGGGGGTGAGACCGATCCGGGTGAGCAGGTCGCGCTGGGCGGGCTCGAGCCTGTTCCAGGTGGCGAGCTGGCGGTGCAGCCAGCGGCCCGCTTTCACCTCGCCGATCACAGTGGCGCGGGTGAGAGCAGCGGGGTTGTGTCCGGCTTCGATGTAGCGGCGCAGGACGTGGTACTTGCGGTGCCAGTCGGCGCCGTGCGGCAGGCGCCAGTGGGCGTCGAGGGCGTCCAGCTGGGCTGCGCGGCCGGGGGTGAGGCGGCCTTTGCGGGCCCGGGAGCGTTGGTCGGCGAGGAACTGGCCACCGGGGGCCTGGGCAGGGAGGGCGAGGTGGCCGTGTTCGGCCTGGTAGGCCTCGACGGTGGCCATGTGACCCTGCCAGGCGGCTTCGTACTCGTCCCAGATCATGCCGAGCGCCTCGAGCTCGGCGATCCACGCCGGATCGAGGGCGCCGGCGCGGTGGGCGGTGCGCTGGCCGGTGATGAAGGCACCCAGGCGGTAGCCGTATGCGTCCTCGTAGTCGACCGGCACCTGCAGGTGGCCGTGTTCGGCCCGGTAGCGCACGGCGGCCGCCAGACCGGCACGGCGGGGGGCGGAGAGGATGGCGTTGTCGGCGGGCCAGGCGATCAGGTCCATCGCCTGGGCGATGGTGTCGGGGTCGAGGGTGAAGTCGAAGCGGAAGCGGCGGGCGAGGAGCGTACGGGTGCCCTGCTCGAGGCGGTGCTTGGCGATAGTACGGGGGGCGCGGGCGGCGATCGTTTGGTCGTGGTGGCGCAGGGCTGCGGTGACGAGCCAGAGGGCTTCGTAGGGGGTACCGAGGAGGTCGGTGGGGTCGGCGCCGTGGGGCACGTAGGCGGGGATGACGAGGCTGGCGGTCTTCGTGTCCTGGGTGGGGGGTTTGCGTAGCGCGCGGCCCAGGGCTTGGACGATGCGGCGGACGCTGGCGGTGCGGTCGGCGAAGACGACTGCGTCGACGGCCGGCAGGTCGATGCCCTCCCCCAGTACTTGGGAGTTGGTCAGTACGGCGCGGTCGGCGGTGGCGAAGTCGGTGAGGATGTCGTGGCGCTGGCCGGGGTTGTGGGCGCCGTTGATCGATTGGACGACCAGGTCGCTTGCCCAGGCGGGACGTCGGTCTTCGGCGAGGGTGCGCAGGGTGTGGGGGAACTGGCGGGCGAAGTCGGTGGCGTCGGCGACCTGCTGGAAGTACACGATCACGTGGTGGAGGTCGTGTTCGGTCATCGCTTTGAGGATGGCCAGGTGCAGGGCGGTGGTGCGGCGTGCGGTCGGGCCGAAGCCGGAGTGCGTGTCGGGGGCGGTCAGTTCGGTGCGCAGGTGGGTGTCGGTGATCGTGGGGACGACCAGTTGGTAGTCGGCGAGAACTTCGTCTTCGATGGCGTCTGCGTGGGTGTAGGTGTGCAGGCGGGGCCCGAAGGTTTTGGTGTCTGACATGGAGGCGACGAGGGCGGGAGCGTCCCATGCGGGGGCGGTGGCGGCGGTGCGCTTGGGCTGAGGGCGGGTGGTGGGGGCTTCTGTCAGGCGTGGCGGGTCCCATTCGTAGGGGGTGGCGGTCAGGTAGAGCCGGCGGTCGGCGCGGATGCGGGTGTGGTCGTGCAGGACGGTCCAGTTCTTGTCCCAGCTGCCTGCGGTGCGGTGTGCCTCGTCCACGATCATGAGGTCGAAGGTCGGGGCGGGGCCGCGGGTGTGCTGGGTCTGTTCGATCTTCGCAAGGGAGTCGAGCGTCACGAAGACGGTGGCCCGCTCGTGCCGGGCCAGCCAGGTGGCCAGGAACTCCGGGTTGTTGGTGCTGTGGACCGCTGCTCCGGCCAGGACGGGGTGCTTGGCGGCGGCCAGGGAGGACACCGCCATCATCGGTTCCGGGCGTCCGTCGTTGCGGGCTGCCCGGGCCCACTGCGAGATGAGGTCCAGGCTCGGCACGGCGATCAGCAGGTGCTGGGCGTGAAGGGCTTCGGCGGTCCGCAGCGCGGTGAGTGTTTTGCCGGTGCCGCAGGCCGACACCATGTGTCCGCGAGTGTGTACGCGTGCTAGATGACGTGCCGCACTGTCGACGGCCCGCTGCTGGTCCGGGCGTAGTGGGAGCCGGGCGGGGCGGGTGCGGGAGGCGGTGACTGCGGCGATCTCGGCGATGGGCTCCTCGGATGGCATGAACAAGATCCTCAGTGCGCGCTGGAGCGGTGGCCGGCGAGATCCATCGTGTCGGGTGTCCTTCGCTGAGTGGTGTTGCGGGACTAACGGACCGGACCGGTCGGGCGTGGGTCGACTCGTGCAACGCTAGGGGATGTTGTGGGGCGGGTCTGAGAGGCTAGGCGAACAGGGCTTCCACCAGGACTGCTTGGAGCCTTCCTTCTTCCAGGGCGGTCGTGATTTCGGCTGCGGAGGGGTCCCCGGTGAGGCCGGTGCACAGGACCGCGCAGGGCGGCTCGTTCTGGGTCATCTTCCACATCGCGTCGGACAGAACGGTATGGGGGACGCGGAAAGTCTGCGTCTCTTCAAGGGTGGGGCCCTCGTAGTAGATGCCCCTGAAGGTGCGGTCCTGGGTGGCGAAGACTGCCTTCCACTTCTGGTGGGCCTCGGGGATGGTCTCTCCCTGCCAGGTCGGCCAGATAAAGCGGCTTCGATCGAAGTCGGTCTCGGCCAGGTGGGTGGCGGGGCTCACCACGATCACGATCACGTCGGTGCCCAGGGTGATTTCGTTGATGAGTTCGGTGAGGCGGTTGACCTGCACCTGTGAGGTGGGAAGCGTGACATGCGTGAGACTCATGTTGAAGGCGGGCGGCCGGTCGGGTGAGGGGGGCGGTGTCGTCATGATGCCGGAGTGCTCCTGATCGAGGACGTTCGGTTTTCCTGCTTGCGGGCTGCGGTGCGTCTGGTGTTGCCAGCCGAGCACTCGGATTCCGGGGTGTCGGACGGATGCGGCAGACACCGCTGCGAGGATCCGGTACGGCTGTTTGTGCGGGGGTGGAGCCGGGAGCGTGCGCCCGGGGTCTGTTGGCGCGTGCGGCGGTTCAGGGTGTGCTGTGCCGGTGGCGTGCGGTCCAGCGCATGTCGAGGGCTTCCAGGGCGTCCAGTTGTTCTCGGGAGAGGGTTTGCGGAGCGCGTCGTTTCTCGGCGATCCACCTTCCCAGGGCGAAGGCGGGGCCGTCCTCGCAGGTGTAGCTGTGGGGAACGTCCAGGTGATGATGGCGGCAGCGGTAGGTGTAGGCGGCCCGGAGTCCTCGGGCGAAGGCCCACTGGGAGGCGCCGCGGGGTCGGCGCAGCAGGAGGGCCAGGGGGTGCTCGATGGGGAGGTCGCCCAGGAGGTGGTGCTGGTAGGGCTCGAGCTTGTCGAGTTTGTCGATCTGCTGGGCCAGCCATTGGGTGAGTGCAGGGGCGGCAGCGGTGAGTTGGTACGGGCTGGGGAAAATCAGGGTGTTGTCGCGCGCGGCGGCGCGGGCATAGGCGTAGGTGCGCTTCCCTTCGGCTTCGCCTTTGGCGTTCCACCAGGGGTAGATCTCGTTGAGTGCCCGTTGGTAGCAGTGGGGCAGGCGGCGGGTGTTGGCTTCCTTTCGGCGCTCGGCGAGCCAGCGGCCCAGGTGCATGCCTTGGTGGTGTTCGGCCCACCGGGGTGCGAGGTGTCCGTGGCGGGTGACGTAGTCGCGGGCGATGAGGAGCTTGCGCTCGATGCTGTGCGGAGGGTGCTCCCAGATCATGCCGAGGGTGTCCAGCGCGGTGATGCGTTCGGGCAGGAGCAGGCCGTTCTTGCGCATGGAGCGCTGCGCGCCGATCCACCAGCCGAGGTAGAAGAAGCCGTCGTGCAGGTAGAGGCTGGGGACGTCGAGGTGGCCGTGTTGGGTGTGGAAGTCTGTTGCGGCCTCGAAGGCGGCCTCCCATACGCGGTTGGGGGCCATGACGTCGTTCAGGTCGAGGACGGGGATGATCTCGTCGGCGCGTTCGGGGGGCGGGGCGATCTGGGGGCGGCGGGGTCGCTCGGGTACCGGAAGTGGTCGACGAGGTGGAAGGTGTGCTCGTCGTAGACGTCGAGGTCGATGAGGACCCGGTAGATCAGGTGGAAGGCGGTCTTCTTGACTGCCTCCTCGAGGGTTTCGCCGGGGGCCAGGTAGATGGGGATGACGATGGTGGAGATTTTGTTGTCGCCGGGGGTCTGGCGCAGGGCGCGTCCGATGGACTGGATGATGTCGATGGTGCTGGTCTTGGGGTGGGCGAACGGCAGGGAGTCGATGGCGGGAATGTCGACGCCTTCGGCGCAACAGCGGCAGTTGGTGAGGACGGCCCGGCGGGGTGGCTGCTGTGAGGCGGGAGTGTTCAGTGGTGTGTCGGCGAAGGCGGTGAAGTTCTTGTGGCGTTCGAAGGGGGTCTGCCGGGAGCTGAGGTGCCGACCTGCAGCGGGGTGCGGTAGGCCGCAGGCATGAGGGCTGCGGTCTCGTGGAGTGTTTCGGCAAAGACGTCCGCCGTGTCGATGCAGGGGTGGAAGGTCAGGGTGCGGCGCAGGTCGTAGCGGTGCTGCGCGACCAGCAGGGCGACTTGAGCGGCCGCAGCACGGAGGGCTTCGCCGGTCCAGGTGTTCGCGGGAAGCCGGTTCAGAAGGCCGCGCAGATCTTCGTTTCTGATGACGACGCCGGCGATGCGGTAGTCGGCCAGGAGTCCCTCGTCGATCGCTTCCCTCAGGGAGATGCGGTAGACGACGGGGCCGTAGATGCTCTCGTCGTCCATGGAGGCGATGACGGTGTGGGTGTTGATGCCTTTGGCGCTGGCTTTCTTCTCGTCGAAGACACGGGGCGTCGCGGTCATGTAGAGACGGTGGCGGGCGGGCAGCTGGTCGTCGTGGTGGACGCGGGCCCACGGTTTGTCGTAGTCGCCGGCGGTGCGGTGGGCTTCGTCGGCGACCACGACGTCCCAGCGGGGCAGGTGGAAGTCGCGGTGGGCTTCGAGGACCTTGTCCAGGGAGTCGTAGGTGGACGCGGATGGCGGACACCATGTGCTGGGTGCGGCGGGCTTGGACGGCTGGGCTGGATGCGCGGGAAATGCGGGCTGCCCCGCTGGTGATCTACCCGGAGGCGGCCGAACTCGCGCGCGCCATGGTGGACTTCGAACGCGCGGGGCAGCGGGATACGGCGGACCGGACGCGGTGGCTTGAAGGCGTGGAGCAGTTGATGTCCGGGTGGGGCGTGGACGCGGCTGAAGGGCGTCAGGCGCTGCTGGTGTGGCTGGGGCGACATCGCATGGGACCGCCCGAGCTGGGTCGTCCGGCGGGTCCGCCTCGCCTCGCGCTGGCTCTGGGGCACAACAGGTTCGCGTCCCGGACCGGTCCGGTGAGCCAACGCTCGTGCCTGACCCGGCAGTTGGGCATGGCGGCTGCCGATATGTAGGCCACATACGGGTGGAGGGCTTCGAACCGTACGGTTCGAAGCCCTCCACCCGGCAGTAGCGGGGACAGTGTGCTCGCTCAGGACATCGGAATGGGGTGTCTCAAGACATCGGCATGACCTCGGGGGCAGGGTCTGGCGATGTCGAAGAGGCGTCTGGTGATC
>NZ_JAIWIH010000051.1:0-69091 GCF_052851135.1 Streptomyces sp. BRA346 | reverse complement strand
TGAATCCGGCGATACCCCCACGAGGCATCTTCCCTGACCAGACGCAGGACGAGGACGCGGATCGATCGAATGGTGCGTGGACGTCCACGCCGCTTGGACGCGCAGGTCGCGGCATGGCGCCGCCTGAGCAGCTCACGATGCCAGCGCAAGGCCCCGACGGCATCATGATCTGTCGTGCTGCTGCGCCTGGCCTGTCTCGCCGCGACCAGAACCGGTCGGCAGGCTCGTAGCGGACCGGTCCGGCCAACTGGCGACGCAGGACCGCGTTCTCGTGCCGCAGCACCAGCAGTTCCGCGTCCTTCGCCGTCCCGCGAAGGAAGAGTACCGACGGAACAGTGAGCAGCTTCCGGGTCACCTTGCACAGCAAGGACACGATCACGGAAGGCATCATCCCTGCGAACTGACTGCACTCCGCTCACCTGCGACGATGGCTTTTCGAGCGGTACAGGTACGACCCGATGGGGCCGGCATGGCGACGGCGGCCGACCTGCTGGCCGAGCGCCACGGAAAGCAACCACCACACCACCCGGACGGGCGCGGCGACCACAACGGTCTGACGCTGTCCCGGCATGTCGAGCTGCTCCGGCAGGCGGGGTTCGCGCAGGTGGGGCCGGTCTGGCAGGTCGGGAACAGCCATGTCCTCGTTGCCCGTTCCCGCTCCCCAGGGGACAGGAATGCACGTCCTGAGCGCCGAACCGTAGCGTGAGGTGTGGCCCAAGTGCACAATGTGCCAGGGGGGAGAAAGAAGGTGCCCCCATGACAACCAGCACGCACACACCCCACACCGACCACTCCCACCAGCATGGCAGCGGCTGCGGCCACGTCGCGTTCCCGCACGACGACCACACCGACTACGTCCACGACGGCCACCTGCACCGGACACACGACGACCACGTCGACGAGTGCGAGCCCAGTGGCCACACCGTCCACGAAGGCCACGACCACCAGCACAACGCCGACTGCGGACACGTCGCCGTACCACACGGCAACCACGTGGACTACGTCCACGACGGCCACCGCCACGCCGAGCACGAGGGTCACTGGGACGACCACTGACCGCTCCCCTGGCCGTCGCCACCACCACTGAGTTCCGCGACGGCTGGCCTTCGGCCTCCCCGCCCCGGGAACACCGGAGAAGCCCCAGGCCAACGGCTTGGGGCTGAACCTCGTGCCACTGTTGTCAACGACCCGTCCGGGTCACCACCACATCGTTGTACGGGTCCTTGGGCGCGGGAACGCGCTTGACCGTCTCGGCGTCCAGGGCGGGGTTGGCGTCGTCCGTACCCACCGTGCCGGTGGGATGCCAGGTGCCGGTGACGGTGACCCAGGCGTCGGCGGGCGGCGCCGTGGCCCCGTGCACCCGTATCTTGCGCACCGTCGCGTCGGCGGCGCAGCAGCTGATGGCCAGGCGGCTGACGTACCAGGTGCCGTGGTGTCCGGGGGTGACGAAGCCGGTGAGACGCACGGTGCGCCCCTTGAGGGTGCCGCCGGTGTCCCAGACGGCGCGGGAGCTGAAGTCGTTCAACGACATCTCGACGACCCCGTTTCGCGGAAGGGCGGGGTAGAGGCTGTCCGGGGCGGTGGGCGCCGCCGCCTTGGTGTCGTCGCGGGCGGCGGTGTACGAGCCGAGGGCGGGCGGCGCGAGGAACAGGATGGTCAGGGCCGGTACGTACAGCAGCCAGGCGATCCGCGGGCCCCCGGAGTGATCGTGACCGTCGTGGCCATGACCGTGGTCCATGCGCGGACGGTTGAAGGGGAAGCCGTCGCGGGCGGCGCTGACCGCGCCGAGCACGATGAGCACCACTCCGGAGGCGATGAGCGCGGGCCGCAGGCCGGGCCGTACATAGCGCAGGTAGAGGTCGGTCAGCAGGGCGATGTGCAGCAGGCCGACGCCGGTGAACAGGAGCAGCAGCACCTGGATGTTGCGCTTCACAGCAGCCACCACCCCACCACGGCGCTGCACAGCACCGCCGAGACCCAGGTGGCCGCCGAGAAGCGCAGCGCGAAAGCGCGTCCGAAGGTGCCCGACTGAAGGGCGATCAGCTTCAGGTCCACCATCGGGCCGACGACCATGAAGGCGAGCCGGGCGGTGGGCGAGAATCCGGTGAGCGAGGCGGCGACGAACGCGTCGGCCTCGGAGCAGACCGCGAGGACCACCGCGAGCAGCCCCAGCAGGGCCACCGACAGCCACGGGGAGTCGGAGAAGAGCCGCAGCACGGAGTGCGGCACCGCGACGTTGAACGTGGCCGCGGCCGCCGCGCCGACCACCAGGAAGCCCCCGGCGTGCAGGAAGTCGTGCTGGAGCGAGACCCGGAACTCCTCCGCCCGGCTCGCGCCGGGCGTGTGCCCGACCGGCCCCTTCGGCAGCCGCAACCACTCCTCACGCCCCACCCTGAGCCACAGCCACCCCATGGCGACGGAGGTCAGCAGCGAGGCGATCAGACGGGCCGCGACCATCCAGGGGTTGCCGGGGAAGGCCACGTACGTCGCCATCAGCACGATCGGGTTGATGGCGGGGGCCGACAGCAGGAAGGCCAGCGCCGCCGCAGGGGTCACCCCGCGCCGCATCAGGCTGCTCGCCACCGGGACCGACGCGCACTCGCACCCCGGCAGCACCGCCCCGGCCGCACCCGCCACCGGCACCGCGAGCGCCGGATTGCGCGGCAGCACCCGGGTGAACACCCACGCCGGTACGAACGCGCTGATCGCGGCCGACACCAGAGTGCCCAGCAGAAGAAACGGCACCCCCTGAATGACGATCGCGGTGAACACCGTCCGCCACGCCGCCACCGCACGGTGGTCGAGCCCGGCGGAAATCTCAGGCCCCAGCACGAGGGCGACGACGCCGATCACCGCCACGGGAAAGCCCGCGATCAGCGCATGGGAGGTGATGCGCGCGGCCACACGCAGCCTGCCGCCCCCATCGGGGTGCGCGACCGACGGCGTCCGCTCGTGGGTACGGCCCTCGGGCAGCGGTGGCGCGACATCGACATCGCTCTCCACTGCGCCTCCCCTCAGATAACTCTTCCTCACGGCGACATCCGCAGGCACACATTAGCGGCGAGGGACCGGGGGCGGACGTCTGTTCGGGAATCGGTCGCCCCGCCCCCTCCCTGACGCCGGGCCGAGCGGCCTCACACACATGAGTCACCATTCATACGGCGATGGCTTTCATTTTCATCTATGGTGGAGTGACACATACCGCTTCCAGCCGAGCGTCAGTGGAGGTGATCTGCCGTGAGCAGCCGGAGGACCCGGCAGCGATCCGCCGTCCTGCGCGCCCTCACCGGCTGCCAGGACTTCGTCTCGGCCCAGGAACTGCACGCGCTGCTGGCCGCCGAGTCGGTCCCGATCGGGCTGACCACCGTTTACCGCACCCTGCGACACCTGGAGGCCACCGGCGGTGTCGATGTCGTACGCGACGACACCGGGGAACGGCTCTACCGCCCACGCCCCGCCGAGGGGCACCGCCACTACCTGATCTGCCGCCGCTGCGGCCGGAGCCGGCCGGTTGACTCCGAGGTGGTGGAGCGGTGGGCGGAGCGGATCGGGACGGATACCGGGTTCGCCGCGGTGGAGCACACCGTCGAACTCACCGGCGTCTGCGCCGACTGCCAATCCACCGCGGACCTAGGACAGCCGCCCCTGTGCCACCGGGAGCCCGCCCCGGGTCCGACCCGCAGCAGCTGCGCGAGCTGAGGCAGACGGTACGTCGTCCACTCCCCCTCGACGGCATTGCCGCCGAAAGCCGTTGGGGGTTGGTCATCGGCATGACCAACCCCCAACGACCGGAGCGGCTATCGGGAGCCGTAAGGGATCAGGGCCATTTCGCGGGCGTTCTTGATGGCGCGGGCTATCTGCCGCTGCTGCCGCCGCGTCACATGGGACACCCGGCGGCTGCGGATCTTGCCGCGGTCGGAGATGAACTTCCGCAGCAGGTCGGTGTCCTTGTAGTCCACGTAGGTGATACCGGCCGCGTCGAGCGGGTTGACGCGGCGACGCTTGGGGTCCGGGCGCTTGGTGCCGATGCGTCGGGACATGATCAGTTCCTTTCCGTACGGTGCCCGTCCTCGTTCAGGACACCGGGTCGAGCAGGTCGTCGAAGGCGTGCGACAGCTTCTTCCAACCGTCCGGCCCCGCCGCGTACTCGGCGTCGGTGAGCAGACACGAGTCCAGCAGGGCGATCAGACCGTCGCGATCGAGGCCGGGCGAGGTGAAGGTGAGGTGCTGGCAGCGGTCGCCGTGTTCGGGGTGCCAGTCCAGCGAAGCGGCCACCCGGCGCTCGGCCGGCACCATCTCCCAGGCGGCGTCCGGCAGCGCGGCCAGCCACGGCCCGGCGGACTCCACGCACAGGGCACCGCCCGCGGCGTCCCACGACAGCAGGGTGTCGGGCCGGTCGGCCAGCCAGAAGCGGCCTCGGCTGCGGGCCGCGGCGCAGCTCAGATCTTCCAGCGCCGCATAGAGCCGGTCCGGGTGGAAGGGGCGGTCGCGGCGCCAGACCAGGGTGCTCACCCCGTGTTCATCGCCCTCCTGCGGCAGCAGCGCGCAGGCCGGATACTGACGGGCGGCCGCCGCCTCGACGTCGAACCCGGTCAGCAGCGCCGCCCCCAGAGCCCCCTCGTCGACACTCACCTGCCGTGCGCCCGGGGTGAGCTGGGTCAGCAGGGTGTGGTCAGCGTCGTCCGCGGGCTCCTCACATGAGGTGTCCTCGGCGACGGCGATCACGGTGGGGTACTCCAGCTGCCGGGCGAAGGTGTCCGCGACGGTCCGCTGGTCGGTCGGGGCCGCGGCGAGACCGACCTCGGCGAGGTCGTCGCCGTTGGCGAGATACGGCACCATCAGAGCCGGGTCGATCGCGGTGGCCACCCCGGTCAGCTCCAGCGGCGCGCCCTCGGCGGCGATGATGGCTGCCATGGCCTGGGGCTCGACCGAGTCCCACAGTTCGACGACGGCGAGCCGGTGTCCGCCGCCGGTGGCCAGGCGCAGCAGTTCAGGGACCATGTCCTCGCGCAGGGCACAGCACGCGCAGTCGTTCACCAGCGGCGCGTCACCGCTGCTTAGTAGGCCCGAGGCGTCGCGCACGGTGCGGCGCACGGCGCGGTCGGTGGCGGCCGACAGGTCGTGGTGGAGCGCCACGGAGCCGGGCACCGTACGCAGGATTTCCTCGACGGCCGCCCGGCGCGCGTCGGCGTGCAGTCCGCCGACGACGGCGACGGGCAGCCGGGGCTCGTCCGCGTTCACCGGTCCCTCCGTCCGCGCCCGTAGCGCCGCTCGAAGCGCTCAACGCGGCCCGCGGTGTCCACGACCCGCTGGTTGCCGGTGTAGAAGGGATGGCTCGCCGAGGAGATCTCGACGTCGATGACCGGGTAGGTGTTGCCGTCCTCCCACGCGACGGTGTGGTCACTGGTGGCGGTGGAGCGGGTGAGGAAGGCGAAGTCGGCGGCCCGGTCGCGGAAGACGACGGGCCGGTAGGTGGGGTGAATGCCGGGCTTCATGGCGGTCAGCGCTCCTCACGGAAGTCGACATGGCGGCCGACGACCGGGTCGTACTTGCGCAGGGTCATCCGGTCGGGGTCGTTCCGCCGGTTCTTGCGGGTCACATAGGTGTAGCCGGTGCCCGCGGTGGACCTCAGTTTGATGATCGGGCGTAGTTCGTTCCGTGCCATGAACGACAGCATACATAAGATTGATTTTCATTTTCATAAAGCTGGTACGGTGCTGCCATCACAACCCCGCACGAGAAGGAGGGGCCCATGTCCGCCCATTGCCAACTCACGGGCCGGCAACCCGGCTTCGGCAACCACGTCTCCCACTCCCACCGCCGCACCAAGCGCCGGTTCGACCCCAACATCCAGCGCAAGCGCTACTGGCTGCCCAGCGAGGGACGCCATGTCCGGCTCACCCTGAGCGCCAGGGCCGTCAAGACCGTCGACACGATCGGCATCGAGGCCGCCGTGGCCCGCATCCGCGCACGAGGAGGGAAGGTCTGATGGCGAAGCAGAGCAAGATCGCCAAGAATGAGAAGCGGCGCGCGATCGTCGCCCGCTACGCCGAGCGCCGCGCCGCGTTGAAGGCGGTCATCGCGGATCCCCGGACCTCGGAGGAAGACCGCCTTGCCGCCCAGCGGGAGTTGCGCCGCCAGCCCCGCGACGCCAGCGCCACCCGCGTCCGCAACCGTGACTCCGTCGACGGCCGCCCCCGCGGCCATCTGCGCGCCTTCGGACTCTCCCGCATCCGGATGCGGGAGATGGCACACGCGGGCGAGCTCCCCGGAGTGATCAAGAGCAGTTGGTAACCAGGCGCCGGGCCGACCGCGGCCGGTCCGGCCACCCACCGCACCGGGCGGCCGCCGGGCCCACATGCCGACACGTCAGCCCTCCAGGTCCTCCGCCGCGTCGCCGAGCAGCGGATCGGGCAGACGGGCCCAGCGCTCGGCGCCCAGGGCCAGTTCACCGTCGTCGAGCACGGCGGCGTCCAGCGCGGCCCGCAGCCGGTCCTCGTCCAGTTCGGCGCCGGTGAAGACGATCTCGTTGCGTCGTTCGCCGTAGTAGTGGTCCCAGTACCACGAGGCCAGCGTGCGGCGCTGGGGTGAGGCGGCGTGCCACGCCGCGGCGTCCCCGCCCTCCAGCCAGCCTCCCGCCTCGCGCAGTTCGAGCCGGCGCCCGGCCGAGCGCCAGGAGATGACCGTTCTCGGGCGGGTGGCCATCCACAGGTGTCCGCTGCTGCGCACCACCGCGGGCATGACCCGCGGCAAGCTCTCCGCCAGCCGTTCGGGGTGCAGCGGGCGCCGGGACCGCCACAGTACCGAGGCCACGCCGTGGTCGATGCCGCGGCGGCGTACGACGGGGGCGACGGCGTCGAGGCGGTCGGCCGGTCCGGCCGTGGTCCAGCGGGAATCGGGCCGCGTCAGGGCCGTCAGTGCGGCATCGTCGCCGTCCTCCCCGTCGAGGTGCACCACCGCCGACGGGTTGAGGTGGCCGAGCAGAGCGCGGCATCCCTCCCGGTGGCGGTCATCCTCCCCCGGCCCGTCCCGCACGACCATCACCTGAGCGGCCTCCACATGGCGGGCGGCCGCTTCGGCGACCGTGAGGGGCTCGGCATGCGCATGGTGGCCGAAGACGTGGGCGGTGCGGTGCACACAGCGCAGGTCGCTGATCACGCGGTCGGGGTCCACGCCGACGGCGGTCGGGGCCAGGTCGTAGTGGTGCGAGAGCGGGGTCCTGCCCGGTGGGGTCCGCCACAAGGCGGCCAGAAACGGCACGGCGTCCACGTTGTCGGGGAGGGCGAGCACGACATGCGGGCGCGTGGCAGCGCGGGCGATGGCGTCCAGGTCCTGCCGGATGATCACCGCCGGGTCCCCGGTCGCCCCCTGACACAGCGAGGCCCGCTGTTGTTCCTCACCGCCGGCGGCGAAGCGCTGCACGAAGGGGTACCTCCCGGTCTCGTCAGCATGCACCGAGACCGAGAGCACCAGCGCGCCGGGCACGGCACACCGCAGCAGATCCAGTACGCGCCCCCGGGCTTCCGGAGAGTTGCCGCACACCAGGCCCAGCAGCCCCCGGCCCGTGTTCCCGCCGGTACTCACTCCGCCGCCTGCGCGAGGGCGGTCACAAGGTCGTGGGCGGTTCTGCGTACCCGCAGCAGCACCAGCGGCACAACTCCTCCTGGGGGATGACGACACAGTGTCACCGCGAAGACTACATGGAAACGGTACCCATTTTCATATACGCTGAGGGCGACCGCCCACCGATCAGGAAGGACACGCATCTCATGGCCGTGCCCAAGCGGAAGATGTCCCGGAGCAACACCCGCCACCGCCGCGCCCAGTGGAAGGCGAACACCCCGGAGCTGGTGACGATCACCATCGACGGCCGCGAACACCGCGTCCCGCGGCAGCTCGTCCCCGCCTACCGGCGCGGACTGCTGCGGCCCGAGGGCTGACCGGGCCATGGCCGACCAGCTTCCGGTGACGGTCCTGTCGGGTTTCCTGGGATCCGGCAAGACCACCCTCCTCAACCATCTCCTCAACAACCGCGACGGGTTGCGGGTCGCCGTGATCGTCAACGACATGAGCGAGGTGAACATCGATGCCGCGCTCGTCCGCGACGGCGACGCGGCTCTCTCCCGCACCGAAGAACGCCTGGTCGAGATGACCAACGGCTGCATCTGCTGCACCCTGCGCGACGACCTCCTGGAAGAGGTGGAGCGGCTCGCCGGGGAGGGGCGGTTCGACTACCTCCTCATCGAGTCCAGCGGCATCTCCGAACCCATGCCCGTCGCCGCCACGTTCGCCTTCCCGCGCGACGACGGCGCCACGCTGGGCGAGGTCGCGCGGCTCGACACCATGGTCACCGTCGTCGACGCCGCGGGCTTCCTGCCGGAACTCACCGGCGGCGACGAACTGGTCGAGCGGGGCCTGGACCAGTACGAGGACGACGAGCGCACCGTCAGCGATCTCCTCATGGACCAGGTCGAGTTCGCCGACGTCATCGTCCTCAACAAGCTCGACCTGGTCACCCCCGAGACTGCCGAACGGCTGGCGGCGGCGCTGTCCCGGCTCAACCCGGCCGCCCGTATCGTGCCCGCCACACACGGCCGGGTGGAACCGGTGGAGGTGCTCGGGACCGGCCGCTTCGACCTCGAACGCGCCCAGCAGGCCCCCGGCTGGGTCATGGAGCTCAACGGCGATCATGTGCCGGAGACCGAGGAGTACGGCATCTCCAGCACCGTCTTCCGCGCCGCCCGGCCGTTCCACCCCGCCCGGCTGTGGGACTTCATCGCCATGGAGCTGGACAGCGGGACCTTCGGCAGCGTCCTGCGCTCCAAGGGCTTCTTCTGGCTGGCCACCCGCCCGCGCGTGACCGGGCTGTGGTCACAGGCGGGAGCGGTGGCCCGGTTCGAACCCTCCGGAGCACGCGACGGCATCGAGCCCGGCACCGCGACCGGCACCGACCGGGGCCAGGAACTCGTCTTCATCGGCACCGGACTGCGGCCCGCCGCCCTGCACGAAGCCCTGTCCGCATGCCTGCTCACCGACGACGAGCACGCGCAGGGCGCATCGCGCTGGGCGGCCTGGGAGGACCCCTTCCCCGCCTGGGAGACCTACGGCCTCGACGAGAGCTGCGACCACGAGCACGGACCGCACGAGGCCGTGCCGGTGCCGTAGCCCTGAACCACGGCACACCCGGCCGGCTCCGGGCGGCACCGCCCGCGGGCCGGACGGGTGTCACCTCCGTCCGGCATCCATCCAGCGCCATTGTCCGCCGAGGGACCGAGCGGCCCTTACGAACGGTCCGCCGAGTACATCGACATCGTGATCGCCGAGGCGTGGGAGACAAGCGTCATGCACGGTTCGCCGACCAGGCGGCTGCCGTCGGCATGGCGGTCGACCTGGCAGCGGAGCGCCGTCCTGCGAGCGCTGGACGGCTGCCCCGACTTCGTCTCCGCGAGGGCGATGCACGCGACGCTCGCGGCAGCGGGCACCACGGTGGGACTGACCACGGTGTACCGCACCCTCCGGAGGCTGGAACACGCCGGTCAGGTCGACGTCGTACGGGACGTGACCGGCGAGCGGCTCTACCGCCCGCGCCCCGACGACGGCCACCGCCATTACCTCGTCTGCCGTCGCTGCGGCCTCAGCCTCGCCGTCGAAGCGGATCTCGTCGAGCGCTGGACGGACGGCGTGGCCGCGGCGACCGGATTCGCCGAGGTCGAGCACACCGTCGAGCTCACCGGGATCTGCGACCGCTGCCGCCCGGCGCCGAGCCGGGACACCTCGCTTCCCTAGCGGGCACGTCAATTCTTGGCAACGATTTTCATACCAACGAGACCGAATCATGGTCTTGACATTCATTTCTATTAGCGTGGTGTCCGCCCGGCCCGACCGAGTGGCTCCTCGCCCGTGAAGACTCCCCTTCCCACCCGCCATGGAGGATCCATGTTCACGTCCCCGCCCCGCCGCCTGGCGCTGATCACCGGTGCCTCTCTGGCCCTGCTGGCAGGCTGCGGCAGCTCGTCGGATTCCGGAAGCGACGGGAAGTCCTCGTCATCCAAGATCACGGTGGTCGCCTCGACGAACGTGTACGGCGACATCGCCGACCGAATAGGCGGCGGGAAGGTCGACGTCACCTCGATCATCAACGACCCCGACCAGGACCCGCACTCCTACGAGGCCGACACCCGGACCCAGCTCGCCCTGTCCAAGGCCAAGGTCGTCATCGAGAACGGCGGCGGCTATGACGACTTCGTCGACCGTATGCTCAAGAGCGGTAACTCCTCCGCCGACGTGATCAACGCGGTCAAGGTCTCCGGCAGGACCGCGCCGAAGGGCGGTGAGCTCAACGAGCACGTCTGGTACGACTTCCCCAGCGTCGCCAAGGTCGCCGACCGCATAGCCGCCGCCCTGGGCAAGGCCGCCCCCGGCGACGCGGCCGCCTTCAAGAAGAACGCCGAGACCTTCAAGTCGAAGCTCAAGCCGCTCCAGGCGAAGGAAGCGGAGATCAAGAAGAAGCACGGCGGCGAGGGCATCGCCATCACCGAGCCGGTGCCGCTCTACATGACCGAGGCGAGCGGCCTGGCGAACAAGACGCCCGAGGAGTTCAGCGAGGCCATCGAAGAGGGCGACGACGTCTCCCCGAAGACCCTGCGGGACACCCTGGCGCTGTTCACGGGCAAGCAGGTCAAGGCGCTCGTCTACAACGAACAGACCTCCGGTGCGCAGACGAAGAAGGCCGAGGGCGCCGCCAAGGCCGCCGGTATTCCGATCGTGCCCGTGACCGAGACGCTGCCGAAGGGCAAGGACTACCTCGGCTGGATGACCGCCAACGTCGACGCGCTCGCGGGCGCGCTGGACAAGTGAGGCGCCCGGCCATGGCTCCCGCGCCCCGGGCCGGCCGGGGCGACGCCGAGCCCGGCGACACCGACACCGACGCGTTGATCAGCCTGCGTGGCGCCGCCCTGGCCTACGGCGAGCGCACGGTGTGGCGCGACCTCGACCTCGACGTGAGGCCAGGCGAGTTCCTCGCCGTACTCGGGCCCAACGGATCGGGCAAGTCCAGCCTCGTACGGGCGCTGCTGGGCCTGCGGCCACTGTCCGCCGGAACGCTGACCGTCCTCGGCCGGTCTCCGCGCGAGGCCGGCCGTCACATCGGCTACGTCCCCCAGCAGGCAGCTCTGTCCGCACACGCGACGCTGCGCGCCCGCGACCTCGTGCGCTTCGGGATCGACGGGCACCGCTTCGGACCGCGGCCGCGCACGAGCGCAGCCCGCCGCCGCGTGGACGAGATCCTCGAATCGGTCGGCGCCTCGGCCTACGCGGACGTCCCCGTCGGCCTGCTGTCCGGAGGCGAGCGGCAGCGCGTCCGTATCGGACAGGCCCTGGCCACCGACCCCCGGATCCTGCTGTGCGACGAGCCGCTGCTCTCCCTCGACCTGCACCACCAGCGGGCGGTCACCGAACTGGTGGACGCCCGGCGCCGCTCCCACGGCACGGCGGTGGTCTTCGTCACCCACGAGATCAATCCCGTGCTCGGGCTGGTGGACCGGGTGCTGTATCTGGCTCGGGGCGGTTACCGCATCGGGACACCGGAGGAGGTCCTGACGTCCTCGTCCTTGTCCCAGCTGTACGGGACGCGGGTCGACGTCGTCCGTGTCCACGGCCGGATCGTGGTCGTCGGAGCCCCTGACGAGCCCATCGCGCCCGCGCCGCCCCACCACCCCCACGAGACCTCCGCAGCACACGAGACCGACGGAGTCCGCCCATGACGCTCGCCGACGGGATCTGGCACCAGATCTTCAACTTCGACAACTACGGCGAACTCCTGGCACTGGTCCGCAACTCCCTCATCGCCGGCGCCGCGCTCGGTCTGATCGGCGGCCTGGCCGGGGTCTTCGTCATCATGCGCGACCTTCCCTTCGCGGTACACGGCATCAGCGAGCTGTCCTTCGCGGGCGCCTCGGCCGCGTTGCTGCTGGAGACGAACATCGTGGCGGGCTCGATCGCCGGCTCGCTCATCGCGGCCGGCACGATCGGGGTCCTGGGCAGACGCGCCCGGGACCGCAACTCGGTGATCGGCATCATGATGCCCTTCGGCCTGGGCCTGGGGGTGCTCTTCCTCGCCCTCTACAAAGGCCGTGCGGCCAATAAGTTCGGCCTGCTCACCGGCCAGATCGTCGCCGTCGACACTCCTCAGATGTCGTGGTTGCTCGGCACCTCCGCCGTGGTCGTCGTCGCCCTGGCGGCCATGTGGCGGCCGCTGACCTTCGCCAGCGCGGATCCGGACGTCGCCGAGGCCCGCGGAGTGCCGGTGCGCGCCCTGTCCGTCGCTTTCATGATCGTGCTCGGACTCGCGGTCGCCTTGTCGGTGCAGATCGTCGGCGCGCTGCTGGTCCTCGCCCTCCTCGTCACCCCGGCCGCGGCCGCGGCCCGCGTCACCGCGTCGCCCGTGCTGCTGCCGGTGCTCAGTGTGGTCTTCGCCGTCGCCTCGATCGAGGGCGGCATCCTGCTCGCCCTCGGCAGCTCCATCCCCATCAGCCCCTACGTCACGACCATCTCGTTCACCATCTACCTCGTCTGCCGAGTGGCGGGCACCTACCGCACCCGACGGTGGGGAGCCAGGAAGACAGCTCCCCAACCGGCCTGAACGACGGCGCCGCACACTGGGGGCAAGGTGGGCAACCGGCCCCGGTGTGCGGCGGGTCGTCACATCGGCATCTCGAAGTGCACCGTGGCGACGCCCGGGCCGTGTTCGCCGGTGGTGCGAGCGTCGAACACCTCCTTGGCCAGGCTTCGCCAGAAGGGTTCCGTACCGTCGATGTCGACGTTGGTGTGCAGATAGATGCGGTCGTAGCCGGGGGTGTCCGCGACGAAGTCGCGGGCCGCCTCGACCAGGGTGCGGGCAAGCCCGCGGCGCCGGTGTTCGGGGTGCACGTAGACGCGGACCAGTTGTGCCGTGGTGTCCTTCGGGTAGCGCTCTGCGAGCCGGCGGGGGTGCGGCGGGTGGGCGGGGCCGCCGGACCGTACGCCGGTCGTGGCGACCACCTCGCCCTGGTGGACGGCCACGAGTAGCAGATGCCGCGGGTCGTCGAGATACGTGTCCTTGATGTCCACCGTGTCACGGTGCCACTGGGGTACGTATCCGTAGCCGAACTCCCGGTAGAAGGTGTCGAGCATGACCCGGCGCGCGCCGTCGACGTCGTCCGGTGTCGCGGGGCGCACGGTGTACTCCTGGTGCGCGGTGTGTGTCACTGAGGGTTCCTCCCTGTCCGGCCTGGGCCGAGCGTGCGGCAGCGCGGGCGGCGGGATCCGGTGCCGCGCCGCCCGGATCCCGCCACACTAGCCAAATGAAAACGCTTTTCAAAAACGCTCGGCGTGTCTCACGGCACCGAGGGCAGACCGGGCCCCGCACAGCGCACATCCGCCCTCGGCTCCGCCCCGTCGACGAGGTACGTGGCCACGGCGTCGTCCACGCAGGCGTTGCCACGGCTGGCGAACACGCCGTGGGAGTAGTCGTTGTCGAGGGTGATCAGGCGTGAACCCGGCAGGTGATGGCGCATGCGGCGCGCCCCCTCGATGGGCGTGACGGGGTCGTGGGCGGAGGCCACCAGCAGAGCGGGCGGCGCGTCGGGGCTGCCGAGCGGGGTGCGGCGGGCGGGGTGGTGGTGCCAGTAGGCACAGGTGGACGCCTCCATGCCGGTGAGGACCGGCTGGGGGTCGAGGCGTCGGGTGCGGCGGATGTCCGTCACGATCCGCCGGGGTGTGGGGCCGGGGCCGTCGGCGCATTTGACGATGCGGTTGGCCGCTTCGTAGTTGCGTGAGTCCGGGCCGGTGAAGTCCTCGTCGGGACGGAGCCCGGCGGGGCTGCCGTCGCGCAGGTAGCGGCGCAGACCGTCGGCGAGATCCGCCCAGCGTTCGGTGCGGCCGAGGGCGCGGTACACGGCTCGGTCGAACTCCGCGGGGCCGAAGGCGTTCACGGGGGCGGCGGTGAGTCCACCGCGTACGCGCAGGTAGGCCCGGCGTACGGCCTCCGCGCTGCCGCCCAGGCGGAAGTGGCCCGGATGGGCGGCCGTCCAGGCGAAGAAGGTGTCACGCTGCCGCAGCAGTGCCCGGCTCTGGATGACGTCGAAGTCGTACCAGTCCCAGGGTCCTACGACGCTGTCCAGGACCATCCGGCCCGTGCGATGCGGGAAGGCGGCGGCGTAGGCGGCGCCGAGGTAGGTGCCGTAGGAGACGCCGAGGAAGTCGGTCTTCCGTTCGCCGAGCGCTGCGCGTATCGCGTCCATGTCGCGTGCGGTCTGGTCGGTGGACAGGTACGGCAGGGTGTCTTCCGCGCCCGCCGCGCAGTCGTCGGCCACGCCTCGCAGCGATGCCAGATACTTCTCCTCCGCCGCCGGGCCGACGGGTACGGGATCCGCTCCGGGGCTGCGGAAGAGGCCGCCCATCGGGCCGCAGTCGACGGGTGCGCTCCGGCCGACGCCGCGCGGGTCGAAGCCGATGACGTCGTACGAACGGCGCACGCTCTCGGGGAGTTTGGCCCGCTTGGTGACCGCGTAGGGCAGCCCGGAACCGCCCGGCCCGCCGGGGTTGACCAGCAGGGCGCCGCGCCGCTCGGCGGGCGTGCCGGAGGCACGGACGCGCGAGACGGCTATGTCGATGCGCGGTCCACGGGGGTGGTTCCAGTCCAGCGGCACGCTCAGCCGCCCGCACTCGACGCGCTCCGGGGCGGGCGGCTCGGGTACGGATGCGGGGCAGGCGCCGAAGCGGAGCGCGGGTGCCGAACCCGCGGAGGAGACAGGGGCGGCGGACTGGGCGGGCGCGGCGGGGCCGACCGTCGTGGCGACGGCCGTCAGGGCGCACAGCAGTGCCGTGCGGTGCATGGGTGAGGTCACAACGATTTCTTCCTCGGGACTTCGTTCCATCAGGTGACAATGAAAACGATTATCGATAGCGTGTCCGCGACGGTATCCCACACGACTGGAAAAGGGGAGCTGTGGCTCATCTGTTGGTGGTCGAGAGCTGGGTCGGGTCGATGAGCCGACTGCTGCCACGGGCGATACGCGAGGGTGGGCACGAGTTCACCTTCCTCACCCGCGACCTGCACCACTATCTGCGTTCCGCTCCCGAGGGCGCGGCACACCCGCTGCTCGGGGCGCGCAACGTGATCACCGCGGACACCAATGACACCGAGGCGCTGCTGCCGGAGGTCGAGCGGCTGCACGCGGTGTTCGGCTTCGACGGGGCGATCACCTCCTGCGACTACTACCTGCCGACGGTCGCGCGTATCGCCGGACACCTCGGCCTGCCGGGGTCGAGGCCGGAGGCGGTCGAGAACGCCTGCCGTAAGGACGCCACCCGTCGCGTCCTGTCCGACGCCGGGGTGCCCGGGCCCCGCTTCGCCGTGCACGAGGAGTGGGCGGACATCGCGCGGGCCGCGCGGGAGATCGGCTACCCGCTGGTCGTCAAGCCCGTCGACCTGTGCGCGGGCATGTACGTACGGCGCGTGGACGATGAGGGCCAACTCGCCGCTGCCTGCGCGGCGTTGGCCGACTTCCCGGTCAATGCGCGCGGGCAGCGACGCGCGCCCACGGTCCTGCTCGAAGAGCTGCTGGACGGCCCCGAGGTGAGTGTCGAGACGGTGTCGCACGGGGGTGCGGTCCATGTGGTGGGCGTGACCGACAAGAGCGTCGGCGGGGTGCCCGCGTTCATCGAGACCGGGCACATGTTCCCCGCCGCGCTGACGGCCGCCGACACGGAGGCCGCCGAGCAGACCACGTTGAGCGCGCTCAAGGCGCTCGGGCTGGTGGACGGCGTGGTGGCGCACACCGAGGTCAAGCTGACCTCCGCCGGGCCGCGCGTGGTCGAGGTCAACCCGCGCCCCGCCGGGAACCGCATCACCGAACTCGTCCGCCACGTCACCGGCATCGACCTCGCCGCCGCCTGCGTGGACGTCAGCCTCGGCCGCGCCCCCGATCTGCGGCGCACGGACACCGGGCTGCGCAGTGCCGCCATCGGCTTCCTCGTGCCGGAGCGCACGGGCACGCTCGCCTCGCTGGACGGCGCCCCGCTACGGGACGCTCCCGGCGTGCTGGAGGTCCAGCTCGCGGAGCCGGGCAGGCAGGTGAAGGCGGCGGGCAGCAACAACGAGTACCTCGGGCACGTGATGGCCGGGGACCCGGACGGGGTCGGAGCCCGGAAGCGGGTCGAGGCGCTGCTCGCCGAGGTGCGGTCCGGACTGGTGATCCGATGACCGCCGACACCTCCGACATATCCGTCGGCAACACCGCCTGGGCCCCTTCCGTGATCCGCGGGGCGACGTACGACGATCTCGTGAGGCGGGTCCGCTCCGGCGAACTCGGACCCGACCCGCGTACCCGGCGGATCGCCGTGGCCTTCACCACGCGGCAGGCCGTACGGCACGACGGGCGCGGCACCGGCTACCGCAACGAGGTGCTCAGCCTGCGGCTCGCCGAGGCCGTCGGCTCGTGCGCGGTCGAGCCCGGCGCCCTGCCCGACAGCGCCGTGGAGGAGTGCGTCGGCGCCGATGTGGCCGGGCTTCTGGACCATCCGCTGCTTCCGGTGCGGGTGGCCGCGCTCGACGCCTACCTGATGCACATCGCTCCGCACACCCCGGAGCACGGGGCCCGTCCGGTCGCACTCCCCGCCGGGACGTCGCTGGAGAAGTCCCGGGCGCGGGCGCGGGCCGTCGTCGAACTGCTCGACCAGCCGCCGGGGGCGACGGTGCTCGTGATCGGCGTCGTCAACTCCCTCCTGGAGGCGCTGCGTTCGCACGGAATCGGCTATGTGCCGTGCGACCTCAAGGGTGGGGTGACGGAGTGGGACGAGCCGGTCGTCACCGACGCGCTCGCCGAGGCCGCCCGCTGCGACGCGCTGCTCGTCTCCGGGATGACACTCGGCAACGGAACCTTCGAGCCGCTGCGCGAACACGCACTGCGGAACGGCAAGCGGCTGGTGCTGTTCGCGCAGACCGGCAGCGCCGTACTGCCCCGGCTCCTGGGGCACGGGGTGAGCGCGGTGTGCGCCGAACCGTACCCGTTCTTCTGGCTGGACGGCGGTCCCGGCACCGTCCACCACTACCGGGCCGACCGCCCCGGGGGTGCCCGGTGACCGCGACAGCCGTCCGTCCCACAGCCCGCCGGGAACTGCTCGCCCTGCTCGGCCGTACGCCCATGGTCCGCATCGCCTCCGACCTGCCGGGTCCACACCCCGGCTTCTGGGCCAAGCTCGAAGGGCTCGCGGCGGGCGGTATGAAGGCGCGGGCCGCCGTGTCGATGCTGCTGGGCGCCAGCGAACGGGGCGAACTGCGCCCCGGCGCACCGGTGGTGGAGTCCACCTCCGGCACCCTCGGCATCGGGCTCGCCTTCGCCGGACAGGCCCTCGGCCACCCCGTGGTGCTGGTCGGCGACAGCGAACTGGAACCGTCCATGCGCCAGTTGCTGCGCGCCCACGGAGTGCGGCTGGAGCTGGTGGACCGTCCGGCGGAGAGGGGCGGCTGGCAGGCCGCCCGCCTCGCCCGGCTGCGGGAGCTGCTCGCCGAACTGCCCGGCGCGTACTGGCCCGACCAGTACAACAACCCCGACAACGTCGCCGGCTACGCGTCACTGGCCGCTGAACTCGCCGCCCAGCTCGACCACCTGGACGTCCTGGTGTGCAGCGTCGGCACCGGTGGCCACAGCGCGGGGATCATCGGCCCGCTGCGGCGGCACTGGCCCGCGCTCCGGCTGGTCGGCGTCGACGCCACCGGCTCCACGATCTTCGGTCAGCCCGCGCGGCCCCGTCTGATGCGCGGGCTGGGCAGCAGTATCCACCCGCGCAACGTCGCCCACGACGCCTTCGACGAGGTCCACTGGGTCGGCCCGGCGGAAGCCGTGGACAGCTGCCGTCGGCTCGCCCGGGGGAGTTTCGTCAGCGGCGGCTGGAGCACCGGCGCGGTCGCGCGGGTCTCCGCCTGGGCCGCCCGCGTCCACCCCGGGGCGGTCGTCGCCACCATCTTCCCCGACGGCCCGCACCGCTACCTCGACACCGTCTACGACGACGACTTCGCTGCCGCCCACGGCCTCGACCCGGCCACGGCGGCCACCCGGCCCGTCGAGATCCCGCACGCCGGTGCGGCCGAGGCCACGGGCTGGACGCGATGTACGAGGGTCACCGACCCATTGACTGCCGACCTGCTGTGGCCCGCCCCACCGGGGGCCGTCCCCCACCACCCGGAAGAAAACCTGTGAAAGCCAGCCAGCGCACCATCCGTCTGAACCTCACCGAGCCGCTGCGCATCTCACGCTCGACGATGGCCGCCCGCGACGCGGTATGGCTCAGCGTCGAACACGACGGGGTCAGCGGCCACGGCGAGGCCGTCACCAGCGTCTACTACGGCCTCGATGCCGAGACTTTGCGACGACTCCTCGCGGCCGTCGGCACGGACCTGGGCCGCTTTCGCCACCCCGAGAGCGCCCTGGAAGCCCTGCGGACGGGCGAGCTGCCCGGGGCGAGCACTCCCCCGGCCGTGACCGCCGCCCTCGACGCGGCGCTCCTGGACCTGGTCGGCAAGCGCGAGGGCACCCCCGTGCACCGCCTCCTCGGCGCCCCCGAACCTCCCGGCGCCGCCACCGCACGCACCATCGGCATCACCTCGCCGGGCCGTGCCGCGGCCGAGGCCCGCCGCCTCGCCGCGCGCGGCTTCGAGGTCCTCAAGGTCAAGGCGGGAACCCCCGACCCCGAGGACGACGTGGAGCGCGTACGCGTCATCCGCGACGCGGCACCCGGTGTCCGGCTGCTCCTCGACCCCAACGGCGCCTGGACCGTGGCGCAGGCCATGGCGCTGCTGCCGCGCTTCGCCGAACTCGGTGTGGAGGCCGTCGAACAGCCCCTCGCACCAGGCCACCCGGACGCGCTGGGAACTCTCGCCGAGCGCTCACCCGTGCCGATCATCGCCGACGAGGACGCCGTGGGCCTGGAGGACGTACGCCGTCTTGCCGGACGCGTCCAGGGCGTCAACGTCAAGCTCGCCAAGTGCGGCGGTGTGCACGCCGCCCTGCGCATCGCCGAGGCGATCGAGGGCAGCGGCACCGCGCTGATGCTGGGCTGTCTGACCGCCAGCAGCCTCGGCCTGGCGCCCGCTGTCCACCTCGCCGACCGCGCCCGCTGGGCCGACCTCGACGGACACCTGCTGCTGGCCCACGACCCGTGGTCGGGCATCGGCGGTGCCGACGGCTTCGTCCGCGCGAACACCGCTCCCGGGCTCGGAGTCCAGATGCGGGAGGTGAGCCGTGAAGACGTGGCATGAGATGCGCCGCTTCCCTGTCGCGATCCAGCTGCTGCTGGTCAACCAGCTCGGCGTCAACACCGGCTTCTACCTGCTCATCCCCTACCTCGCCACCCACCTCGACGAGAACCTGGGCATGTCGGCCGCCGTCGTCGGCATCGTCCTCGGCGTGCGCAACCTGAGCCAGCAGGGCCTGTTCATCATCGGTGGCTCCGCGGCCGACCGGCTCGGTGCCCGCGGCGTCATCATCGCCGGATGCGCCCTGCGCACGGTCGGGTTCGCGCTGTTCGCGCTCGGCGACAGCCTCGCCGTCCTGATCGCCGCGTCCGTGCTCAGCGGGTTCGCCGGGGCGCTGTTCAACCCCGCCGTGCGTGCCTACATCGCGCAGGAGGCGGGAGAGCGCAAGGCCGAGGCGTTCGCCCTGTTCAACGTCTTCGCCACGACGGGCGCGTTGATCGGCCCGCTGCTCGGCAGCGCACTGCTCCTGGTGGACTTCCGTACCTCGGCGCTCACCGCCGCCGCGATCTTCGCGGTCCTCACCGTGGCGCAGGCCCTGGTGCTGCCCGCGCGCGAGGTGGAGCCGAGCAAGGGCACGGTGCTCGCGGACTGGCGCGAGGTGCTCGGCCACCGCGCCTTCCTGGCGTTCGCGCTCGCCATGGTCGGCATGTTCACCCTGGAGAACCAGCTCTATCTGCTGCTGCCCGACGGAGCACGCCGGGCCACCGGCTGGGACGGCGCCGCCGGGCTCGTCTTCCTCGTCGGCACCCTCGCCAACCTCACGCTCCAGCTGCGCATCACCCGCGCCCTGAAGGTGAGCGGCGACCGGGCGCGTTGGATCACCGTAGGGCTCGGTCTGATGGCGCTGGCGTTCCTGCCGCCCACGCTGGTGGCGGGCGGCTCCGGCGGACCGGACGGCATCGCCGACGCGGTACTGCGCGCCCTGCCCGTGCTGGTCGGGGCGCTGCTGCTCTACCTCGGGGTGATGGTCGCGCAGCCATTCGTGATGGAACTCGTCCCCGGCTTCGGACGGCCCGAGCTGACGGGCACGTACTTCGGCATCTTCTACGTGGTCTCGGGCATCGCCGCCGCCCTCGGCAACGCCGTCGTCGGCTGGGCCATGGACGCCGGCGAGCGGGGCGACGCCGACTGGCTGCCCTGGGCGTGCTGTGCGCTGTTCGGGCTCGCCTCCGCACTCGGCGTGGCCTGGCTGCACCGGCTGGGCTCCCTGCCGACGACACCGAAGTCCGCTGCCCCGGCCGTGGTATCCGGCCACCCCGGACACGGTGCGACGAAGGAGACGAGGGAGAAGAGGGAGACGACATGACGACCACCACGGCGGGCTCGGGCGCCCACAATCTGCTCACCGACAACCCCGAGCTGTACGAGGCCAGGTTTCCCGATCCTGATCGGCTGGCCGCCCGCTGGACGGAGGACTGCCTGCGCCGGCACGGCGCCGGGCCGCGCGTCCTGGACCTGGGCTGCGGCACCGGCCGCGACGCCGCCCACCTCCACGGCGCGGGCCGCGACGTGACCGGGGCCGATCTCTCCGAGACGATGCTCGCGCACGCCCGCAGGCACCACCCGGGGCCCGCGTACGTCCGCGCCGACCTGCACGGGTTCGACCTGGGACAGGGCATGTCCGACGCGGTGGTGTGCCTGGACAGCGCGCTGCTGTACTGCCACACCAACGCCCAGCTCGACGGCTTCCTGTCGTCCTGCCGGCGCGCCCTCGTCCCGGGCGGGCTGCTCGTGGCGGAGATGCGCAACGGGGCCTACTTCCTCGGCCGTACGGACCTGCTCGACGCGCCTGCGGTCGGTGAGTTCACCTGGCAGGGCACCGCTTACCGGTCCACCACCACGCTCACGGTGGACCGCACGGCCCAGCTCCTGCGCCGTACCCGCGTATGGACCGCGGACGACGGATCCGCGCCCGTGGAACAGCACTCCGCGTGGCGGCTGCTGTTCCCGCAGGAGCTGCGCCATCTCCTGGCCGCGCACGGCTTCGAGGTCCTGGAGCTGCACGACGGACCGGGTCCGCGCACCGAGCCGCCCTGGCGCGAGGGCCACTCCCCCGGCCGTACGACCGACGCCGACCGGCTGCACGTGGTCGCCCGCGTCACCGAGCCCGCCCCCTCGGCTTCCTGAGGGCCGCGCCCGCGTCCCGTCGCCACTTCTCACACCCCGAGGAATCCCCATGCATGACGAACCCGCCCGCCACCTTCTTCCCGTGGGCGATCAGTTGGACGAGCACCACTTCCCCGGCCTGCGCCGCCGCGGCTTCCTCGCCGCCGCCGGTGCCGCGTCACTCGGCGCGTTCGCGCTCACCGGATGCGGCGGCACCGACGACACCCCGGGAGGGGACGGCAGCGCCGGTCCCCCCCGGCGCGGCGGACGGCTGCGCGCAGCGTTCGCCGGCGGTGGCGCGAGCGAGACCCTCGACCCGCACCTGACCAACCTCTTCGCCGACGCCGCCCGTGCGAAGGCCCTCTACGACAAGCTCGCCGACTACGACGCCGACCTGTCCGCCCAGCCCCGACTCGCCGAGAAGTGGGAGGCGAACAAGACCCTGGACCGCTGGCAGGTCACCCTCCGCAAGGCCACGTTCCACGACGGCAGGCCGGTCACCGCCAAGGACGTGCTGCACAGCTACCGCCGCATCGCCGATCCCCAGAAGGCGTTCCGCGCCAAGGCGTCCCTGGAACCCATCGACCTCGACGCGAGCCGCGCGACCGGCGAGCGGGGCATCGAGTTCGTCCTCAAGCGGCCCACCGCCGAATTCCCCAACGTCCTGGCCGCGTTCGGCGCGTACATCGTGCCGGAGGGCGCCACCGACTTCGACAAGAAGCCGATCGGTTCCGGCCCGTTCCGTTTCGTGTCCTTCTCTCCCGGCCGGTCTGCCGTCTTCCGCCGCAACGAGGACTACTGGGACGGTGCCCCGCACCTCGACGAGCTGGAGTTCGTCATCGCCAACGAGGAGTCCGCCCGGGTCAACGCCCTGCTCGGCGGGCAGGTCGAGTACGCCCACGAACTCAACCCCACCACCGCCCGCGCCCACGAGGGCAAGGGGCAGATCACCGTCATCCGGCTCCGGGGCAGCGACATGCAGGGCTTCGCGATGAAGACCGACCGGGCCCCCTTCGACGACAAGCGGGTGCGCCAGGCGTTCTTCCTGATCGCCGACCGCAAGGAACTGATCGACGGCGCCCTGTCGGGCGCGGGGGTGATCGGCAACGATCTGTTCGGCAAGGGCTACGAGTACTACGCCGACGGCCTCCCGCAGCGCGAACAGGACCTCGACCGGGCCCGCGCCCTGCTGAAGGCGGCCGGTGCCGAGAAGCTGAAGGTCACCCTCGACACCTCGGCGGTGGCCACCGGGTTCACCGAGGCCGCGAGCATCTTCCGCGACCAGGCCGCGAAGGCGGGCGTCACCATCAAGGTGAAGACGGGCAGCAAGGACTCGTACTGGAGCGACATCCTGGACAGCGGCGCCCTGTGCTCCTACCGCTCCGGCGCCATGCCCATCGAGGCCCACATCTCCCAGCGGCTGCTCATCGACTCCAGCACGAACGCCACCAAGTGGCACCACAAGGACTTCGACGCGCTCTACCAGCGGGCCCAGTCCACCAAGGACAAGGCCGACCGCGCCGCCGTCTACGCGCGCATGCAGCGCCGCCTGTACTCCGAGGGCGGCTTCCTGGTGTGGGGCTTCGCCGACGCGATCCTCGGAACCGCGCGCAACGTCAAGGGGGTCGAGTCCAAGGCCCCCGCCAACACCCTCGACTGGGCGCGTTTCGACAAGGTGTGGCTCGCATGAGCCCACTGCGATCCTTCGTCGCCCGGCGGCTGCTGCTCGGCGTCGCGCAGACCGTGGCCGTGGTGCTGCTGGTCTTCGCGCTCACCGAGGCGCTGCCGGGCGACGCCGCGGTCGCCCTGGCCGGCGACCAGCCCGACCCCGCGCGCATCGCCGCCATCCGTGAGTCGCTGCACCTGGACCGGCCCGCCTACGAGCGGCTGGCCGACTGGGCCGTGGGCCTGCTCCACGGCGACCTCGGGACCTCGCTCACCTCCGGCCGCCCGGTCAGTACGTACATCGCCGACGGCTTCGGGCCGACCCTGCTGCTGGCCGCGCTCGCCGCGGCGCTGCTCGTTCCGGCCGGTTTCGGCCTCGGGGTGCTGGCCGCCCGGTACGAAGGCCGCCTGGTCGACCGGCTGGTCAGCTCCGTGACGCTCGCCGTGTACGCGGTGCCCGAATTCGCTCTCGGAAGTCTGCTGGTGACCGTCCTCGCGCTCCGGCTGGAATGGCTGCCGCCGACCGCCGTCGGCTACGGCACCGACCTGCTCGGCCACCCCGCCGCGCTCGTGCTGCCCGTGCTCGTCCTGCTGTCCCGGCCGGTGTGCTCGCTGTCCCGGCTGGTGCGCGCCGGCATGGTCGACGCGCTCGCCTCCCCGTACGTGGCGCAGGCCCGTCGCTACGGCGTCTCCGGAGCCAAGGTCCGATACGCCCACGCCCTGCCGGTCGCCCTCGCTCCCGCCGCCCAGCAGTTGGCCCGCACCATCGACTGGCTGCTGTGCGGGGTCGTCGTCGTGGAGGCCCTGTATGTGATCCCGGGCCTCGGGACCGTGCTGCTGAACGCCGTCGCCGAGCGGGACGTGCCCGTGGTGCAGGGTCTCGCCGTCGTCTTCGGCGTCCTGACCGTCGTCCTCAACCTGGGTGCCGATCTGGTGACCCATCGGCTGGCGCCCCGGGCGGGGGTGGCCGCGTGAGCTTCCCTCCCGTCGCGGAGCGCGCTCCGCGCGAAGGCGGCCGCCCCATGCCGGTGCCCGGCCATGAGGCGAAAGGGCGTACGGGCCGCTTCGTGATCGGCCTCGCCGTCATCGCCGTACCCCTCGTACTCGCCCTCCTCGGCCCGCTCTTCGCGGGCGCCCCCGGCCCGCGGGACGCGTCCCTCACCCTCGGCGACGGCCACTGGCTCGGCACCGACTTCGTCGGGCGGGACGTGTGGCAGCAAGTGCTGCACGGCGGGCGTCCGGTCGTGCTGACCGCGCTCGGCGCGACCGCACTGTCCTATCTGGTCGCCCTCCCGGTGGGACTGGTCTGCGCGCTCACCCACCACCGCTGGCTGGAGGAGCTGCTGATCCGGCCCCTGGACGTGCTGCTGGCCGTGCCGTCGCTGCTGCTGATCCTGCTCGTCGCCTCGGTGTTCTCCCCCGGCGCCGTCGGCCTCGCCCTGCTGGTCGCGCTGGTCAATGTGCCCGACGCGGTCCGTATCGTGCGGGCCACCGCGGCCGAGGCTGCCGCCCGCCCGGCGGTCGAGGCCCTGCGCATGCAGGGCGAGACGTGGTGGCGCATGGCCGTCGGTTACGTCGGGCGCTCCATGCTGCGCACCCTGGCCGCCGACGCCGGCACCCGGCTGACCGGCGTGCTGTACCTGGTCGCCACGGCCGCGTTTCTCGGCGTCGGGGTCGCGCCGGACGCCGCCGACTGGGCGGTCATGGTCGACCGCAACCGCACCGGTCTGTTCGTCCAGCCGTGGGCCGTGGTCGTCCCCGCCGTACTGATCGTCGCCCTGACGATGGGCACCAACCTCCTCTTCGACGCCGCGCTCGCGGGCAGCCGACGGCACACCCGAAACCGGGACGAGAAGACCAGGATCAACCGGAACCGGGCAGGAGAGCCACGTCCGTGAACCATGACAACGACACCACAGACTCCGCAGCGCCCCTCGGCCACGGCACCCGGCCCGCCGCCGAGGTCCGCGGCCTTCGCGTGGAGATCGGCGGCAGGGCGATCGTCGACGGCG
The DNA here is from genome assembly GCF_052851135.1 of Streptomyces sp. BRA346. Classification (NCBI taxonomy): domain Bacteria; kingdom Bacillati; phylum Actinomycetota; class Actinomycetes; order Kitasatosporales; family Streptomycetaceae; genus Streptomyces; species Streptomyces sp. BRA346. The sequence goes on along the minus strand of NZ_JAIWIH010000051.1, from coordinate 44,014 downwards.
TGCATCTCAAGGCCCTGCCCGGCAAGGTCACCGCCCTGGTGGGCGCTTCCGGCAGCGGCAAGACCACCACCGGCCTCGCCCTGCTCGGCGAGTACCCGCCCGGCGCGCGGGTCGGCGGCGACGTCCGCCTGGCCGCCGAGGGCCGGGTCGGCTACATCCCCCAGCACCCGGCGGCCGTCCTCAACCCCGCCCGCCGAGTCTCCGCCCTCCTGACCGACATCGCCCGCTCCCAGGTACGCCACCTTCCCCGCGCCCGGCGCCGGGCGGCGGCCCGCGAACGTGTCCTGCGGGCCCTGGAGGAAGCCCAGATCCCCGGCGGTGAGGCCCTGCTGCGGCGCTACCCGCATCAGCTGTCCGGCGGCCAGCAGCAGCGCGTCGTCCTCGCCCAGGCGCTTCTGCTCGGCGCCCGCGTCATCGTCGCCGACGAGCCCACCACCGGACAGGACGCCCTGACCAAGCGCCGTATCGTCGACCAGCTGGCGGCCGTCGCCGCACGGGGCATCGCCGTCGTGCTGCTCAGCCACGACCTGGACGTGGCCCGCGCCCTCGCCGACGATGTCCTGGTCATGCGCGCCGGGAGGATCGTGGAATCGGGCCCCGCCGAACGCCTGTGGAGCGCACCCCGCCACCCGTGGACCCGCGAACTACTCACCGCCCGACCGGAGTTCGCGCCCCCCGCCCCCTCAGCCGGAATCGGTGAGCCCGTCCTGCGGATACACGGCCTCACCGCCCGCCACCGCGACGGCGGCGCCCATGGCCGCCCGACCACGGTGCTGCACGTCCCCGAACTCAACCTGCACCCCGGCGCGTGCCTGGCCGTCGTCGGCCGCTCGGGCAGCGGCAAGACCACGCTCGCCCGCTGCCTTGCCGGACTCCACCGGGACTACGAAGGGAAGATCATCCTCGACGACACCGCTCTGCCCCGCACGCTGCGCACCCGCGACCGCGCGCAACTGGCGGCCGTGCAATACGTCTTCCAGGACTCACGCGCCGCCTTCGACGAACACCGGCCCGTCCTGCACCAGGTCGCCCGCACCGCGATACGCCTGCGCGGCACCGACAAGGACACGGCACGGCAGGAGGCCCTGGCCACCCTGACCCGCCTCGGCCTGCCGGAGGAACTGGCCGCCAGGCACCCCGGGCAGCTCTCCGGCGGCGAACTCCAGCGCGCCGCCCTCGCCCGCGCCCTGCTCGCCCGGCCCCGCGTCCTCATCTGCGACGAGATCACCTCCGGCCTCGACACGGTCAGCCGCCGCGGCCTGCTGGAGCTTCTCGCCCAGTTGCTCCAGGACCGCGACGACCTTTCGCTGGTCCTCATCACCCACGATCTGGACATCGCGGCCCTCGCCCACCACATCGCCGTCCTCGACGCCGGAGAACTCGTCGAGCAGGGGACGGCCCCCCGCGTACTGACCGCACCGGAGCACCCCTTCACCGTCTCCCTCATGGAGACCACGGCACGCCTGGAGGCGGGAACGGGACGGTGAGCGGTTCCCGAGAGGTCCAGGCTGCTCAACAACGGTGGGTCGGTCGGCGGCGGCTCCGGCCGGGACACCGGGGCGGGGGCCACCAGCGGCCGCCGGCGCACCGTCTCCTCCGCCTCTCAGTTGAGGTGCGCGACATGCCGTGGGGCGGGCGCCGCACGCAACCGGTCCGGGAGCGTGCCGTCCTCCGGCATTCCGGCGCGCAGCCGCTCTCCCACGGCCTCCGCGTCGGCCTCGGTGACGAGAGGTCCGATGCGCACGACCGGCCCGCTGGGCCAAGCGCCGGGCCGATCTCCTGCGCGCTCACCGGCACCACCTGGGCCGACTTCCTCCGCAACCAGCCCACAGCCCTTCTCGCCTGCGACCTCTTCGAAGTCCGCACTCTGACCGGAGCGCGCCTGTACGCCTTCGCCGTCATCGAGCACACCACGAGCAGTCTGATTTCGTGATCTTGCGGCGGACCCGGCTGGGAACGGGTACGGCCACCGCGTGATCATCACGCCCGGCCCCGCGGACGCGCCCTTTACCACCCCATGCTCGCGAGCGGGGCCCCACCCTACGCCGGGGTGTCCGCGACCCTCGAGATGAGGAAGCACTGCACGAGAGCGGAGAGCACGGCACGATCAGCCCACGAAAACCGCGGCCGACCTGTCGGCGAAGCACAGCGACCTCATGACGAAGCACGAGGACCTCGGCGTTGTTCGCGGCGGTCGATCGGCCCAGCAAGAGCAAGCAGCCCAGCAGCCGGCAGAAGATCAGGAGAGCAGTTGCAGACCCACAATCATTGATCATGCCCACACGCAGGCAATCGCAAAGTCCCAGGTCAACCACCGTACGACAATAAAGACACCCTTCACAAAGCACCGCTCGACTCACCGGGACTGCTGAACGGATGCCGGATCGCGGCCGGCGGCCAGGCAGGAGCGGTATATGGCCGCCGGAAAGTGCGATGCCCGGAGCCAATCTCGAACGGCTCGCCATCTCCGGGCAGTTGGACCTCGGCCCTGGTGTTGGGCGGGACGCACACCTCCACCACCAGCGTCTCGCCCTCGATCCGCCAGCCCGCCTCCGCGCGGCCGTACGGCGTCTCGTGCGCCGCCTTGGCGAAGACGAGGTCCGCGCCAGGGACGGGCGCGATACGCAGTCGGCGCCAGCCAGGTTCGGCGGCCTCGAGCCCGGCGACCCTCCGGTGCAGCCAGTCGGCGACGGCTCCGAGGGCGTAGTGGTTGAACGAGGTCATCTCGCCCGGGTTGATGCTCCCGTCAGGCAGCATCGAGTCCCATCGCTCCCACACGGTCGTCGCCCCCATGGTCACCGGGTACAGCCACGACGGACAGCCCTGCTCCAGCAGCATGCCATACGCCAGCTGCGGCTCGCCGCCCGCGCAGAGCGCGTCGCAGATCAGCGGCGTACCGGCGAACCCGGTTGCGATGCGGAAGCCGGACTTGCGCACGAGCAACGCCAACCGCTCGGCGGCACCGAGCCGCTGACGTACCGTCGGCAGCAGCGAGAAACACAGGGCGAGCGCGTACGCCGTCTGCGCGTCGCTCGACAACCGCCCGCCCGGGGTGACGAACTCCTCGCCGAACGCGGCCCGTACGGACCGCGCCAGCTCCTCGTACCGCACGGCGTCGTCCTCCTCGCCCAACAGCCGTGCGACTTCTGCGAGTACGTCGGCCGAGCGGGCGACGTACGCGTTCGCGACGAGGTCGCCGTCGGTGCGGGCGGCTCCGGGGTCCTCAGGCGGGGCGGCCGGGTCGAGCCAGTCGCCGAGCTGGAAGTCCTGACGCCACAGGCCGCCGCCTTCCTCGACGAGACGCGCACTGGTCTCCACCCAGCCGCGCATGCTCGGATACTGGGTGCGCAGCACCCCCAGGTCGCCGAAGCGCCGGTAGAGCGTCCACGGCAGCAGCACGGCGACGTCGGCCCATACCGCGTGCGGGATCCCGCCGAACTCCAGCGGCAGCACGTCGGGGACCACCAGCGGCGGCACCCCATCGGCGCGGGCGAACTGTTCGGCGGCGAGGTCGCGCAGCCAGCCGCCGAGCATGCCGGAGCAGTCATAGAGGAAGGACGCCGTGGGGGCGAAGACCTGGATGTCACCGGTCCAGCCGAGGCGTTCGTCGCGCTGCGGGCAGTCGGTGGGGATATCCAGGAAGTTGCCGCGCATCCCCCAAACGACGTTCTCGTGAAGGCGGTTGACCAGTTCGTGCGAGGACTCGAACCAGCCGGTGCGGGCCATATCGGTGTGCAGGACGACGGCTTCGACAGCGGAAGGGTCCAATTCGCCGGGCCAGCCCTCCACTTCGGCGTAGCGGAAACCGTGGAAGGTGAAGCGGGGTTCGTACGTCTCCACGCGTCGGCCCGCGAGTGTGTACGTGTCGGTGGCCGCGGCGAGGCGCAGTGGGCGTACGCCGAGTTCGCCGTGTTCCAGCACCTCCGCGTGCCGCAGGGTGATCGTGTGCCCGGCCGGTCCCGAGACGCGGATGCGCAGACGGCCCACGAGGTTCTGGCCGAAGTCGAGCACGGTCCTGCCGGAGGGTGTGGTGATGACCTCGACGGGGGTGAGGGTCTTGGTACGGCGCACGGGCGGGCCGGTCGGTGCCACCAACTCGGCCTCAGGGGCGGGCAGTTCGGTGACTGGTGACCAGTCGGAGGTGTCGTGCCCCGGTTCGGACCAGCCCGGCCGCGCCAGCCGGGCGTCGTACACCTCACCGTCGTACAGCTCCGACCGCACCACCGGACCGGTTGTCGCGCGCCACGCCTCGTCGGTGCGGATCGTGGTCACGGTGCCGTCGGGGTGGGTCACCTCTAGTTGGGCGAGGAGCGCGCGATGATCGCCGTAGAGGTTGCGTCGGCCGCCGTGGAAACCGAGCCGGCCCGTGTACCAGCCCTCGCCGAGGAGAGCCCCGATCGCATTGTCGCCCTCGCGCAGCAGGTCCGTGACGTCGAAGGTCTGGTAGCGCAGGCGGTGGTGGTACGAGGTCCAGCCGGGGGCGAGGACGTGGTCGCCGACGCGGGTGCCGTTGATCTCGGCCTCGTAGACGCCGTATGCCGTGATGCGGAGGCGGGCCGATGCGACGGCCTTGTCAAGGGTGAAGGTGCGGTGCAGCAGGGCCACCGGGAGCGAGGCGTCGGCAGGTTCCCGGTCGGGGGTGATGGGGCGGGCGGTCCAGTCGGTACGGGTGAGCAGTCCCGTCTCCGCGTGGGTGACCGGCGACCAGGCGGAGGGCTCGGCGCCCTCGCCCCAGACCTGGACCCGCACCCCGACCCGGCTGCCCGAGCCGAGCGCCGGGCCAGGCCACGCCACCAGTACCGAGTCGGCGCTCGCCACACGCCCGGTGTCGGTGAGGACTGTCCCTTCGGCGTCCGTGATCTCGATCCGGTACGCCTGCTGGATCCAGCCCGGTGTGTCGGTCTCGCTGCGCCAGCTCAGGCGGGGGCGGGACTCGCCGATGCCGAGCGGTTCGCGGTGGTGTTCCAGGACAGGCGCGGTGACCTTCATCGAATGGCTTCCTTCTCCCGTACGGCGGTTGCGACCGTGGCCCGGCCCTGCGGTGCGATGCCGCGGACGATCCACACACCCATCACACCGGAGCCGGCGACGCACGCTGTGGTGATCCACAGCACCGCCGAGCCGCTGGCCGCCATCAGCGCGGGCGTCGCGAGGCCGGCGAGACCGCACAGGGCGCGGCTGAGGCCGTAGGTCAACCCCTGTGTGGTGGCACGGAGCTCCTCGGGGAACGCCTCCTGGGACCAGATCTTGTAGTTCGCCTCGCCGGCGAACTGGTTCACGACGTTGTACAGCAGCAGGAAGAAGATCATCGCCGCGATCACCGATCCGCCGGTCGAGGCGGCCACGGCAAAGGCGAGGACCTGGAGCGCCGCGCAGACGTAGAAGAGCCGGTCGCGCCAGGGGGTGTCGGCCAGCCGTACGAAGGCCAGCGAGCAGGCGAGAGCCACGGGGAGGCCGGCCAGGCCGATTCCTGTGGCGAGGGTCTGAGAGGCGCCGCTGACGGTGGTCAGGAAGTAGGTGCCGTACTGGCCCATGGTGTTGGCGGCGAGGTTCCAGGTGAGGTAGAAGCCGCCGGTCGCGAGGAGCGGCACGAGGATCGGCTTCGCGGCGAGGCGGCGTAGCGCTCGGGCGTCAATGCCTTCGGCCCCTCCGCCCTGCTCGGCCTCCTCCAGCACCGGAGACAGACGCAGGCGGTTGCGCAGAACCCAACTGATCAGGGCGACGACACAGAGGTGGGCGAAGAGGATCTGGGCGGAGAGGTAGCCCAGCGTGGAGGTGCCGAAGCCGATCGCGATCGCGGCCGTGATGCCGACGACCCACATGGTCTGGGTCGCGCCGATCAGCCGGCCCCGGACCGAGCGCGGCGAGTGCTCGGAGACCATGGCGAGCGAGGTCGGCAGATCGGCACCGGCCGCGAGACCGCCGACGATCATGCCCGTGAAGAGAACGGCGCTGTTGGGGGCGAAAACCAGCAGGGCGGCACCGATGGCGTACACAAGGATGTCGATGCCGTACACACGCTTGCGTCCGAAGCGATCGGCGAGGCGACCGCCGACGAGCGAGCCGAGGGCGATGGAGAAGGTCAGAGCGGCACTCAGCGCGCCGACGCTCCAGGACGACAGGTGGAAGCGGCTCTGCCAGAAACCGAGTGACAGACCGGAGGAGACGATGATGCCGGCGTCCAGATAGGAGGCCATCCCGGACAGGACAGCCAGGCGCCACTGGGCGCGGGTCACTCGAGGCTTGCCGGGCCAGCTGGAGATGGCGTCGTTGCTCATAAGAGCGGCCTTTCGGGGAGCAGAATTCGGGGACGGAGGGCTGGATTCGTCACGGCGGGAATGACACGTGCAACCGCCCCTGAAGCAGAACGTGAAACGTTTCAATGAATCGTGAGCCCGTGACGGCATCCCGTCAAGGGCTCCGACAGAGGAATCTGCACAGCCTTGCGAACGGCCAGAGGCGCTCCCAGCTGCCGATGAGCGACCGGGACAAGGATGCGGAGATCCTGGCCCTCCGCCGCCAGATCACGGTGCTCGAACGTCAACTCGGCGGTGACCGAGTGCGGTTCCCTCCGGGCGACGGGCGTTCCTGGCGGCTCTGCTGCACCGGTTGCCGTTGCCGGTTCTGCGGCAGGTGCGGCTGCTCGGACGTCCTGACACGGTGCTGCGCCGGCATCGCTGCCCGTCGGGGACCCCGCCCGCGAGGACGTGGCGCTCGGCCCGATCATCGACCGGCAGCAGCTGGAGCGGGTGCACGGCATCGTCACCGACAGCGTCGCGGCGGGCGCGACGCTGGCCGCGGGCGGCGAGATCGACGGCGCCGGCGCCGGCACCGCGATCCACTCCGACGCCGACACGCCAATGCCTCCCGCCCCAAACGGCCAGGGCGCCCCCACAAGCCGGGATTCTCCCGGTCACCGAGGTGTTCCACGACGTAGTCCCGCACGTCGTCCAGGACCTCTTGCCGCGTCCCACTCGATCCGGTTCAGCAGCCGGTGGATGCGATCGGGACCGCCATGACCGGCCTCCTCCGCCAGCGTCCAGCCGTTCTTCCGCTCCAGCGGCGCGACCAGCCCCCGCATACCCGACGGAACCCTCAGCGTGTCGCCGTCCGCCGCCCCAGCAGATACGGCGCCCCGACCAAGGCATCGGGCCAGGGGCAGCAGCGGATGAGCCCTGCCGTCTGCTGCGGGCGGAGTGTCCGCGGATGGCGGGTTCGTGGTGGGACTGATCAGGCGTTCACGAGCGGCTTGATGGTGGTTTCTCGCTGTTGTGCCCAGTTCTCCAGTGTGGTGCGGCAAGCGTGGTCGAGGTGGCGCACCTGGGAGAGGTCGAGTTCGACGGGTCGGTCGTGAGGGACTGCTTCGAGGGTGGCGACAATATAGGGCAGGCGGAGGAAGGTGGCGTAGCCGGTGAGGGTGACGATGAGTCGGCCGTCGGTTGTCTCGTGGGTGTCGAGGTGAACGTTGGAGGTTTCCCAGGCGCTCTTGATCACGGCGAGGACGATGCCGAGGAGGACGCCTTCGAACATATTGGTGGTGATGATGGCGACCGCGGTGGCGGCCAGGATGAGGGCTTCGCCGCGGTGGGTGCGCCACAGGGGCAGGAGGTCCTTGACGGGGATGAGTTTGCAGCCTGCGTGGATGAGGACTCCGGCGAGTGTGGCCAACGGGATGATGCCGATCGCGGCCGGCAGGAGGGCGGCGAAGAGCACGAGCCACAGGCCGTGCAGGATGCGGGACAGCTTCGTCTTGGCCCCGGCCTGGACGTTGGCGGAGCTGCGCACGATAACGGCGGTCAGCGGTAAGGCTCCGAGGATGCCGCAGACGGTATTGCCCACGCCCTGAGCCATCAACTCCTTGTCGTAGTCGGTGCGGGGGCCGTCGTGCATGCGGTCGACGGCGGCGGCGCTGAAGAGGCTTTCGGCCGAGGCGATGAGGGCGAAGGCGATGACGGTACCGAGGGCGGCGAGGCTGCCCAGCGAGGTGAAGTTGTCCATTCCCGGTGGCTGGATGGCGGACAGGAGTCCTTGGACTTCGACGCGGGGGACGGACCAGCCGGCCACGGTGGTGGCGGCGGTGGCCAGTGCGACGCCGGCGAGCGGCGCGGGCAGGATCTGTGCCTGGACCGGGAGTTTCTTCCACAGGACGAGGACGGCGATGGTGGCTGCCCCGATGGCGAACGCGGTGAGGGCCTGGCGGGAGGTGGCGATCTCGGTGACCAGGCGGGGCACTTGGAGGATCTTGTCGAGCCCCGAGCGGGGCTGCTTGACGTTGGCCATGGTGTAGAGCTGGCCGAAGATCAGAACGAGGCCGATGCCCGCGAGCATGCCCTGGACGACGGCTACCGATATCGCGCGGAAGAATCGGCCGAACCCGAGGGCACCCAGGGCGAGTTGGACCAGGCCCGCGAGCAGGACGATGGCGCCGAGAGCGCCGAGCCCGAATTCCTGCACGGCCTCGAAGACCAGGACGGTCAGGCCGGCGGCCGGGCCGCTGACCTGTAGGGAGCTGCCGGGCAGGATGCCGACGACCAGGCCGCCGACGATGCCGGTGATCAGGCCGAGTTCGGCCGGCACTCCCGAGGCCACGGCCACTCCCACGCACAGGGGCACGGCGACCAGGAAGACGACGAGGGAGGCTAGGACGTCATGCCGCAGGTGGGCAGTTTTTCCGAGGGTGGGGAGCATCAGTGGACTTCCTCGCACGACGGAAGTGAAAGTGGGGAGGTAGCCGGCGGCCCATGGTGCGGGCGGAAGCCGGTCACAGCGGCCGGAAAGACGTCTCGTCCGGCCCGTACTGCTGCACCGCTCCGGTGTGCACCTCGTAGTACCAGGCGTGCACTGCCAAGGTGCCCGCCGCGACCCGCTCTGCGATGCAGGGGTGGGTGTGCAGCCGCTCCAGCTGAGTGACCGCGTGGCGCTGGACCGCCTCGGCGAGGTCCGGCGTAGCAGGCGTGGTGGTCTCGGGCTTGGTTGCCGCGCGCTCGAGCCAGCCTCGTACGGCGGGCAGGCCCGACAGATCGCCTCCGCTTACCAGAGCCTTGACCGCGCCGCAGTGGGAGTGTCCGCACACGATGACGTCGCGGACGCCCAGCACGCTCACCGCGAACTCGATGGTAGCCGCCTGACCGGTGAGGTGGTCTCTGCTGTACTCGGGAACGATGTTGCCCGCTGTGCGCAGCTCGAAGAACTCGCCCGGCCGTGCGCCGGTGATCAGGGACGGCACCACGCGCGAGTCGGAACAGGAAATGAACAGGACCTCGGGGTTCTGACCGGCCGAAAGGGCGCGGAACTCCTCAGCGCGCTCGGCCACGTGCGTGGTGAAGGATCGTGCGTTGTCAACCAGGAACTTCATGGTGGCCCTTTCTCCTGCGCCCCAAGCGTGCCTGTGGCGCGGGTGTTCAGGTCATCAGGGGAAGAGTGGTCTCCGACGTGCCCGAAGGACATGGCAGCCGGTGTGCTCCTGCGTCATCGTCGACGCGGACAGGCGATCCGAGGACGGGACGACGCTCGCGCCTGGTGCCGATCGCCCCGCCACCGCACGGCGGCGTGGCAGGAACGCCCGTGGCCCGGGGAGCGACCGTACCCACCGGAGTCTCGGATCGTATGGAACCCGTCGCCACTCCATCAGCACATCTCCGCCGAGTATGTGTCCGTTGGCCAGACCATGCGTACCGCTGTGTCAGTGCGTCAAGGCGACACAACTTGGCTACCGCGAACATCTCTTTGCCTGAAGATTACCTCACGACCGAAGGTCAAGTCATGGTCAATAATTGCTCCATTCAGGAATTGTCGCATTACCGAACATGACGTGCGCAGGCGTGCGCCCCGCACGATCAAGCCACAGTCGCGGTAGAACGAACTGGATGTCCGAAGTGTGAAGCCCCTGGGCAGTCTCGTATGGATCAGTAGAGCCCAGGCCGACGCGGACGGGGACCTCGACTGGGTCGTGCCGGTGGACTCCACGGTCGTGCGGCAGGCCCTTGGCATCCGTCCTCACCCCCGGACAGGCCGGGGATGCTCCCGCTTTCGCCGAAGTGATGTCCCAACTCGCGGCCGCGGCGCACCAATCATGATCTGTGACTGTCGATGGAGACTCATCGGCCGTCGCCCGCCCTTTCGGCAGATTCGCATCTGCGCGGCCGTCCAACGGGGCCGATCATGTGCCAGAGGTGGGGCCCATGGCGATGAACGAGCTCATGTTGCTGACCAGTGCATAGCGAACACCGCCTCATCATCCCAACCGACGACGTCACAGGATCAGGAGGAAGAGGAAGAGGAAGAGGAAGAGAGGATGAAGCCGGTGTAACCACTCCGGGTCGCGGCGTCGCACTCCTCCCGGTACCGGTCCAGTCCGCCCGCGTAGGCGAGGAACACGCGGGGTTTGCCCGGGACGTTCGCTCCCGTGTACCAGGAGTCCGCCGCCGGGTAGAGCGTACGGGCGGCGATCTCTGCCACGCGCACGCCCCAGTCCGCCTCGGCGCCCGGGGCGACGTCGATCTCCGTGAGGCCGTTTCTCCTCAGGTGGGCGATGCAGTCGGTGATCCACTCGACTTGCTGTTCCAGGGACACTGCGATGTTGGTGAGCACGGACGGACTCAGCGGCCCCAGGAGGGTGAAGAGGTTGGGGAAGCCGACCGAGGCGAGCCCCAGATAGTTCCGGGGGCCGTCCGCCCACCTCTCCCGGAGCGTCACGCCGCCCTTGCCCACGATGTCGATGGCGAGTTGGGAACCGGTCAGGGCGTCGAAGCCGGTGGCGAAGACGATCGTGTCGAGGACGTGCTCCCCGTCCGAGGTCCGGATGCCCCGGGGCGTGATCGTCTCGATCGGGGTCGTGCGCAGGTCCACCAGCGACACGTGCGGCAGGTTGTAGGTGGCGTAGTAGCCGGTGTCCAGACAGGGACGTTTGGTCGCGAACGGGAACGTGCGCGGGGAGAGCAGTTCGGCAGTCGCCGAGTCGGTGACGATCGACCGGATCTTGGACCGGACGAACTCGGCCACGGTCTCGTTGGCCGCCTCGTCGGTCAGGATGTCAGTGTAGGTGCGCAGTAGCCCGTTCAGGAAACCCGAGTCCCAAGCGGCCTCGTAGGCGGCAGTGCGCTCCGCCTCGTCCGCCTCCAGAGCCGACCGGGTCGGTGGCTCGAAGACGGTCCCGCCCCGGGACAGCCGTTGGGCCCGCCTGAACTCCGGGTAGCGAGCCTTGAGTTCCGCGACCTCCGTGGCCCGCAGCGGGCGGTTGTGGGCCGGCAGCACGTAGGCCGGGGTGCGCTGGAAGACGGTGAGGGCGGCCGCCTCCTCGGCGATGACGGGGATGGCCTGGACACCTGAGCATCCGGTACCGATCACGGCGACCCGCTTGCCGGTGAAAGAGACGTCCTCGCGCGGCCACCGGGCGGTGTGGTAGATGGGGCCCGTGAAACTGTCGGCGCCGGATATCCCGGGGTCCTTGGGGACCGACATGCAGCCCGTCGCAAGGACGACGAACCGGGTGGTGACGGCCCGTCCGGTGTTCGTGGAGACCTGCCAGAGGTGACTGTCCTCGTCGTACACGGCGCGGGTGACCCGGGTACGCAGCATGACGTCCCTGCGCAGGTCGAAGCGGTCTGCGACGTGGTGGATGTAACGCAGGATCTCCGGCTGGGAGGCGTAACGTTCGCTCCACTCCCACTCCTGGTCCAGTTCCGGGGAGAAGGAATAGGAGTAGGACATGCTCTCTATGTCGCAGCGGGCCCCGGGGTACCGGTTCCAATACCAGGTTCCGCCAATGTCGTCACCAGCCTCGAGGATTACCGCCGTCAGGCCGAGCTCGCGCAGCCGGTAGAGCTGGTAGAGACCGGAGAGCCCGGCCCCGACGATGACGGCATCGACCGGGTGGGCAGCGGAATGCGGGCCGGGGGTGGCAACCATCGGGGTCTCCTGTTCTGCCGGATCATCTTGAGGACCGGATGCGGACACGTGCGGTGTGAAGGGCGGCGAGGTGGACGGTGGCGGTGTTTCCATGACGAACGGCCGGGCCGCGTCACTGCGCGAGGTCGGCCCTTCCTCACGGGCGCCGGCGTGTGCCGCTCAGCGCCACCGTCGGGATCACCGCCAGGGCGAGGGCCCCCGCCGCCGTCGCCAGGGCCGGGTAACCGCTGCTGCCCACCACCAGGCCCGAAACCATGCCACCCGTCGCGCCCGCCACGGACATCCCCACGTCCGCCAGGCCCTGCACCGCAGCGCGGTTCTCGGCGGGGGCGGCGTCCGTGATCAGGGCCGTGCCGCCGAGCAGGGCCAGGTTCCAGCCGACGCCGAGAAGTACGAGCGCGCAGGCCAACAGCGTGGCGGAGGTCGGTGGGACGAGGCCCGCGAACAGGCCGGCGCCCAGCAGGACGGCACCGGCCGCGGCAGCGACCCGCCGTCCGCCGATCCGGTCCGCGAGCAGGCCGCTCAGCGGTGACGGCAGGAACATCGCGCCCACGTGCAGGGCGATGACCAGACCCACCGCCTGCGTCGCATGGCCGTGGCCGGTCATGTGGACGGGCGTCATCGTCATCACGGCGATCATCACCAGCTGCGCGGTGATCATCACCGCGGCGCCGGTGATGACACCAGGGGTGTCGCGCACCGGGCGGTGGACCTCTGTGCCGGGCTCGGCCACGGCATCGCGGGCTTTCTGGGGCTGCGCCAGGAGCAGCGGATCCGGGCGCAGCCACACCAGCAGCACCAGGGTCGCGGCCGTGTAGGCGGCCGCCGCCAGCAGGAAGGGGCCCGCCAGCCGTGGGATGCCCCAGGCGTGGGCGAGGCTGCCGGTGGGGCCGATCAGGTTCGGGCCCGCGACCGCGCCCAGTGTCATGGCGAACAGCACGGTTCCGGCGGCCCGGCCGCTTCGCTCGGGCGGGGCGAGGTCGGCGCCCGCGTAACGCGCGAGCAGCCCCGTGACCGTACCCGCCCCGTACACGAAGAGGGCGGCCAGTAGCAGGGCGGGCCAGCGCGCCGCGGCTCCCGCGACCACGCCCGCGCTGCCCAGTGCGGCGATTCCATTGCCGAGCGCCAACCCCGGGCCGCGCCCGAAGCGCTGACAGACGCGGCCGAGGACCGCGGCTCCGAGAGCCGCACCGATGGTGTACAGCGCGGCCGGCAGCCCGGCCAGGCTGGTCGAGCCGAGCAGGTCCTGGGCGAGCAGCGCGCCGACCGTGATGCCGGCCGCCATGCCGGCGCCGCCGAGCGTCTGCGAGACGACGATTACCGTCAGAGCACGGCGCTGTTCCCGGGAGAAGCCCGCCGCCGGGGTCAGCGGGGCCGTCTGGGTCACGCGCGGCCCCGCGCCGGGGCCGCCGGGCTGTCGGGCGTCTGTGCGTCGTCGGCCAGGGCGGCTATCTCTCCCAGGGACATGCCGAGTTCGTCGTGCAGAAACCGCACGATCGTCCAGTGCGGCAGGCCGTCGGCGTCGAACGGTCCGAACGCGGCCGTGTAGAGAGGGATCCAGCGCAGGGCCTCCTCGGCGGCGGCCTTCCGCCCGGGGGCTTCCTGGTAGGCGTCGTAGGAAATGCTCCGGTGGTGGATAAAGTGACCGCCGGGCAGCCGCTGCTCGCACAGGTCCCGGTACTCGCGCGTCTGCAGGATGAGGTAGTGCCATATCTCGTCGATGTCCTGCTCGACGGGGAGGAAGAGGCCGCCGAGCCGGTCGGGGTGGCGGGAGACGAGGTAGAGGTAGCGCAGGCACTCGCGGACCTGGTGCCGGATTACGGATGCGGACGGAGCGTCGGACTTGGCCGTGAAGTGCCGCACCACCTCCTCGTGCAGAGCCGGGCCGAGCAACTCCTCGGCGGTGGGCGCCCGTTCAGCGGTGGTGTCCGAGGGGGCGTGGGCTGCGGATGTGGGCATGAGGCTCCTGTCGGGAGGTCGTCACCGGGCGCGTCGGACCGGCACGCGCGCAGGAACGGCCGTTACGGAAGGGGGTCTCAGGACGGGTCGGGCATGGTCAGCCAGGCGTACTTGCCGGAGCGCCCGATGGGTATGCCGGCGCGGTGTTCCACCTGACAGGCGCGCCCGGTCAAGGCGCTGACGGACGCGGACAGCTCGGCCGCCTCGCCAGGTGTGAGCGGCGCGTCGTCGAAGGTCGTGTACGACAGGCGGCACTCGCCTTCGCCGCTCAGGTGCAGCTGGTACAGGAAGACGCGAGTGCAGACGCCGGCGATACAGGCGTCGAGGTCGGCCTGGGAGACGAGCCCTTCGGATGTGGGCAGCAGTTCCTTCTCCCGCCCGCAGAAGGAGACGATCCGCTCCGGGTCGGCGCTGCCGTCGCGGGTGCGGACGCAGTCACCGGATCGGTAGCGGACCAGCGGCATGTATGGGTTGCGGACGCTGGTGACGATGAGGCTGTGGATGCCGCTGCCCGGTTCCACCGGGATCAGCTCGACGCTCATGTCCTCCAGGTAGGGCTGGTAGCAGCCTTCGGCATCGCGATAGAAGAGGTAGCCGAGTTCGGTGCTGCCGAAGAGGTCGACCACCGGGCAGTCGAAGTGGGCGCGCAGGTAGGCGCGGACGTTCGACGGCGTGTACTCGTAGGCGTGGACGATACCGGCCGGGCGGGGAAAGTCGTCCCACAGGCCCCACGCGGAGACTTTACGGACCAGGTGCGCCAAATGGTAACCGGAGCAGTCCAGCAGATAGGAGCCGCTGTGGTGGGCGGTGGCCGCCTCGCGGATCTCGGCGAGCATGCGCTCGACCTCGCCGCGGTCCCAATCGGCCGGATTCAGGCGGCGGTTGAGATACAGCGTACGGTCGTCGAGCCAGCGTTCACCGGGTGTCGTACCGGGCTTGCGGGCGTTCACGCGGGCCACGTGCTCGGTGGCGAGGACGGTGGTCAGTGAGACCCGCCGGGCGCCGTCGTGCCACGAAGCGCCGAGATCGGGGTGCTCGCTCCACAGGCGGTAGTAGGAGCGGAGCAGGAAGTAGGGCGGCCGGATGAGCTGCATGCGGGCGTGGTTGGTACCGGTCGACAGCACGAACTCGGCTTCTCCCGCCTCCAGTGCGCGGGCCAGCTCGGGAGTCATCCAGTTGTCGGGGAAGCCCCGGGCGATCTCCGGCTTCTCCAGGATCGGGAAGTGGCCGCGCTCGATGGAAGCGCGGTAGATCGGGATGTCGCGCACCCTGTCCAGGACATCTGCACTCGGCATGCGGTTCACGGGGGCTCTCCGGGGGCGGTGTCGGCGGCGGGAGGAGCGAGCAGGACTGCCGGCGCGGCGAAGGCCGCGCCGGCAGCGAGGGGCATCAGCGGGTCAGGAGATGCAGCCGCTCTTGGGGGCGGCGCTGATACACCCGTCCTTCGCGGCCTGCGCGGAGTTGGCGGCGACCCACTTGCGCCACACGGGCTCCTCCGTCATGCGCTTTATGAGCTGCTCCATGGTGAAACCTCCTGAAATAAGAGGGATCCGGCATGTTTTCGTGACGGGATGGTTTTGTGGTGATCAACCATCGGCAATGAAGGTAAAGAGATAGTCAATCAATCGTCAAGGTGGGACGAGTCAATTGACCTGAAACCGCACCCCTGCCACGCGGCGGCCGATCGGAGCCACGGCCGCACACCGTCGCCCGTGCCCCAAGCCCTGCGATCGCCGCGCTCCGGACCCCCGGCCATGGAGTCGACGCCCTGGAGGTGTCCGAATCCGCACCGCGTGATGTCGCCTTCCAAGGACGGGCCCTGGATGGCCAGGAGGACGACCGCACGGCTCTGCGGAACCGACGGCAACGGCGCTTCCCGCTTCGGCTGGACAAAGATCTCAGACTGACCCATGCCGTCGATGCGGCCGTCGGCGCAGCGACGGCCGCCCACCGACAGCCGGGACACGGCGCCGCGCAGCGCGCACAGCATCACATGCCAGTCTGACGTGGGCATGACGGTCGAGATTCACCGCAGTAGCTTGTGGTCAACGCGGCCCCGGCCGGTGCGCTGGGCGGTGTGGCCGCGCGCGTCCGGCGGGCCGAGTTGCCACCAGCCCGTCCGGGGCATACGTCCCAGTGGCGGACAGTCCTCCCGACGGTGGACCATGGTCAGGTGAGGGGTTCGGTGAAGCGAGAGGGCCGGACCATGGACCGAGGCGAATATTGTGACGCACACGGACTCGGCATCCGCACGTACATGCGCCAGTCCGCATCCGGAAATCCCCTGCTGCGGCGCTCCGACCGGGTCCAGTTCTGGGTGTCCGTTCTGCTGATGGTCCTTCTGGCCGTCGGGCTTCCCGCCGCGTCGCTGAATGCCGGAAGTGCGGTCTACACGTCCCAGATGCACACGGCACAGGTCCAGGCGGCACAACGTCACCGGCTCACCGCACACCTCATCGGCGATCCCGTGAACAGCGGAACCGGCAGGTATCTGGGCCGGGTCCGCTGGACCGGAGCGGACGGCACCGAACACACGGCCGTCGCCCACGTGGCACGCCGCGCGACCCGGGGCGCCGACGTGACGATCTGGGTGAACCGCCGCGGAGACGTCGTCGAGGCACCCTTGCACCCGGCTGTCGCGAGGACCACCGGGTGGATCGCGGGCACCGTCACAGCGGGTGCCGTGACGCTCCTCGTCCTCAGCCTCCGGGCGGGCGTCGCTCGCGTCATGGACCGCCGCAGGCAGGCTCGGTGGGGCGCTGAGTGGGACCTGCTGGAGCCGCGGTGGTCCCGGAGGCTTCCCTGAGCGCGAGACATGCTCTCCGCAGCCGAGCACGCCACCGCACCCGGGCGTCGCCGCCGTCCCTTCGGCCGCCGACGCTCACGCGGCCGCGGAAGGGCCCTGCATGTCATCGGTGCGGAAGGCGATGCGCTCGCTGACCGAGACCACTCCGTCCACGCTCCGGCACAGCCGGACGATGATCGGGATCAGGCTCCGCGTCTCCACCGATCCACTCAGCGTGACCTCGCCTTCCCCCACCTCGACCGTCACGGCCGAGGGAGCCAGCCGGAGGGTCCGGCGCAGCACGTCCAGGAAGACCCGCAGCAGATCACCGCGGCTGACGATACCCAGCAACGTGTCGGTCTCGTCCACGACGGGAAGCCTTTTGATGTCGTGGACGGCCATCAGCCGGGCGGCCTCGGCGACCGTCCAGTCGGGGCGTACGCACACGGCGGGGGCCGACATCAGCTCCTCCGCCCTCGCCCCTTCGGCCTTCGCCCGCTCCCATGCCTCGGGGTGCGGGAGCAGCACCCGGCCGGACGGATCGGCCTGACCCGACACCTTGCGGAGCAGGTCGGCCTCGGACACCACGCCCATCGGGCGGTCGGAGGCGTCCACGACCGGAACCGCCGTGACGTCGTTCTCCGCGAGGAGCGAGACGAGTTCCTTGAACGGCATGTCGCGTGGCGCCCGGACCACCCCGCGGGTCATGAGTTCTCCGACTGTTCTGTGGTGCATCTGCCGCCTCCTTCGAGGGACTCGTACGAACGCCGGGCCGGTCCCGTTGCCGGCTGCCAAGGGTGACAGCTCGCGAACGGCCGCCAGATGTGCCTCACGGCCCATGCGACCGGCCATTCGGCCCAGGACAGGGCCTCCCCGCCGTGCCATGGTGGAAAGAGAAGGAACGAGCCGCAGGGAGGCGGGGAATGCATGCCCATGTCGGTGACCAACTGATCGTCGAAAGCCCGACCACAGGCGCCACCAGGCGGGACGGTGAAATCATCGGGCTGCACCATGACGACGGAACACCTCCCTACGACGTGCGGTGGTCGGATTCCGATCGCGTCAGCCTCGTGTTCCCCGGCCCGGACGCACACATTCACCACATCGAGCACGCGTCGGTTCGACCGCCGTCCGACGATGCCGTCGCGGCGCTGGCACGGGACGCCGCAGCCGCCCCGTCGATGCACAACGCCCAGCCATGGCGGTTCCAGTACTTCCGAGGCAGGCGCGTCTTCCACATCCGCGGAGACCTCCGGGGTTCCCTGCCGCACTCCGACCCGGAACTGCGCGCCCTGCACATCGGTTGCGGTGCGGCCCTGATGAATCTGCGGATCGCGGTCGCGCACGAGGGCTGGCAGGCGTCCACTCGGCTGCTTCCCGTTCCCGCGGAACCGATGCTGCTGGCATCCGTGACGCTGACCGGCCCCTCCGACGGGGGCGACGACCTGGCGTCCCTGTACCCCGCTGTGCACGCCCGGCACACCAGCCGTTATCCCTTCACCGAGAGAGCGATTCCCGAACCCGTGCGCACCGCTCTCGCCGACGCCGCACACCGCGAACACGTCTCGCTGTCGTTCGTGTCGGGGTGGCACCTTCAGGCCGTCCTGGACCTGGTGCTGGAGGCCGAGGCCCGCAATCTCACCGATCCCGGTGTGGCGGTGGATCTGACCCGCTTCACCCGCAGGGCGGACGATACGCGGCCCGCCACGGAAGGCGTCCCGGAGTACGCCTTCGGGCCACGCCGCCGGACCGGCAAGGCGCCGGTGCGGGACTTCGCGGGTGGCAAGCCGGTCCCCGGCCGCCCGGCTGTCGACTTCGAGAGCGCCCCCCACCTGGCCCTGCTGAGCACCGGACGCGATCGGCCCGAGGACTGGCTGCGCACCGGACAGGCCCTGGAACGGGTTCTCCTGCGGGCCACCCTCGAGGGGCTGGCCACGTCGTTCGTCACCCAGGCCCTGGAATGGCACGACCTGCGCTGGCCGCTGCGCGACCCGATGTCCGGCTCGGCGTATGTGCAGATGGTGCTGCGACTGGGCTACGGGCGGCCGGGCGCACAGACCCCCCGGCGGCCCGTCCACGAGGTGCTGGACATCGAGCCGTAGCCCGCTCACGCCGACTCGCTCTGCCCGGCGGCCCTGAAGTGGCATTCGACGTCCACGACACCTTCCACGGCCCGGGCGAGGCGCGCGGCCACCGGAATCAGCGCGGTGTCGTGCAGTGCCCCGCTGAGCGTGACCACACCCTCGTCCACCCGCACGTGGAGGGCATGCCCGAGGGCTGGGAAGAGGGGAGACACCACCGTGCGGCGGATCTCCTCCGCGATGTCCTCGTCCGGCCGGAGGAACACCTTCAGCAGATCACCCCGGCTGACGATGCCCTGCGACTTCCCCTCGGCATCGACCACGGGGAGCCGCCCGTCCGACGGCCATGATCCGTGCCGTCTCGGCCGGAGTGGCGTCGGTGTGCACGGTCACCGCGGGGCGCTCATCAGTTCTTCCGCCGTCACCGCCCCTGCCTTCGCGAGGTCGGGCAGGTGGCGCATCTGCTCGAAGCGGGCCGGATCACTGTCACGGAGCTCCTCCTCGGGCAGCAGGTCCGCCTCGGAGACGACGCCGGCCACCCTCCCCTCACCCTCCAGGACCGGCATGGCACTCACATGCCACTGGCCCAGGGTCTGCACCATTTCCTTGAACGGCGCGTCCCGCCCGACGGCGACGACCGTTCGGGTCATCACATCGCTCACGATGTACGGAGTCTCAGGCACGGGCCCTTCCTCCTCTCCTCGGACACCCCGGATGTCTCCGCCGCGCCACCTCTTCCGGTGTCCGGCGGGCGGGTGCCACCGGCCACAGGGGCTGGTGGCCGGGGCCGTATGACTCGCTCCGACGCGCTCAGCAGATCCGGGGCAGTTGCTCACCGAGCGGGAGGTCCACGATCCGGGTTCCGCCGAGGCCGGTGCGGGCCACCACCATGCCCGGGTGTTCGGCCACGCACTCGCCGATGACGGCTGCCTCCCGACCACTGGGGTGCGCGCGCATCGCGTCCAGGACCGCTTCGGCGTGCTGCCGGGGCACGAATGCCACCAGACGGCCCTCATTGGCCACGTACATCGGGTCCAGGCCGAGGAAGGTACAGGCGGTCGCCACCGCGTCCGGTACGGGTACCGCCCCCTCGTCCAGGACCACTCCGGTGCCCGACACCTCCGCGATCTCGTTGAGCGCCGCGGCCAGGCCGCCTCGCGTCGGGTCGCGCAGGGCGTGGACTTCCGGGGTGACGGCCAGCATGGCCTGGACCAGTCCGGCCAGCGGCGCCGTGTCGCTGGCCACCTCGGTGCCGAAGGTCAGTCCTTCGCGGACGCTGAGGATGGCGATGCCGTGCTGGCCGATCGGGCCGCTGACGATCACCACGTCGCCCGGCCGGGCGCGCTGCGGACGGATGTCCACGCCGTCGGGGATCAGCCCGATCCCCGCCGTGTTCACGTACACACCGTCTCCGTGGCCGGAGTCGACCACCTTGGTGTCGCCGGTGACCACGGTGACGCCCGCCGTACGGGCAGCGGCGCCGAGCGCCTGCGCGACCCGGCCGACGGCGCCCAGCTCCGTGCCCTCCTCCAGGATGAACGCGCAGGACAGGTACGCGGGAACGGCGCCGCTCATGGCCAGGTCGTTCACGGTGCCGTTGACGGCGAGATCCCCGATGCAGCCGCCGGGGAAGAACAGCGGGCGGACGACATAGGAGTCGGTCGAGAAGGCCAGCCGGGCGCCACCGAGCGTGACGGTGGCCGAGTCGGCGAGCCGTTCCGGCGCCCCGTCGCCGTAGGCGGGGAGGAAGAGGTGCCGGATCAGCTCGGCGGAAAGCGCTCCCCCGCCACCGTGGCCCATGACCACCAGCGGGTGGTCGCGCAGTGGCAGCGGACAGGACCAGCCGGTGGTGATGTCAGTCAACGGACGCCGTCTCCTCCGTGCGGGGCATGGTCATGCGGCGGTACAGGTAGTAGGCGGCGCACGCGCCCTCGCTGGAGACCATGGTGGCGCCGAGCGGTGTGCGCGGAGTGCAGAGGGTGCCGAAGGCCGCGCACTCGTACGGCTTCACGAGCCCTTGGAGCACCTCACCGCTGCGGCACACGGCGGGCTCGTCGGCGGCCAGGCCGGTGACGTCGAACCGGTGCTCGGCGTCGTAGTCGCGGTAGGCGTCCGACAGCCGCCAGCCGCTGCCCGGGATGGTGCCGATGCCTCGCCAGGCACGGTCGGTGGTGGTGAACACCTCGCGCAGCACGTCCAGCGCGACCGGGTTGCCCTGCGCACGCACGGCGCGAGGATAGGCGTTCTCCACGCGGTGTTCGCCCCGCTCGAGCTGGCGGACCGCCCTGCGGATGCCTTCCAGGATGTCCAGCGGCTCGAAACCGGTGACCACGATGGGCACCCGGTAGGTGTCGGCGAGGTCGGGGTACTCGCCAGTTCCCATCACGCTGCACACGTGCCCGGCGGCGAGGAACGCCTGTACCCGGCAGTCCGGCGACCGCATGATCGCCTCGATGGCGGGCGGCACCCGGACGTGCGAGACCAGCAGGCTGAAGTTGCCGATGCCGAGCCGTCTGGCCTGATGGGCCGTCATGGCGATGGCGGGGGCGGTGGTCTCGAAGCCGACGCCGAAGAACACCACCTGCCGGTCCGGGGTCTGCTGGGCGATGCGCAGCGCGTCCAGTGGCGAGTAGACGACCCGGACGTCGCCGCCCTCGCTCTTGACGCGGAACAGGTCCCGGTCGGTCCCCGGCACCCGGAGCATGTCACCGAACGAACAGAAGATCACGTCCGGGCGGGAGGCGATTTCGAGCGCCTTGTCGATCACTTCCAGCGGGGTGACGCAGACGGGGCACCCGGGCCCGTGGATCAGCTCGATGTCCTCGGGCAGCAATTGGTCGATGCCGTGCCGGATGATCGAGTGGGTCTGACCGCCGCAGACCTCCATCAACGCCCACGGTCGGGTGACGGTCCGGGCGATGTCGTCCAGGAGCCGCCGGGCCAGGTCCGGGTCCTGGAACTCGTCGATGTACTTCACCGGTTCTCCTCCTCGGGCGGGTTGTCCGCCTCGGCAGCGGCACGTGTCCAGGCGTCGCCGAACTCCTCCTCCAACGCCCCGATCTCCTCGAAGAGCCGGAGGGTGGCAAGGGCCGACTCCTCGTCGAGCCGCTGGATCGCGAAGCCGACGTGCACAATCGCGTAGTCGCCCACTTCGATCTCCGGCAGATAGGCCAGACAGACGTCCTTGACCACCCCGCCGAAGTCGACCCGCGCCATCGGCGTGCCGTCGCGCTCCTCGACGCCGACCACGCGGCCGGGTACCGCCAGGCACATGTGTCCTCCTCGGTTCCTCAACGGTCGGCGATATGCGCGGCGACGACCGCCTGCCCCAGGGCCAGGCCGCCGTCGCCGGGCGGGACCACCGTGTGCCGGAGGACGGTGAACCGGTCCTCCGCGAGCCCGGTGGCGCACAGGTCGTCCAGGAGGGCGTTGGTGAACACCCCGCCGGTGAGGGCGACTGTGCGCACGCCCGTGGCGCGGTGCGCCGTGCGACAGGCAGCGCGTACCGCGCCGGCGACCGCCAGGTGGAAGCGGGCGGCGATCAGCGGGGCGCCCGTGCCCGCGCGCAGATCGGCAACGATCGCCGCCAGCAACGGGGCGGGCGCGCCGAGTTCGAAGGCATAGCCCTTCCGCACCCGGCCCGCGCTCACCGCCGCGGCCTCCAGCTCCATCGCGGCCTGGGCCTCGTATCCCACCCGATGGCAGACGCCCACCAGCGAGGACACGGCATCGAACAGCCGCCCCACGCTGGACGTCGGGGTGCAGCCGAGGCCGCGCGCCAACTGGATGCCCAGCAGGCGCAGTTCCTCGGGCGAGCAGGTGGCCGTGCACGGCAGGTCGGGCGACCAGGCGATACCGGCCGCGCGCAGGTGCGCCAGGGCCATCCGGTACGGGTTGCGCACCCCGGCGTCACCGCCGGGCAGGGGTACGTACGCCAGGTGCGCCAGGCGGCGATAGCCGGCGTAGTCGGCCAGCAGCACCTCGCCGCCCCAGGCGGCGCCGTCGTCGCCGTAACCGGTGCCGTCGAAGGCGACACCGATGACCGGCTCGTCCAGCCCGTGCTCCGCCATGGCGGAAGCGATGTGGGCGTGGTGGTGCTGGACCAGGGTGAGCGGCCGACCATCGCGGCGTGCCCATCGGGTGGACCGGTAGCCGGGGTGGCGGTCGGCGGCGACACTCACCGGCTCGACGCCGGTGAGGGTCCGCAGATGGCTCCCGGCGCGTTCGAAGGCGTGCTGGGCGGCCGGGCCGTCCATGTCGCCGATGTGGGCGGACAGCCAGGCGGAGTCGCCCTCGGCCAGGCACAGCGCGTTCTTCAGGTCGCCGCCGGCCGCGAGGACGGGACGGACCACCACCGGGAGGCGGATCCGCGCCGGGGCGTAGCCGCGCGAGCGGCGAACCGGCAGCGGCGAACCGTCCGCGCGGACCCGGACCACCGAATCGTCGCAGGCCACCGCGATGGGCCGGTCGTGCCACAGCCATGCGTCGGCCAGTCCCTCCAGGCGGACCGTCGCCTCCCGGTCGTCGGTGACCAGTGGCTCGCCGGAGACGTTTCCGCTGGTCACGACGAGTACGGCGGGGCCGGGGGGATCGCCCGGCAGACCGAACAGCAGCCGGTGCACAGGGGTGTAGGGCAGCATGACCCCGATGTCCGGGCTGCCCGGACAGATCTGCGGTGCGAGCGGGGACGGGTCCCGGCGCCGCAGCAGAACGATGGGGCGGGACCGCCCCATCAGGATGCGGCGCTCCGCCGGGCCGAGGTGGCCGAGCCGGGCGGCGGTGCCGGGGTCGGGCGCCATGACGGCGAACGGCTTGTCACCGCGGGCCTTACGGCGCCGTAGTTCGCCCACGGCCGCCGGGTCGGTGGCGTCGCAGACCAAGTGGTAGCCGCCGATGCCCTTGACCGCCAGGATCCCCCCGGCGGCCAGCATCCGCCGGGCCTCGGCCAATGCCGCCCCGCCCTCCTGGTGTACGGCGCCGGTGAGTCTCAGGCGTGGCCCGCAGTCCCAGCAGGCGACCGGCTGGGCGTGGAACCGCCGGTCGGACGGGTCCGTGTACTGCGCCGCGCAGCGCGGACACATCGGGAACGCCGCCATGGTGGTCGTGGCCCGGTCGTAGGGCGTCGCGGTGGTGATGGTGAAGCGCGGGCCGCAGTCGGTGCAGGTGATGAACGGGTGCCGGTGGCGGCGGTCCGCCGGATCGGCCAGTTCCGTCAGGCAGGCGTCGCAGGTGGCGGCGTCGGGTGGGACCAGGGTGCGGCCGTGCCCCGCCGCGCTGGGCGCGATCGCGAATCCGGTGGCGCCGGTCGGGGGCAGCTCGGACGTGGACACCGACACGATGTCCGCCAGTGGGGGTGCGTCCGCCGTCAGCCGGTGGCAGAAGGCGGCCACCGCCTCGGGGCTGCCCTCGATCTCGATGCGGGCCCCCGCCGGGTCGTTGGCCACCTGCCCGGACAGGCCCAGTTCGGTGGCCAGGGCGTGGACGAACGGACGGAACCCGACCCCTTGCACCACGCCGCCCACCGCCAACAGGCGTCGGACCGCCGGGCGAGGGCCGTTCGTCGTGGCGGAGCGGCACACGGCCAATGGCTGTTGCATGGGCACGGCGCTTCCGTCCGGTGTGGTCATGAGGCTGTGCGGGCCCGGCTGTGGCCCGAAGGCCGTTCCGGTCAGGCCGTCCGTCATGGTAGGAACCGGACCGGCCACCGTGGGGAACCATGACCGCGCGGCGGGCCCGAGCACCCCGGACGGCCCAGTCGACGGACGATGTCGTTCGAGCGGACGCACTATGCGGTTCCCCGGCCGTGCGTCGGCGCGCTCGCGTGCCCGAGCCGCTCGTGCGCCTGCTCGATGGCCGTGGCCACGTGGCGGATCAAGGCGGGGAGCGCGTCGGCCACCGCGGTGCTGAGCCCGCGGCCGAGGCCGAAGTCGCCTCCTTCCACGGCGTGCACCGTCAGCTCCCGGGGCATCCGGTCGAGCGCGGCGGCCAGGGCGAACGTCTCGCCGAGCCCGAGGGCGTGGGTACTGGCGGAGCGTGCCGCGCATCGCGCTGCCTGCTCCGCCGTCAGGCTGTGCAATCGCCCCGGCTGCCCGGGGTGGGCGTGCACCACCTCGACCACGATGACCGCGTCCTGAGGGCGCCACAGGCCGAGCATGCGGCCTGGCTCGCCATCGCTGTCGGTCAGCCACGTGTCCGCGGAGGCCGCCCGGGCGCGCAGCGCCTCGATGACAGCCGGGCCGGCGCCGTCGTCGCGGCGGAACGGGTTGCCCACGCCGATGACCACCACCCGGCCCGTCATCCGCGCTCCACGGTCAGATCCAGGAAGTGGGCGGAGCAGGAGATGCACGGGTCGTGGTTGCGGACGGCCCGCTCGCTCAGTGCCGTCAGCTCCCGGTCGTCGGCCGGCTCGCCCGGCGCGTCCAGGCGGGACTGCACCTGACGGCGGAGGTCGTCTTCGATGGCGGCCTGGTTCTGCGCGGTGGGCGGCACGATGCGGGCGAAGGTGAGCGTGCCGTCCGCGTCCATGGCGTAGCGGTGGTAGAGCAGCCCGCGTGGTGCCTCGGTGGCCGCGCAGCCGGTCGCCCGGCGGGGTGGTACCTCGACGTACGGCCGCGGCGGGGGCTCGTAGGCGTCGATGATCCGCAGTGCTTCGGCCACGGCGTGGACCACTTCGACAGCGCGGACGATGATGCTGCGGTATGGATTGCGGCACACCGTGCCAGTGGCCGGGTCGCCGAGTCCCGCCTCTCGTGCGGCGTCGAGGGCGGACGGGTGGAGCCACTGTCCGCTGATCGCGTACCGGGCCAGGCACCCGGTCAGGTAGTGGTGGCCGTCCAGGCGGGACACCAGGGCGGTCGAGTGCGGGACCTGGTGTTCCACCACGTGGCGCTCGAACTCCTCCACCGGAAGCACTCGTACGGGGGTGGCGCGCTCCGAGCCCGCCCCCGCGGCCATGACGGTCGGGGTTCCGGAGTCGATGGCGTACCGGCCGGGGTCGCGCATCGCCAGCAGCGGACCGTCGTAGGCGGCGTCGGAGAAGTCGAACCCGGCCACCCAGCGCACGGCCTCCCGCGCGTCGTCATGGGCCCGGCGCAGCCGCTCGGCCAGGGGGGCGAGTTCGGCCGGGGCGGGCACGCGGTAGAAGCCTCCGATCCGGACGTTGATCGGGTGGATGGCGCGGCCGCCGAGCTGCTCCATGATGGTGTTGCCCGCTTGTTTGATCCGCAGGCCGCGTTCCACGGCCGCGCGGTGTTCGCGGGCGAGTTCCACGGCGCTGGGATGGCCGAGGAAGTCGGGGGCGTGCAGCAAATGGATGTGCAGGGACTGGCTCTCGATCCATTCGCCGTAGTAGAGCAGACGCCGCAGTTGCGCGAGCGGGCCGCCGACCGTCACCCCACAGGCCCGCTCAATGGCCTGGCACGCGGTCGTCTGATAGGCCACCGGGCAGATGCCGCAGATCCGTGAGGTGATGTCGGGTGGTTCGCCATGGCCGCGGCCGACGAGGAAAGCCTCGAAGAAGCGGGGCGGCTCGTAGATGCTCAGCCGCGCCTCGGCGACCGTCCCGTCGCGCACCGCCAGGTGGAGGGCCGCTTCGCCCTCCACCCGGGCGAGTGCGTCCAGACGCAGCACACGGGACCCGCGGTGGCTCATCGGGGCTCTTCTTCCGCCGGGGGCTGGGGGGCCTCCTGGGCCGCGAGCCCGGGTACGGGGCCGTATTCGGGCGAGGCCGCGTTGAAGGTGCGGAAGACCCGCACGATGTCCCGCTCGGTCATGCCGTCGTGCCGCAGCTCGCGCACCATGGCCTCCAGGTTGGGTTGGATCATCGGCCCGAAGCAGCCGTAGCATCCGCGTCCGTAGGCGGGGCAGAGGGCGCCGCACCCGGCGTGGGTGACCGGCCCCAGGCACGGGATGCCCCGGGCGACGGTGATACAGGTCGTGCCGCGCCGCTTGCACTCGAAACAGACGCTCTGACCTGAGATGTTCGGCTTCCGCCCGGCCAGAAAGGCCGTGATGACCTCCAGCAGTTGGCCGCGGTCGATCGGGCAGCCGCGCAGCTCGAAGTCGACCGGTACATGCGCCGAGATGGGGGTGGAGGTGTCCAGGGTGGCGATGTACTCCGGGCTGGCGTAGACCGCGGCGCGGAATTCCTCGACGTCCGCGAAGTTGCGCAGGGCCTGGATGCCACCCGCGGTGGCGCAGGCGCCGATGGTGACCAGACGGCGGGAGATCTGCCGGATGTGGTGGATGCGCCGGACGTCTTCGGCGGTGGTGATGGACCCGTCCACCAGGGAGAGGTCGTACGGTCCGGTGCCCGCGAGGGTGGCCGGGCCCCGGGAGTCCTCCGCGCTGGACAACTCCAGGAAGTGCGTGATGCGCACCCGGTCGGTGAGCGGGAGCAGTTCGTCCTCGCAGTCGAGCAGGGTCAACTGGCAGCCGTCGCACGAGGCGAACTTCCACACGGCGAGGGAGGGGCGGGGGTCGGGCTCCATGTCACAGCTCCCTGACGGCGAGCAGGGGTCCGGTGCGGTCGTAGCCGACCACCGGACCGTCCCGGCACAGCAGCAGCGGTCCGAGCTGGCAGTGGCCGCAGTGGCCGGTGCCGCAGCGCATGTTCCGCTCCAGCGACACCTGGACGCGGTGTGCCGGGAGGCCGCGGGCGAGCAGCGCCCGGGCGGTGTGCCGGATCATCACCTCGGGTCCGCAGACCAGCGCGGTGGTCCGGTCCGGGGCCGACTCGACCCGGTCCAGCAGGGTGGTGACCACGCCCACGCTCCCACGCCAGCCGGGGCCGGGCCGGTCCACGGTGATCTCCACTTGCGCGGAGGAGCGCCTCCAGTCCTCCAGTTCCCCCCGGTAGAGGAGGTCCTCGGGTGTGCGGGTCCCGATCAGCACATGAAGGCGGCCGTAACCGTCCGTGTGGTCGAGTACGTGGCGCACCACGGGACGCAGCGGGGCGAGCCCGATGCCGCCCGCGACGACCAGGAGGTCGGATCCGGCCGCCGCGCCGAGGTCCCAGCCGGTGCCGTAAGGGCCGCGCAGGCCCAGCACGTCCCCCGGCCGGAGGCGGCACAGCGCGCCGGTGACCGCGCCGATGGCGCGCACCGTGTGCACCAGACGGTGGCCGCCCGGGATCGCGCTCACCGAGATCGGCACCTCGCCGACGCCGAAGGCGTACATCATGGCGAAGCGTCCAGGAGAGAAGTCGGGCAGCGCCCGCCCCACGGGCGCCACCTCCAGCGAGACGCAGTCGGCGTTCTCCGCCGAGACGGCGGTCACCCGATAGGGCAGGGGCAAGGTGGTCACGGCGGAACGCTTCCGTGCGGTGTGTACAGGTCGAGCAGCCGCAGCCGGGTGACCTGGAGCCGGTCGGCGATCAGCGCGGCGCAGCGCAGCATCAGCTCGTACCCGAGTTTCGGATCGGCCTCGCACAGCTCACGCACCTCGCCCGCGTCGAATTCCCAGGTCCGTAACGGTCCCAAGGCCCGGGCGCCCAGATGCCAGCGGTACGGCGGGAAGATCCACGACCATCCGAGCTGCTGCCGGGGGCCGAGGGTCTCCACCACCTGGGCAGGGCGGCCGGGGACGTACACGTCCAGGGCGACCTCGCCGGAGCGGATCAGCCAGAACCGGTCGGCGACGCCGCCCTCGTCGAAAAGCCTGCTGTCCGCGCGGAAGTCGCGCTCGTCGGCGAGGCTGAACAACCGTTCCCGCTGGAGTTGCGGGAGGGTGTCCAGCAGCAGCGGCCACGCTGTCATCGCGACTCGTCCTCCGTGCGCCGGGTCCAGTCGTGCAGGGCCGCGGCCTCCTCGGTGATGTCGATGGCGACAGGACACCAGACGATGCACCGCCCGCACCCCACACACCCCGACGAACCGAACTGGTCGTACCAGGTCCCCAGCTTGTGGGTCAGCCACTGCCGGTAGCGGCTGCGCGGCGAGGCACGCACCGGCCCGCCCGGAAGGTACGAGAAGTCCAGGTCGAAGCAGACGTCCCAGACGCGCCAGCGTTCGGCGTGGTCCCCGGTCAGATCGGTGACGTCCTCGGTGGTGGTGCAGAAGCAGGTGGGGCACACCATGGTGCAGTTGCCGCAGGTCAGGCACCGGGAGGCGACGTCGTCCCAGCGGGGTGCCTCCAGCGTCTGAGCCATGAGCCGCTGCAGGTCGGTCTCCGGCATCGTGCGGCCCATCCGGTCCGCGGCCGACGCGACGGCGTCCACGGAGGCCCGGCGGACGGTCTCGGAGGCCGGTTCGCCGGGCAGTTCCGCGAGGACCTCGGCGCCCTCGGGGCTGCCCGCACGGGCCCAGAATCGGTGTCCCTCGTCATCGACCAGTTCGGTCAGCACCAGGTCGTAGCCGGGCCCGGCGGCGGGCCCGGTGCCCATGGAGACGCAGAAGCAGGTACCCCCGGGCTCGGTGCACTCGACCGCCACCAGGAACGCCCCGGACCGCCTGCCCTGATAGACCGGGTCGGTATGCGGCCCGGCGGTGAGAATCCGGTCCTGGATGGCGATGGCCCGCAGATCGCAGGAACGGACACCGAGGAACGCGAAGCGTGGCGGCAGGGTGTCGTCCGGCTCGATGACGAGCTCTCCGCCTGTCCGCTCGGCCTTCCACTGGCGCACCCGGGCGGGGTGCAGGAAGGTCTTCCACGATTGGGGGCCCGCCGCGTTGGCGAAGGCCGCGCCGTCCGCTCGCGAACGCAGCCGATACCGCCCGGCTTCGAGGTCCACACCCCATCCGTACGGCAACTGGTCGGCCGACTCGAGCTCGGCCAGCACGATGGCACCGTCCCGCACCGTGGGGCCGACCACCGTGAACCCGCGCGTCAGCAGCACGTCCACCAAGGCCGCCAGGCCGTCCTTGCCGAGCACCGCCTCGTGGGCCGGCGAGGAGGTCGACGTGCTCATGATCGCGCAACCCACCCGTCGGCCACGTTCGGCAGGCACCCGCCGCCGCGTCCGGTGACTGTCCACGTCATCGTGCCGACTCTCCTCGCCCGGCCGTATCCGCGTCCTGACGCCCGGCCTCACCGTTCGATCTTGCGAAACCCATCTGCGCACATGTGCCGTCAGCGGCGGGGGAAATCGGTCTTCGACACGGCCGTGATGGACCGGACGGGCAGATCGGGACACCCGTGCGGCGCCATCGCCTCCCGTAGCCATGACCTGGCTGCATCGGCCGGGCAGGTTTATGTCCGTGGGCCGGTGGTACCGGGGGCGTCCAGCGGGTGGACGCCCAATGTGCGCGGCGCGCCGTACGGCCGCTGGCCCGCATCACTCGGACGCCGCCTCGGACCGGTGGCACGGCATACGCGGGAGGTCGCGATGGAACTGGTCGAGGAACGTCCCTATCGCTACCGCATCGAACGGCGCGAGGGCATGCGGGTGCCCGGGATCGTGTTCGCCTCCCGGGACCTGCTCGCCGACGCCGAGAAATCCCTCGAACAGGTGGTCAACGTGGCGGGTCTGCCCGGCATCGTCACCGCTTCGTATGCCATGCCGGACATCCACTGGGGTTACGGGTTCCCCATCGGCGGTGTGGCGGCCACCGACCTCGACGACGACGGCGTCGTTTCGCCGGGCGGGGTCGGCTTCGACATATCCTGCGGCGTGCGATTGCTGGTGGCCGACTGCGACCGGCGGGAGCTGGCCCCCGTACTGCCGGCGGTCATGGACGGCCTCGGCCGGACGATCCCCCGAGGTGCCGGTCCCGGCGGGGTGTGGCGGCTGAGCGGCCCCGGCGAGCTGGAGCGGCTCCTCGAAGGGGGTTCGCGCTACGCCGTGGAGCGGGGATACGGCGAGGAGCGCGATCTGGTGCGTTGTGAGGACGGTGGAGCGGTCGCCGACGCCGATGCCGCTCAGGTCGGTGCGCGGGCCCGTGAGCGAGGTCTGGGCCAGGTCGGCAGCCTGGGATCCGGCAACCACTTCCTGGAGGTGCAAGAGATCGCCGAGGTGTACGACGAGCCGGCTGCCGCGGCCTTCGGGCTCACCAGCGGCCAGGTGTGTGTCATGATCCATTGTGGTTCGCGCGGGCTGGGTCACCAGATCTGCGCCGATCACGTCAGGGCGATGGGCCCCGCCATGGCCCGGTACGGAATCAGCGTGTCCGACCGGCAGCTGGCCTGCACGCCCGTGCGCTCGCCCGAGGGGCGCGCCTACCTGGGTGCGATGGCCGCGGCCGCCAACTACGGCCGCGCCAACCGCCAGCTGCTCACCGACGCGGCCCGCAGGGTTCTCGACCGCGCCGCCGGGGCCCGGCTGTCGATGGTCTACGACGTGTCCCACAACCTCGCCAAGATCGAAACCCACAGTGTGAACGGGTCACGGCGTCGGCTGTGCGTGCACCGCAAGGGTGCCACGCGCGCCTTTCCACCCGGGGATCCCGATCTTCCGGAGGACCTGCGGGAGGCCGGGCAGCCGGTGCTGATCCCCGGCACCATGGGGACGGCGTCCTACGTGCTGGCCGGGGTGGACGGCGGGGACGCCTTCTACTCCGCCTGTCACGGCGCGGGCCGTACGATGAGCCGCCACCAAGCCACCCGCACCATCACCGGCAGGGAACTGGTCGCGCAGCTGGAGCGGGCCGGTATCGCGGTGCGCCCTCGGTCTTGGCGCGGGCTGTCCGAGGAGACCCCCGAGGCGTACAAGGACGTGAATGCGGTGGTCGCCGCGAGCGAGGGCGCCGGACTGTGCCGCAAGGTGGCCCGTCTGGTCCCGCTCGGCGTGGTCAAGGGCTGAGGCCACCGCCCGGTTCCACGTCTCATACGTCGACGGTCACCGCGCACGACCAGCCGTAGGGGTCCGGTCCGATCAGAAGCCGGTGCCACGACACGCCCTTCGGCACGGCTCCGATGATCTCCACGGCGGCCAGCTCGGCGAGCGCCAGCCGTACCTCCAGGGCACCGTCGCAGGCATCCGCTTCCACCTCCACCACCAGCCGGCCCGCCACCTCCAGCCGGAAGATGACCTCCTCCAGGAGCGCGGTGAGCAGTTCTTCGTCGCTCCTTCCGGTCAGCCGCACCCGCTCCACGGCGGTCGCCCGCGCCGCGGAAACATCTGTGAAGCACTCCACCATCCCGAGCGCGGCCTCCGCCAGACAGCGCTCCCGTGTCCGCCCCCACGCCTCGATCCGCACGTCGGCCGTGTGGGGCACCGCCCGGTGACCGCTCTCACCCCGCCGTCGCACCTGCGGGGCGTCGTCCTTGTCATCGGCCATGGCCACCATGGTCGTGTGCGTGCGGGACGGCGATGACCGGGCAGCACGCGTGGTGCAGTACGCCCTGGCTGACGGAGCCCAGCGCCATGCCGGTGAAGCCGCCGTGACCGCGTGTGCCCACGATCAGGCCGAGGGCGTGTTCGGACGCCTCGGTGAGCATCTGTACCGGGTGGCCCCGCACGACCTCGTGGTGCAGTTCCACCTCCGGGTGGGTGGCGGCACGCCCGGCCACCGTCTCCGACAGCAGTCGGCGGCACTCCCTGACGGCGGCGTTCTCGTCCAGGACTCCCAGGCTCGGAGGGTGCCACACGTAGAGGGCCCGCAGGACCGCGTTGCGCAGGGCGGCCTCGTCGAAGGCGATGTCGACGGCAGCGGCGGAATGAGGACTGCCGTCGACTCCGACCACGAAGTACGGCGGTTGCCGGGTTACGTGCTCCGGCTCCGGCACGACCACCACGGGGCAGGGCGCATGGGCGATGAGCGGCAGGGCGACGGCGGCGGAAGTGAAGAGCTCCTGGCGAGCGCTCAGATGCCAGGAACCGAGCACGACCTCGGTGGCGTTCTGCGCCTGCTCACGCAGAACCCACGCGGGGTGCCCCTCCGCCAGCAGCCCGGACACCTGCACCCGCGGGTGCAGGGACTCCACGTAAGCCACCGCCTCCTTCAGCAGGCGGTCCCCCGTCACGTGCAGCGCCTCGTTCCACTCCTCCCAGGATGGGCGCCCTCCCGTGGGCCGGTAGCCGGGGGTCGGCACGTTCTGCGCGAGGACCAGCAGCAGCGGCAGGTGGCGCCGATCCGCCGCGTCGGCCGCCCAGGCGAGCGCCATGCGTTTCCCTGGGTCGGGGTCGATACCCACCACGATCGGAGGACGTCCTTCTGTCCGTGTCATCGCGACTCCCACGCTGGTTCTTCGACGACCCGTCTCAGCCCGATCCACAGCGGGATGACCGCAGGATGGTGGAGCGGACGAGGCCATCCGCCCCATCACCGCGCATCTGCCACGGCTCAGGCTTCGGTGATCTCGACGTGCCGTGGCTTGGCGGCCTGGGCCTTGGGCACGGTGACGGTCAGTACCCCGTCGACCAGCTTCGCCTTGATCTCGTCGGCCTTGATGTCGACCGGCAGCAGTGCCCGGTACTCGAAGCGGCCGGTGCGCCGGGTGCTGCGACGCAGGACGCCTTCGCGCTCGCGTTCCTTGTACTCTCCGGCGATGCACAGTTCCCGCTGGCTGATCTCGACGTCGACGTCCCCACGTTTGATTCCGGGCAGCTCCGCCTCGACCACGTAGGCGTCGTCCGTCTCCTGTAGATCGGCCAGGGGTGAGAAGCCCCTGAGAGCAGGTTCGGTGCCGGTGGCCTCCAGGAGGCGGTTCATCCGCTCGAAAAGGTCACCGAACTCGGCGGCGATCGGCTCGCCCCAGCCCAGCGTGTGGAAGGGGTGTTCCAGGAGCGGGCCGGACCGGCGGTGTACGGGCAGTGTCATCGTGGTTCACCTCCGCCGAACGACGGTATTCGGGTCATTTTCATCGTGCGCGCCTCCGCCTGGCGGGGCGAATCGGGCGCGTACGAGCCCGCAGGGCCCTCGGTCAGGCAGCGGGCTGGAGGAGCAAGGCGCGGATGTCCTGCGGGAGTTGCTCCAGCGCCGCCTCCACGTGTCCGGGGGAGCCGTGCTCGCGGACGGCAGCGGTGATGGTGGGGGCGATCCGCAGGACGTCCTCGGCGGAAACCCTGGCTTCCTGGGCGAAGCGGTTCACGTATCCCTCGCGGTCGTACTTGAGCGGTACGACACTGGGGTCCCAGCCGTCGTAGTAGACGCCCCGCAGCAGTTCGGGGAGCTGTGCGGCGAAGTGGACGGCCACGTCGACGGTGAGCCGGTCGCGGAGCGTGTGCAGCCAGACACGCAGGGCCCGGTGGGCGAAGTGACGGTCCTCCGTCCCCAGAGCTTCCGACACCGCTTTGAGCCAGATGTTCGCGGTGTGGATGGCGTGCTCGAAGTCGGGTGGGCGCGTGGTGGACATGGGTCTTTCCCTTCGGTCGGTCCGTGGCCCTGTGCACCGAGGTGGGATGGCACGCGTCCGCCCGGGCAGATCGGGAAGCGGTCGGCTCGCTCGTGGTCAGGCCGCCCAGTGGGGCGCCGAACGGGGGCGCACGTGTCCTCGGCTCTCCCAGCCCTCTGACTTTCATGCTATGGCGAAGACGACCGGTCCGCAGCGCCGCACGGCATCACCTGCACGACGCACGAGGCGCCCTCCGGATCCGGTGGCGAGGTGCGCCACCAGGAGCAGGGC
The DNA here is from genome assembly GCF_052851135.1 of Streptomyces sp. BRA346. Classification (NCBI taxonomy): domain Bacteria; kingdom Bacillati; phylum Actinomycetota; class Actinomycetes; order Kitasatosporales; family Streptomycetaceae; genus Streptomyces; species Streptomyces sp. BRA346. The sequence goes on along the minus strand of NZ_JAIWIH010000051.1, from coordinate 9,781 downwards.
CTCGGCTGAGCTCGTCCGGTACGCCAGGGGCGGGGACGTTGGCCATGCGCACAGAGCCTGACGGCGATAAGTGTGGAAGGTGGACACCCCGGCGCGAGGAGGATGTCATGAAGCGATCGGCACCACTGCAACCTCTTGAGATCCAGGTGGAGTCCCGGGGGCAGATACCACCCGGCGCCGTCGAATACGCGCGGGAGAAGGTGGCGGCCCTCATCGGCCGGACGCGGGGGCCGGTCCTGTTCGCCCGCGTCAAGCTGACCCACATGGCCAACCCCGCCATGAAACGACCGGCACTCGCCCAGGCCAACCTGGACGTCAACGGGCGTCCCGCCCGCGCACACGTCGCCGCCGTCACGGTGCCCGAGGCCATCGACCTGCTCCAGGACCGTCTCGCCGCACGGTTGGAGCGCCTGGAGGAACACTGGGAGGCGCGCCGGGGCCGCGGGTCCGCGCCGGGACCGCACGAGTGGCGCCACGGCAGCGAGCCCGCTCACCGCCCCGCCTACTTCCCGCGCCCAGCCGAGGAACGCCAGGTCGTGCGGCACAAGTCCTTCTCCCTGGCCCGCGAGTCACCCGACGAGGCGGCCTTCGACATGGAGATGATGGATTACGGCTTCCACCTGTTCACCGACATCGGCACCGGCGAGGACAGCGTGCTGTACCGGTCCGGCCCGACCGACTACCGCCTCGCCCAAGTGCATCCCCGTCCGCACCTCGTCGGCCCGGTGGCCGTACCGCTCACCGTCAGCGACGTCCCCGCCTCTCGCATGAGCGTGGCCGAGGCGAAACAGCGGTTGGATATGACCGGACTCCCGTTCGTGTTCTTCAGCGACGCCACCACCGGGCGGGGAAACGTCCTGTACCACCGCTACGACGGCCATTACGGCCTGATCGTGCCCGCCGGATAGCGGCCCCGGCCGTGCCCGCCGGAACCCACGTGTGAAGCCGGGGAGCGACGCGTTCAGTGTCGGGCCGCCGGACGAGGGGCCCGGCCATGCCGGTCGCGCGTCCGGCTGATGCCGCTGCCCTGCGCACCATCGACCCCGTGGTCACCCCATCGACCCCGTGGTCACCCCATCGTCGACAGCCGGCACCGCGCGCCCCGTACCTCCAACCTCGCTCCGCGGAGAACGGATGCACACCGCAACGGGAGTCAGGACCCGATGGGGGGCACCGGCTCGCCGAGCCGTCGGGCAGCGGTGTACCAAGCTCGGGTCAGCGCGCTGCGGGCCAGGTCCAGGGCTTGGTCCTGTTCGCCCTCGAGGCGCAGTGGCGAACCGACGTGCACCTGTAGCCTCGGGCGGCGCAGTGGGGCGCTGCCCAGCCTGGCCAGCAGTGCGACGGTGTCGTGCGGTGTCAGTGCCCGGGCTCCGGCCTGGCCGAGGGGCACGACCGGGGCACCGGTCCGGCGTGCGAGGTGGAACAGGCCCGGATGGAAGGGCCGGGGCGGGGCTTCGCACACGTCCTCGCCGTGTGGGAGTCCGCCTTCCGGGTAGAGCAGGACGGACCGGCCCGCGGTCAGCACGGTTTGGGCGTCCCGCAGTGCTTGTGTGGCTCGCGGGTCGTGCCGGTGCACCGGGATGTGCCCCTCCCGCGTGAGGAGCCGACCGAGCAGGGGGAGCCGCCAGAGCCCCGCGGTCGCCAGGACGACGGGTTCGGTATCGAGACGGCGCAGTGCGGCGAGGACGATCACAGGGTCGCTGGGGGACGTGTGGTTGGCGATGATGATGCTGCCCGCGGGCGGTACGGTCCCGGTGTCGGTGGTGACGTTCAGGCGGCCGAAGACGGGCACGACGGCGCCTGCGATGCGGCTGAGCACGGCGTCATTCCCCTGTGTGGTCGGCCAGTGCGGAGTCGAGCTCGACGACGTCGACGCACTCCTGACCGAGGAAGCCGAGGACACGGCCCCGGACGTGGTCGGTGACGAGGTGGGTCACGGTCGCGGGCCTCAGTCCGCGGGCCTTGGCGACCCGGTTCACCTGCTGGTACGCGTAGTCCGGGGAAATGTGCGGATCGAGGCCGGAGGCGGTGACGGCGTCCACCGGGATCTCCCCCGGGGCGGCCCCGTCGAACGCGGCGATGACGGCCTTCCGCCGTTTGACCGTCCTGACCAGCTCCGGATTGTTGGGGCCGAGGTTGGAGGCACCAGAGGCCAAGGGGTCGTATCCGGCGGAGGGGCGGGGCTGGAACCACTTCGGGTCGGGCCGCGGCGCCTCGTGGGGGTCGCCGGGACGTCGTGCGGGCAGGGTGAAGTTCTGGCCGAGCAGGCTGGAGCCGATGGTCCTGCCGTGCCGCTTCACCCGCGAGCCGTTCTACGCACCGTCGGCGGAGAGAAAGCCGACGCAGCCGGACAAGGTGGTGAGCCGTGGTGTGTCCGTGTCGTCGATGCTGACGCCCGTGCGCTCGCTGAGGGTTTCGACGAATCTCAGGAAGTCGAGCGAGTCGAGTTCGAGGACCTCACGGAACGGGTCCTCCGGCCTCAGGACGGTGAGATCGGCATCGGGCACGATCTGGGCCAGGGATTCCTCGACGGCGCTCAGGGCTTCGGTGCGGTTCATAGTTCCTCCGGACGCTGCAAGAGGCGGTCGACCGCGGTCAGATAGCGGGCCCCGATGGCTCCGTCGGTCGCCCGGTGGTCCGCGGAGACGGTGGCGGTGACCGTCGGCCGGACGCCGAGCAGACCGTCGACGGCGCGGGGACGCTCGACGATCCGTCCGAATCCGACCAGCGCCACCTGCGGTGGGTAGATCACACCGAGGACGGTTTCCACCCCTTGATCACCGAGGTTGGTGACGGTCAGGGTGGGGTCCGCCACCTCCGATCCGCGCAGACGGCCCGCACGGGCGCGGGTGACCAGGTCCTTCAGCGCCGTCATCAGCTGCGGCAGGCCCAGGGTGTCGGCGTCACGCAGGGCGGGGGTGACGAGCCCGCCGCCGCGCAGGGACACCGCCACGCCCAGGTGCACGCTGTCGCCCGCGATGAAGTGGTCCTCGGTCCAGAAGCCGTTGAGCTCGGGAACCTCACGGGCCGCCAGGGCGGCGGCCTTCAGCAGGAGGGCCGCGGGGAGCAGCCGCTCGGCCACCGGACTGCTCCGGTTGTGGTCACGCAGCCAGTCCGTCGCGGCGGCCATGTCGACCGTCGTGGCGAGGTAGTAGTGCGGGATCTCCCGTTTGGAGCGGGCCATCAGACCGGCGATCGTCCGGCGCATGGCCGAAGCCTGCTCACCACTCGTCCGTGCCGGCCGGGCACGGGCCCTCACCGGGCCGGGGGCTTTCGGGCCCGGAGCCTTCGGGCCGGGGGCCGCCGGGCCGGGAGCGGCCCCGCGTACGTCGTCGGCGCGGATGGCTCCGTCCTTGCCCGTCCCGTTGACAGTGGCGAGGTCCACGCCCAGTTCACCGGCCAGGCGCCGGGCGAGCGGGGTGACCCGTGCCCGGGACGGCCGGGCGGCGGCCCGCTCCACGTCGGCGCGGGTGACGCGGCCACCGGGCCCGGAACCGCGGAGGGTCGCCAGGTCGATGCCGTGCTCCCGGGCGAGGTCCCGCACCAGGGGCACCGCCTCGGCCCGCACGCGCTCGCGTGGAGGGGCGAGGGAAGGCTCCTGGGAACGGGCGGGAGTGGGCTCGGCCGGGATGGGTGGCACACCCTCCGGCTTCCGTCGCGGCGGCCGTCTCCTCTCCGGCTTCCCAGCCCGCTTCGCCGTCGGCTCGATCAGTGCGAGCGGGGTGCCCACGGGCACCGTCGTACCCGGTTCGACCAGCAGCCGCCCCACCGTCCCGGTGTCGAAACACTCCACCTCGATCGTGGACTTCGCGGTTTCGACGACCGCGACCGGATCGCCGCGGCTGACCGGCTGGCCGGGACGCACCAGCCACTCCAGGAGCGTCCCCTCGTCCATGTCCGCGCCCAGCGACGGCATCGTGAACTCGGTCATGGCCGGTCCACCGCTCGGTGTGCCGCCGCCACGATGTCGGCGGTCCGAGGCAGCGCCGCCTCCTCCAGCCGCCTGGCGTACGGCATGGGGCACTCGGCGCTGCACACCCGCTCGACGGGCGCGTCCAGCTCGTACAGCGACTCCTCGGCGATGCGTGCGGACACCTCGGCGGCCAGGCTGCCGGTGCGCCAGCCCTCGTCGACGACGACCGCACGGTGGGTCCGGGCCACCGAGGAGGCCACCGTCTCGCCGTCGAGCGGGCGCAGCGTCCGCAGGTCGACCACCTCGGCGCTGATGTCCTGGGCGGCCAGCTCATCGGCCGCGCCGAGCACCTTGGGCAGCGAACCACCGTAAGTGATCAGGGAGACGTCGGTACCGGGCCTGCGGATGGCCGCGTGGTCCAGGTCCACCGGCGCCGCGACGGGGCCGAGGTCGCCCGGGAGGTTGTACAGTCCGCCGTGCTCGAAGATCAGCACCGGATCGGGGTCGGCGAGTGCCGGATCCAGCATCCCCCGGGCGTCCTCGATGGTGGCCGGGGCGACCACCCGGATCCCGGGGATGTGGGCGTACCAGCCCTCGAGACTGTGCGAGTGCTGCGCGGCGAGCTGGCGGCCCGCGCCGGTCGTCATGCGGATCACCAGCGGGACGGGCAGCTGTCCGCCCGACATGTGCAGCAGCGTGGCGGCGTTGTTGAGGATCTGGTCCAGGGCGAGCAGGCTGAAGTTCACGGTCATGATCTCGACGATCGGCCGCATCCCGGCCAGCGCCGCCCCGATGCCCGCACCCACGAATGCCGACTCCGACAGCGGGGTATCGCGGATCCGGTCCGGCCCGAACTCCTCCAGCAGGCCGAGACTGACGCCGAAACAGCCGCCGTACCGTCCCACGTCCTCCCCCATCAGGAAGACGCGGTCGTCGGCGCGCAGGGCATCGCGGAGGGCTTCGCGCAGTGCTTCCCGGTACGTGGTCTTCGACTCTTTCGCCGGACCGGCTCCCATGGGCTCAGCTCCCCTCCGCCGTCGCGCTGGTGACATGGCGCAGCAGGGTTTCGGTCGGCTCCTCCGGTGCCTTTTCGGCTGTTTCGACGGCGTGGTCGACCTCGTCGGCGACCTCGCGTTCGAGACGGGTCAGCGCCCTGTCCCCGAGTTCGCCGCGCTCGCGCATGCTGCCCATGAGCCGCTCGATGGGGTCCTGTGCCTTCCACCGCTCGATCTCGGCTTTGTCGCGGTAGCGGTCGGGGTCGTACATGGAGTGTGCCCGGAAGCGGTAGGTGCGCAGTTCGAGGAAGTACGGTCCGGCTCCCGCCCGGATGCCCTCGGCGGCCCTGTGGGCCGCGGTCTCGACGGCCTCCACGTCCATGCCGTCCACGGCCCAGGCGACCATGCCGTAGGAAGCCGCACGCAGGGCGAGGTCGGTCTGTGCCTCGTGGCGTTCCAGTGCCGTGCCCATCGCGTACCGGTTGTTCTCGCAGACGAACAGCAGCGGCAGGCCCCACAGGGCGGCGAGGTTCGCCGTCTCGTGGAACGCGCCTTCCGCGAATGCCCCGTCGCCGAAGAAGCAACAGGTGACGCGGTGTGCCGCACGCATGCGGTCGGCCAGAGCGAGCCCAGCGGCCAGCGGGATGCCGCCGGCGACGATCGCGTTCCCGCCGTAGAACCGGCGGCTCGCGTCGAACAGGTGCATGGATCCACCGCGGCCCCCGCTGCATCCGGTCGTCCTGCCGTACATCTCGGCCATGACGGCTTCGGCCGGAAGGCCGCGCGCCAGTGCGTGCCCGTGTTCGCGGTAAGTGGAGACCACCGCGTCGTCGGGCGTCAGCGCCTCGGTGACACCGACGGCGACGGCCTCCTCTCCGATGTAGAGGTGGACGAAGCCCCGGATCTTCGCGGCGCTGTACAGCTCGACACAGCGCTCCTCGAAGCGGCGGATGCGCAGCATGGCGTGCAGCAGTTCGCCGCGGTGCGCGGCTTCCGCTCCGGCGCGGGGTGAGGAACGCCGCGCGCGGGTCTGACGGGCCGAACTCATGCGGATCCCTCCAGGGTGGACAGGTCGCCGGTGGGCAGGCCGAGTTCGCGGGCGCGCAGCAGTCGGCGCATGACCTTGCCGCTGCGGGTCTTGGGCAGGTTCTGGTCGAAGGCGATCTCCCGGGGCGCGACGGCGGGGCCGAGCCTGCGCCGGGCGAAGGCGAGCAGGTCGCGTTCGATGGCCGGTGTCGGCTGGACGCCGGGGCGCAGCGAGATGAATGCCTTGACGATGTTCCCGGCGACGGGGTCCGGTCTGCCGATCACTCCCGCCTCGGCCACCGCCCGGTGTTCCATCAGCGCGCTCTCCACCTCGAACGGCCCGATCAGATGCCCCGCCGACTTGATCACGTCATCGGCACGGCCCACGAACCAGAACCAGCCGTCCGCGTCCCGGCTGACCAGGTCGCCGGTGAGGTACCAACCGTCCGCGAACGCGGCCTCGTACCGCTCCTTGTCGTGCAGATAGCCACGGAACATCGACGGCCAGTCCGGCCGCAGTGCGAGCTCCCCCTCGACTCCCGGCCGGTTCTCCACTCGCACCCGGCCATCGGTGACCAGCGCCCGGCCGTCGTCCCCGCACCTCAGCACCGATGCCTCCACACCCGGCAGCGGCCTGCCCATCGAGCCGGGACGGATCTCGCAGGCCGCGAAATTCGCGATCATGATGGAGCCGGTTTCGGTCTGCCACCAGTTGTCGTGGACGGGCAGCCCCAGCACCTCGTGGCCCCACACCACCGCCTCGGGGTTGAGCGGCTCGCCGACCGAGGCGACGAACCGCAGACGGGACAAGTCGTAGGAGGCGGGCAGGTCGTGAGGACCCTGCCGGGGCGTGGCCCGCATCAGCATGCGCAGCGCGGTGGGCGCGGTGTACCACACGCTCACATGCTGTTCCGCGAGGATCCGGTACCAGCGCCCGGCGTCGTATTCGCCCTCGTCGACGACCACGGTCACACCGTGGACGAGCGGGGCAATGATCCCGTACGACATGCCGGTGACCCATCCCGGGTCGGCGGTGCACCAGTACACGTCCTCGGGATGCAGGTCGAGCGCGTATGCGGCGGTGGCGTAGTGGCCGAGCACCGCTTGGTGGACGTGGACCGCGCCTTTGGGAGCACCGGTGGTGCCGCTGGTGAAGTGCAGCAGGGCCATGTCCTCCGGTGAGGTCGCGGGGATGGCGAAGTGGTCGGAGGCACGGGACATCAGCTCGTCGAATGACAGCGTGCCGGGAAGGTCCCCGGCGCCGGGGCCGACGATGATGACATGGTCCAGTCCGGGCAGTGCCGCACGAAGCTCGGCCACCTTGCGCCGGTAGAGCGCGGCGGTGGTGACCAGCACCCGGGCGTCGCCCAGGCGCAGCCGCTGTGCCACTGGGTCGGGGCCGAAGGCTGAGAACAGCGGACACAGCACGCTGGTGTTCTTGAGTGTGCCCAGCACCGCCGTGTACAGCTCGGGGCAGCGGCCGAGCAGGGTGAACACCCGGTCGCCGTGGCCCGCGCCCAGCGAGCGCAGCGCGTTCGCGAACCGGGCGGTTCGCTTCGCCAGTTCCGCGTAGGTGACGGTGCGGACGGTGGCGTCCCGGCCGACACAGCGCAGCGCGGCCCTGCCCCCGCGCTCCGAACCGGCGTGCCGGTCCACCGCCTCGTGGGCGATGTTCAGCCCGCCGCCGGGGAGCCCGGCAAGCGCGGCGCGCGCCCGTGACCAGGAGAACTCCGACCGCGCCCGGTCGTAGTCGGTCAGGTTCGGTGTGACCCGTGGTGCGGATTCCTTGCGGATCGTCTCCCAGACCATGAGGTTCCTTCCGCGTATGTCCCGCCCCCGTCATTCGTGGGGGACGACGGCGACCGGACAGGCCGCGTGGTGTACGGCCGCCTGCACTACGGGGCCGAGGCGGGGACCGAGGGCAGGCGGGTGTTTGCGCCGTCCCACCATCAGCAGATCGCCGTCGGTGGCGGCCCGTACGACGGCTCGGGCCGGGCTCTCCAGCCGGACGTCGTCGACGACCCGCACCCGGGGGAACCTCTCCCGCCAGGGCCTCAGGACCTCGTCCAGTTCCCGTCGTGCCCGCTCCGCGAGATCCCGGGCCGCGTCGGTCTCCGCCCCCGTGGCGGCTGCGTACGCCCGGTCGGGCTTCCTTCCGTGGACGGCGTGCAGCGGCACACCGCGGGTGAAGGCGGTGACGTAGGCGAACTCCAGGAGGTTGTCCTGGGGGCCGTGCAGACTCAGGCCCACGACCACGTGCCGCCGGCGTTCCCTCGCCTCGTCCGCGCGGACCAGCACCACGGGCCGCTCGGCCCGGCCGACGGCGTGCAACGCGACGTCGCCCAGGAAGAAGCTCGCCACCCGGTCCAGCCCCCGGGAACCGAGCACCAGCATCCTCGACCGCGCGGCCGCGTCGAGCAGGGCCGCCTCGGGCTCGGCCCCGACCAGGTCCTCGACGATGGTCAGCCCCGGGTGGAGGCGGGACAGTTCGCTGTGCGCGTCGTGCACGATCCGTTTCGCCCAGTAGTTCTGGTCGTCCGCCGCGGGGCTGTCGGGAGTGGGCGGGGACAGCAGGATCCACGCGTGCGTCAGACGCAAGCCCAGTTCGCGCCGCTCCGCCTCGTCTGCGGCCCAGCGCGCGGCGGCCAGGCTCTCGGCCGAACCGTCGAGGCCCACGGTGACCACTTGTTCCATGGCAGTCGCCTCGTCTCGCAGGAAACCCCTCTTGTGCGTGGTGAGTACCCCCAATGAGTGCGAACCATCGCCCCGGCCCGGCTCCGCGTGGGCCGCTGTGGTCGACGCGCAGAGCCTGATCAACTGACCCCGGTGAGGTGATCGACCACATCGTCGACGTCGTCATCGCCCGGATCGATTCGACCAGCTCGGGGGCGAGCGCCACGTCCGCCCGGCCCTCCACGGTCACGACCCCGCCCTCCACCGCCACATCGACGGTGCCCGGGCGGAGGTGGTACTCCTCGCCGAGGATCCGGGATTCGATCTCCTCGCGGATCTCGGCGTCGTCGCGGACGAGCGCCCTCAGCAGCCCTGCCCGCGTCACCACACCGACGAGCCGATCCCGGTGGTCGGTGACCGACAGCGCTTGAGCCGCGAGCGCGCGGCGACCCACGCGGCTTCGGCAACCGTATCCAGTGGACGCACAGTGACCGCGGGGTATGTCATGAGCGCGACCGCCGTCTCGCCCTGGCCCTTCTCGTACAAGCGGTGCTGTTTCCACTTTCCGAGCGGGCCCGGCCGGTGGGTGCTGGCCATCACGGCGGCCTTGGCCAGCAGATCCGACTCGGATCCCACGCCGATGACGCGGTTCCCCTCATCGACTACGGGAACGGCGCTCAGACGCTCGCGGGAGAGTGTACGAGCAACCTTGAGGAACGGCATATCGTCCGGCACCGAGACGGCGGGCGCCTCCATCACGTCGCGCACCCTCGGTGGCATGGACAACGCGTCCAGCCACGGCCGCGCTGCTCCTGGAGCGACCGGGCCGTCATGGCAGCACTGCACCGGCTCGTCAGCAAGCAGCGGCGTACCTACCTGGCCTTGCTGGTCTCTCCTCGGTCCGTCCTGCGCTGGCACGCACGCCTCGTAGCCCGGAAGTGGACCTGTCCCTCCCGTCGTCCGGGCCGACCACCGAAACCAGAGGCCCTGCGGCAACTGGTCGTGCGTCTGGCGCGGGAGAACCCTGGATGGGATACCGCCGCGTACACGGAGAGCTCGGCGGCCTGGGGCACAACGTCGCCGCCTCCACCGTCTGGTCGATCCTGAAGAAGGCCGGGATCGACCCGTCGCCACAGCGTACGGACCGCTCCTGGGCCACCTTCCTCAAAGCCCA
>NZ_JAIWIH010000050.1:44754-83639 GCF_052851135.1 Streptomyces sp. BRA346 | reverse complement strand
GAACACCACCCCCCAGGTCATGCCTTCGACAGGGGGCAACAGTCATGCCGGGCCCGGAGGCCAGCGGCCCCGTTGCGGAGCCGCGGAAAACATAACGGGGGAGAAGGGGCCATGCCTCGACGCTAGGAACGCGGCGTATGGCATCTCCAGCGATGTGCAGATCTGTGCACCAGGTGTCCCCGGACGGGTGGCATGCTGCTCGCTCTCTTGACTACCTACTCACTGCGAATGACTGTGGTGCACACAACTGCACAACTCATTGATGGAGGCGGTCATGTCGTCGCTCGTGTTCATCGGCATCGACCCCAACACCGGGGACAAACAGAGTCCTACGGTGTGGGTTGACCAGGCGAAACAGGAACTCGTCTTCCAGGGCTGGAAGCCCGGCCCCGAGCTTGAAGCACAATGCGCCGCGTTCGAGGCGCCGGGCCACGCCAAGGGCATCCCGGAGAACGAGGCCGTGATCCGTATCCCCGCCAGGATGGTGCACATGATCAGGGAGGCTTGTGATGCCGTCGAGCGCGCCGACATTCGATGAGCTGATCGCCAACTGCACACGCTCTGCCGTGCACCTGGAGATGCGCGACGCCTACGCCGTCGACTACGAAGAGGGCCCGTTCGCCGCGTGGAGGAACGGTTTCCGCCACGACCCGGCGGACCGTGCGTCCTGGTGGCGTCCGTGGCTCGACTTGATCCAGGAGACCGTGAGCCGCGGCATCGTGGTGCGCCGGGCCCGTATCGTGTCCGAGCCGGTCAGCGAGTACACCCGTTTCCTGTACGACGGCACGTTCACGAACGTCGCGGCTGGCGAACACGTACGGTGGCTGCCTCGCCGACTGGCCTCCGACATCGCGTTGCCGGGCAACGACTTCTGGCTGTTCGACGGCCAGTGGATCCACTGGAATCACTTCGCCGGTGACGGATCGTGGACCGGCGAGGAGATCACCGACGACCCGGCCGCAGCCAAGCTGTGTGCCGAAGCATTCGACACGGTGTGGACACGCGCCACTCCGCACGACCAGTACGACATCCACTGACAGCGCGCACCGGACAGGCCAGCTCATGCCCATCTCCCCGTCCTCGTCCGCCCAAGCCGCACGCGCAGTCGTCGCGCGGAGGCTTCGCGACCTCCGCAAGAGCGCCGGGCTGACGGTCGTCGAGCTGGCCAACCGGTGCGACTGGCACCACTCCAAGACCTCCCGCATCGAGAACGCCCAGACCGGTCCGTCAGCAAAGGACATCCGCGCATGGACGAACGCCTGCGCGGCAAGCGATCAGGCGGAAGATCTCATTGCCCAGTCCCTGCACGCCGAGTCGATGTACACGGAGTGGCGGCACCAGGTCCTCCGAGGGATGAAACAACTACAGGACGGCGCGGTGCAGCTCTTCCACAACACCGAGCTGTTCCGCATCTACTCCTCGACGATGGTCCCGGGGCTGTTGCAGACCGAGGGGTATGCGGCCGCGCTCCTGAGCAACATCGCAGACTTTCGCGGCATCCCGTTCAACGATGGCGTCGAGGCCGCAGCCGCGCGCGTTGAGCGGTCCCACATCATTCATGAGCGAGGCCATCGGTTCGTGATGCTCATAGAGGAGGCAGTCCTATACGCCCAGTTGGGCGACGGGGACGCGATGGCGGCACAGCTTGGCTATCTGCTCACCGCCGGCGCACTGCCCCAGGTTTCGCTGGGCATCATCCCCATGGCCACACGGGAGCGGCGGCAGTGGCCGGTCGAGACGTTCCACGTGTATGACGACGCCCTCGTGTCAGTGGAGTTCGTCTCGGCGGAGGTCAACATTACCCAGCCTTCCGAGATCGCCCTGTACCTGAAGGTGTTCGAGCAGTTGCGCGACATGGCCGTGTACGGGGCGGAGGCGCGGGCGTTGATCCTGAAGGCAATCGAGGCCCGGTACTGACCCCGGGCGCGACAAAAGCCCCCCGCCTGGCCCAGAGTCAAGACGGGCCCCGTGCGACAGGGGCGGGGAGGGAATTGAGGAAGTCCAGCGGGCACATCGATCGGCGACTGGGAATCTCCGGGAGGCCGAGCTCGGCGGCCTTAGATGGCCGTCTTCGCCGTCTTGAATGGATCGGCGAACCGGTCTAGGTACCAAGGCGGCAGGACGGCCTACGAACCAGCGAACGTCCGTGACTCCCACATCAGGCGTCGGCGACGTGATCAAACTGGCCGGCCTTTGCGGCGCGTATGAAGGCTCTCAGGGGCGCTCGGGTGGTCGAGAGCAAGACCTCGGGGTGCTCGCTCTCGCGGAGCACTATCGCGTCGCGCTTTCCCACGCCGACGAAGAGGCAGTTGGATCCCTCCACGCTGTAGGACGACTTCCGCCAGTGACGTTCAGACACGTACGTTCCCCTCTCAGGTGTCGAGCGCGACACGGCGCATCAGGTCCCGTGACGCTTTCGGGGTGAGCGCGGTCTCCTCCAGGCGGTCCAGGACGGACCGGTACTTCGTCAACTGTGCTTCGGCGTCCAGGAATTCACAGCCGTGATCGGTATCCAATGTCACCGTATCGAGCTGGGGCACCGGGCCATATACGTAGTCGATCGGCTGGCCGGAGCCGGGGAATGGTCCACTGCCGAAGGGGATCACGAGCACGGTGATGTTCTCGCGCTCGCTCATTTCCATCAGGTGCTCCAGCTGCGCCCGGGCGATCGTCGGCCCGCCGCAGCCCAATCGCAGAGCGGCCTCGTGAATGATGACCTTGTACGGCATCGGCCGCTTGCCGTGGAGGACTCCTTGTCTGCGGATGCGGAAGGCGACCCGGTGCTCCACCTCGTACGGTTCCAGGGCCGGGACGGTTTCGCGGTAGAGAGCGCGGGCGTGATCCACGGTCTGGAGCAGTCCGGGCATGTGGACCGCCAAGGCGACGCGCAAGCCCGAGGCTTCCTGCTCCAGTTCGGCGATGTCGAGCATGACCGTGGGCAGGACTTCGCGGTACTCCTCCCACCAGTGGCGTTCGCGTCGTCCAGCCATGGCGGCGAGCGCGTCGATCAACGCTTGATCTGCGGCGTCGTAGCTACGCGCGAGTGTGCGCACGCGCTCGGCGCTCACGGCATAGCGCCCCGCTTCGAGGTTGCTGATCCGTGCCTGGTTGACCCCGTTGTTCACTGCCGCCGCGGTGGAGGTCAGCCCCGCGCGTTCGCGCAACTTCCGTAGCTCGGCTCCCAGGCGGCGCTGACGGACGGTCAGTGCGTCCCTTGGTGGCATCCGGCCTCTCCTTCTCGCGCCTGGGCACAGTGTGCCGCGAAAGTCCCTCCCGTTGCATCTAGAAGATCATCTATAAGAGAATAGAAACCCTTCTAGTCACTGCCCTATGCTGTGAGGCAGGCCACTTCGGTGCGGCTGTGGTCGCCAACCACGCACGCCCTGGGCCTGGCCAACTGCACCTCTCGGTAAGGAGCCACGCAATGACCGCTGTGCCGTCGCAGGAAACCCCGGCTGAGCCGTTCGACCTCGGCAAAGAGCTTCGCGCTCTCGCCCTCACCACCGCGCCGCGCCTCTTCGCCGTGGCGCGCATCCACCCCTACGAGGACACCGACGAGGTGGACGTGGAGATCGCGGCGTGGGGCATGGCGTACGACGATGGGCGTACCGAAGTGGTCGGGCCTGGGCAGCGGTTGGTGCTCTCCTCGCCCGAGCGGGTGGAGGCGTGGTTCTCGCGGGGTGCGGTCACCGCGCAGCTCGTGTGGCTCGCGCCGTCCACGGCGGCCTCACTCGACCCCGGCCTGGCGGCCTGATCTATGCGTCGGCTGCGTGGGGCGGCCCACGGGGTTGCCGGTCCCAGCTCACGGGCTGATCTACGGCAGAAGGCCGACTTCAGCCGTAGGCTGAGACGCGCGCCTGAGGGACAGGAGACCAAGGTGGCTGAGGTGGCCGGGACGACGCTGACCGAGGTGATGGACGAGCTGGCCCGGCTCGAGGATCCGAAGACGCGCGCGGTGAACGAGAAGCACGGCGACGATCACGGTGTGAACCTCAGCAAGCTGCGCGCGCTCGCGAAGCGGCTGAAGACGCAGCAGGAGCTGGCGCGTGAGCTCTGGAGTACGGAGGACACCGCGGCGCGACTACTGGCGCTGCTGATCTGCCGCCCGAAGGCGTTCGGGCGGGACGAGCTGGACGTCATGCTGCGCGAGGCGCGTACGCCCAAGGTGCACGACTGGCTCGTGAACTACGTGGTGAAGAAGAACGCGCACGCCGAGGAGCTGCGCTCGGCCTGGTCAGAAGATCCGGATCCCGTGGTCGCGAGTGCGGGCTGGGCGCTCACCACCGAACGGGTGGCGAAGCGGCCCGAGGGCCTCGACCTCACCCGACTGCTCGATGTCATCGAGGCGGAGATGAAGGACGCCCCGGAGCGCTTGCAGTGGGCGATGAACCACTGCCTGGCGCAGATCGGGATCGAGCACGCCCAGCACCGCACCCGGGCGATCGGCATCGGTGAGCGGCTAGGGGTGCTCAAGGACTATCCGACGCCCCCGGGCTGCACGTCGCCGTTCGCGCCGATCTGGATCACGGAGATGGTGCGTCGGCAGCAGCAGTGACCGTGGTCGTGCGTTTGCGGATCAGCAGCTTGATTTCCTCCGGCAGCGCGTCCGCGGCCAGCAGCCGGGGGAGGAGGGCGGCTTCGCGGGTCAGGGCGCGGAAGGCCAAAGCTATGGTCACGTCGTGGGCGGGTCGGTGGGCGATCTCGATCGGGTCGCCGGGGCGTATGGCGCCGGGGGCGAGGACGCGGAGGTAGGCGCCCGGCAGGGCGGCTTGGGTGAAGCGTTTGATCCAGCCCTCGCGTTGCAGCCAGCCCTGGAAGGTGGCGCAGGGGATGCGGGGGCAGGACACCTCCAGGACCACATCGGGGCCGATGTGCCAGCGCTCGCCGATGAGGGCGGCGTTGACGTCGATGCCGAGGGTGGTGAGGTTCTCGCCGAAGACGCCGTTCTTCAGAGGAGTGCGAAGCTCGGTCTCCCAGCCGTCGAGGTCTTCGCGGGCGTAGGCGTAGACGGCCTGGTCGGGGCCGCCGTGGTGCTTGACGTCGTACGCCCGGTCGCCGTCGAGGCCGACCGCCCCCGTGCCCTTGGGGCCGGGGGCGGTGACGGTGACCGGGCCGTCGACGGGGCGCTTGTCGATGCCCGTCGCGCCGAGGCCCTTCCACGGGTTGGGCCGCGGCTTGCCGACGTTCACGGAGAGCAGCTTCATGGGGGTGACGGTAGGGACCGCCGGGCCCTGAAGCGACGTATTTTCAGCGCACCGGGCCGCCGGGGTGGAGCGATTCCGGGCCGGTCCGGCTGGATCCCTCCCTGGGCGGCCTGACCCGACTTGGGGGATGTGGAAGGCCGGATTAGTGGTTGTGCCCGGTTTGTGACCCCGAAGTGCGGATGTTTGTCATGTGGTTATCCGTTTCCGGCCCATTGCCTACGGTTGAGGCGCGATGCACATCCGACACGCGCCCGGGGGCGAGGCCCCGGGGCGCGGAAACGGGGAATGAGGATGAAAAGGCTCGTACGCGGGGCGCTGCTGGCCACGGCCACCACCGCCCTGGTGCTCGGCAGCACCGGAATGAGTTCGGCCGCGTCCCAGGCGGACGTCGGGGCGGCGGCACCGGTCACGTGCGGGGAGGGTGCGGACGTCACGTCGGTGTACCCGCCGGGCTGGCACGAGGACGGCAGTGGCCTGGTCTCCGGGATCAGTTCGCGTACCGGGAACGGCCAGGAAGAGGTGATCGTCACGATCTACCGCTACGTGCCGTGGGCGCCGGACGAGGAGGTCGCGCAGGTCAAGGGCCGCAATGACGGCCAGCGGTTGCAGCCGACCGTCAAGTCGCCGCCGCACGGCAAGTACTACACCGAGTCCAGCCGTCCGTTCGGCGACTGCGCCAGCCAGATCGTGGATCTCTGATGTAGGCGTACACGTAAGCGTAGGAAGACGGGGCCGTTCCTCCTGGCATCGTGCCATGAGGAACGGCCCTTTCCGCGTTCACGGGGGTGCGGCGACCGCGCGGTCACCGCACCTTGGCCGCCGAGAGGGAGCGTTTCAGCACGGGCGTGAGGCGCTGTTCCACGAAGCGGTAGAGCAGCCACGCCAGGGTCAGCATCAGCAGGATGGTGAGGGGGAAGGTCCCGTACGCCGGGATGCCCAGGGTGCGGTGGAGGTGCTGGACGACGACCCAGCCCAGGTGTTCGTGGACCAGGTAGAAGGGGTACGTCAGCGCGCCCGCGACCGTCAGCCAGCGCCAGTTGGCCCAGTTCAGCTTGCCCAGCGCGACCAGGGCGACGGCGAGGTAGCCGAAGGCGACGATCGCGACGATGCCGAGGGTGGAGCGGTAGGAGAAGAAGTCCGGGTTGGGGCGGTGCCAGAGTTCGGCGACCGCGTAGTGCTGGCCGATGAGGAAGCTGAGGGCGACGATGCCCCACGCGGTGGCGTCGTGGCCGTAGCGGTGGATCAGGTAGAGGCCGATGCCGCCGATGAAGTACGGGGCGTAGTTCGGCATCAGGATGAGGTCCAGCAGGGGCTGGTCGGCCGCGTCGGTGAGGGCCGCGGCCAGCGTCCACACCGCGCAGAACAGGACGACGCGCTGGCGGCTGGCGCCCGGCAGGACGACGAAGAGCGCGAAGAGGGCGTAGAACCGCAGCTCCGCCCAGAGGGTCCAGCACACGCCGAGGACCCGGTCGGCGCCCAGCGGTTGCTGGAGCATGGTCAGGTTGACCAGGGTGTCGCTCGGCGAGACCGTCTCGAACGCCACCCAGGGGAGCGCGAAGACGGCGGTGACCAGCAGGATCGCCGCCCAGTAGGCGGGGAAGAGCCGGGAGACGCGGGAGGCGAAGAAGGAGCGCAGCGGGCGCCCCCAGCCGCTCATGCAGATGACGAAGCCGCTGATGACGAAGAAGATCTGGACGCCGAGGCAGCCGTACGAGAAGTACGGCGAGACGGTGGGGAAGATCTCGCGCGGGGAGGCGCCCCACGCCTGGGCGATCTCGCCGTCGCGGCCGCCGTAGTGGTACGCGGCGACCATGAGCGCGGCCAGCAGCCGCAGCCCGTCCAGGGCGCGCAGCCGCACCGGCTGCCCCTTGCGGCCCGGGACCGGCTGGCCCGGGCCCTGCCCCGGCTCGGGCTGGCCCGCTTCGCGTTGCGACGGCAACGTCACCGCAGGGGATATCGGGCCCGCTTCGGGTGCGGGCGGTGCGCCCGCGGTCATGACGCCACCCCCGAGGCGCCGGTGCGTATGTGGCTTGCCCCGTGGTCGGCGGTCACGCCGTTGCTCCTTCGTGAGAACGAGTCATGAAAACGAAAGCGGTCAGCCCGTCGCGGTCTTCTTCAGCGCGGCCTTCTTCAGCGCCCGCGCCCGGCGCGCGACCCGCCGCACCGTCTCGTTGCGCGGGATGAAGCCGAGCTGGGACGGGACCGCCCCGGGCAGGGCGAGCGCGGTCAGTCGGCGGCGCTTGAAGTAGCGCCAGGTGTGGGCGTCCAGATGCGCGGCGAGGTAGCGCTCCGCGGCGGGCCGCAGACCGGGGTAGATCTTCGCCTGCATGCAGAAGCCGACGGCGGAGACCAGCCCGGTCAGCTTCTGGCCCGACCGCTCGTCCACCGCACTCGCACCGGCGGCCACCGCCTTGTGGTCCTCCAGGTCCGGCAGCAGCGCGTCCACGATGGTGACGGGCATCCGGTTGCTGTTCTGGTACGGGGTGAGCCGCTCCAGCAGCGCGTCGGTGCCGATCCTCGCCACCGGCAGCCCGTAGAAGACGCTCGCCGTGAGCAGCGCGGTGGAGAAGCAGCCGATGACCAGGCCCGGTTCCATCCGCTGGTAGAGCACCTCGGCGAGGACCGGGGTGTCCATGACGGTCAGCTCCGCACCCAGCTCGGCGGCCTTCTTCTCCAGCATCCGCGACCAGCGCGCCGGGGCGGTGGGGTGCGGTTTGAAGACGACGGTGCGGTGGCCGAGCGCCACCGCGCCCCGCAGCATCCGCACATGCAGCTCTTCCTCCTCCTCCGGAGTGAGGATGTCCAGCGCGGACAGGTACTGACCCAGCATCAGGGCGGGCCCGGTGCCGGTGCCGACACGCTCGGTCGAAGAAGCAGCCGCGGAGGCGACGGTGCGCGGGGCGGCCTCGCCGATCTCGGCGAGCACCTTGGTGAACGTCTCGGTCGGCAGCACCTCGGCGGGCACCTCGAACTCGGTGAGCAGCAGCGGCTTCAGCCCCGGCACCAGGTCGAGGTGGAGCAGCCGGCGGATGCGGGTGCCGACCAGCGGGTGGAGCTTGTTACGGGTCGGGCCGTAGCTCATCAGCCCGTCCGCGTAGACGTCGATGGGCGCGCCCTGGAACACCTGGGCGATCGCCATCGCCGGGTTGACCTGGATGGACTCCAGGACCAGCTCGACGTCGTCCTCGCCCAGGTTCCACAGCAGCCGCAGATGGCGCTCCCACAGCGGGGCGTCGTCCTGGCGCGGGCCCCAGCCGCCGGGGTGGAA
Source organism: Streptomyces sp. BRA346 (assembly GCF_052851135.1). Taxonomy (NCBI): domain Bacteria; kingdom Bacillati; phylum Actinomycetota; class Actinomycetes; order Kitasatosporales; family Streptomycetaceae; genus Streptomyces; species Streptomyces sp. BRA346. The sequence continues at coordinate 75,167 of NZ_JAIWIH010000050.1, read as the reverse complement.
GGGGCTGATGGTCTCGTTCCAGGACAGCACCCGGTCGAAGCGCGGCCGCAGCCGCTCGAAGCCCGGCATGTCGTCGACGGCGGGCGTGGTCTCCGGCGTCGCGGCGTTGTTGCTGACCAGCAGCAGCCTGCGGTCGGCCGGGCCGACGCTGCCCGCGTCGATCGCGGCGGCGAGGGTGGCCGCCCCGTACAGGGTGGAGGCCATGAAGATCTGGGTGCGCTTGCGTTCGCCGCGCGGGGTGTACGTCGGGGTCGCGGACATCAGGCCGCCACCTCCGTACCCGCGCCGCGGCGCTTCAGTCGCCGCAGCCGCGCGGCACGCTCGTAGTCCATGGAATCCAGCGCGTCCTTCAGTACGTCCTGGGGCATGCGCTTCAGCGCAGCCGCCGACATCGAACGCAGCTTGCGGGCCACCTGCGGCTCGAAGCGTTCGATGTTTCCGAGATGGTGGGAAATGATCGCGCAATAGGTGCGCACGGCCTTCGGCAGCAGGGTGTCCGCGTCGCGGTCCCGCGCCGTTTCCTCGATGACCTGGTCGAACGCGCGGATGAAGTCGAGCTGCCGCACATCGCCGATCTGGGTGAGCGAGGAGGAGACACCGCGCCGGTAGAAGACGCCGTGCATGCCGAGGGCGGCGAAGCTGCGCGCCTCGCGGTGCAGCCGCCAGATCCAGGGCCGGTCCTCGGCGGTGCGCAGCCCGTGGGTGAAGTGGAGAAGCCCCTCGTCGGCGAGGCGGCGGTGGTACATGCCGGCCCAGGCGAAGGCGTAGTCGACCGAGGTGGAGCGGTCGGCGGGGAGGATCACGTCCCGCGGGTTCATCACCTGGTTCCGCAGACCGTGCGGCACCCGGGTGACCGAGCGCTTGCGGCCGGTGCACTGGACGTGGTCGGTGCGTACGAAGTCGCACCCCAGGTCCTCGATGGCCGCGAGCAGCTGCTCGTAATAACCGGGCGCGAGCCAGTCGTCGCCGTCCAGGAAGGTGATGTACTCGCCGTTGGCCGCGTCCAGGCCGGTGTTGCGCGCGGTGGCGAGCCCGCCGTTCTGCTCATGACGGATGTAGACGGCCCCCGGAAGCTCGCGCTCGGCGCGCTCGAGGATCTCCGGTGTCCCGTCGGTCGCATGGTCGTCGACGAGAATGAATTCGAAGTCCTCACGCGCGTTCGCACGAAGACTTCTGAGCGTGTCAGGGGCATAGGTCTGCACGTTGTAGAACGGCACGATGACGGAGAGCTTAACCACGCGGGTGACGCTAGGTCGCCAGGCGGCATTCGTCTTGACCGCAGGTGTACATCAAGGTGAACGAAGTACGTCGGAACGGTTAACCCGCCGCTCCTGCCAGCCGATTCGCCATTCGTCGACGCGCTGTTAACCCTTTGTTGCTTCTGCGTTGGGCCGTGAATCGGAATCCCTTCCTAGCGTCTCCCACGTGTCCTCACGTATCAAATCCCCCGTGCGAGTAGCCGTGCTCGCCGACTCCGACACCCGGTGGAAATGGGGCGCGCTCACAGCGCAGCGTCTCGTCCCCGACAGCTCGGATTCATCGGACGCGGGCTCAGCGGGTTCCGCGGCTTCAGCAGGTTCAGCGGGTTCGGGCCGACGCCTGGACGGCTACCTGCTGCGCGGCCGCGCCACGCCGACCGTCCGGCAGCTGGCCGAGGTCGGGGTGCGCACGGACTCGCTGCGCGAAGTGACGGGCATCGAATTCGTCCGGTCCATGGACCGCGAGCGGTACGACGTGATCGTGCTGTCCCTGGTGGGCGGCGGCGTCCAGGCCATGCTGCACGGACTCGCGCACGCCTGGCAGGGCGCCACCCGCCGCCCGGTGATCGTCACCGGCTACGTGGGCGTCGTCTACGAGAAGCTCGCCGACGGCCTGCTGCTGCGGCACGGCGCCGATGTGGTGCTCGCCAACTCCCGCCATGACGCGGACCGGTTCCGCGAGGTGTACACGGGCGTCGGCACCACGGGGGACAGCGTCACCGAATGCGCGCTGCCCTTCCTCGGCGGCGCCCGCTACGACGAGAAGGCCCGGCAGGGGCGGAAGTACCCCGGCGGCACGGTGGTGTTCGCCGTCCAGCCGTCCGTCCCGGACAACCGCGCCGACCGTACGTACCTGCTGCGCCGGGCCGTCGACCACGCCCGCCGCCACCCGGACCGCGAGGTCGTGGTCAAGCTGCGCTCCAAGCCGGGCGAGCACACCACGCACATCGAGGAACTGCCGTACCAGAAGCTGATCGCCAAGTTCGGTGACGGGCTGCCGCCCAACTTCCGCCTCGCGTACGGGAACATGGGCGAGGTCCTGGACACCACCGACCTGCTGGTCACCATCAGCTCCACGGCCGCCCTGGAGTCCCTGCACCGCTCCATCCCGACCGCGATCCTCACCGATCTCGGGATCCGCGAGCCGCTGGGCAACCACCACTTCCTGGGCTCCGGCTGTCTGGCCTCGTGGGACGAGCTGGACGCCGGATACCGGCCCGAGCCCGATCCGGAGTGGCTCGCCCGCCAGGGCGTGGCCGCCGACGGGTCGTACGAGACCGCGTTCGACGCCGCCCGGCACAAGGTCTCCGCCCTGGCCACAGCCGTTGCCCTCCCGGCGCTCGCCCCCTACTACACCCGGGCCACCGCGCCCGGCTATCTGCCCCGAATCCTCGAGCGGTACGGCTTCGAGCCGGACGGCCGCCCCCGCCCGGGCGCGGCTTCCGCGGACGAGGCCGAGGTCAGCGGATTGCGGCGGGTCGTACGCAACACCATGCGGGACGCGGCGCGCGGCGCCTACCGGCATGGCGTCCAGCGCGTGGCCCCGGTCATCCGGCGGATGGGGGAGCTGTGAGCGACGTGCGCGCGGCCGCCGGGCCGCAGATGACCGCGATGCCCGCACCTCTGCGCCGCGCGGGCGGAGAAGCGAACGAAGCAGGCGGTGTGACTGCCACTACCGAATCCCCCGAAGGAGCCGCCATGCCCGCATCGAGCCCCCGTGTGCTCGCCGTGATCCCCGCCCGCGGCGGGTCGAAGGGCGTGCCCGCCAAGAACCTCGCCGCCGTCGGGGGTGTGCCGCTGGTCGCCCGCGCCGTCATGGAGTGCCGGGCCTCCCGCCTGGTGACCGACGTGGCCGTGTCCACCGACGACGCGGGCATCGCCGCGGCGGCGCGCGGCGCGGGCGCCGTGGTCATCCAGCGGCCCACCGACATCGCGGGCGACACCGCCACCAGCGAGGCCGCGGTCATCCACGCGATGGACGCGTACGAGGCGATGCACGGCATCCCCGTGGACGTCGTGCTCCTGGTGCAGTGCACCAGCCCGTTCATCGTCCGCGAGGACATCGACGGGGTGGCCGGGGCGGTCGCCGAGAAGGGCGCGGACAGCGCGCTGACCGTGGCCCCGTTCCACGGCTTCGTCTGGCGCGAGGGCGACGACCCTGCGGCGGACGGAGGCGACGGCGTCAACCACGACAAGTCGTACCGCCCGCGCCGCCAGGACCGCCCCCAGGACTTCCTGGAGACCGGCGCCGCCTACGCCATGGACGCGCGCGGCTTCCGCGAGGCCGGGCACCGCTTCTTCGGCCGCACCGAGCTGGTGCGCACCGACGCCGCCCGGGTGCTGGAGGTCGACGACCCCCACGACCTGGCCCGCGCCCGCGCCCTCGCCCCGCTGCTGGACGCGGAGCGCCCGGGCGCCCTCCCCACCCGCGACGACATCGACGCGGTGGTACTCGACTTCGACGGCACCCAGACCGACGACAGGGTGCTGATCGATTCCGAAGGACGCGAACTCGTCGCCGTGCACCGCGGCGACGGGCTCGGGATCGCCGCCCTGCGCCGAGCGGAGCTGGCACTGCTGATCCTGTCCACGGAGAAGAACCCGGTCGTCGCCGCACGGGGCCGCAAACTCCAGGTCCCCGTGCTCCACGGCATCGACCGAAAAGATCTCGCACTGAAGCAGTGGTGCGAGGAGCAGGGCATCGCGCCGGAGCGCGTGCTCTACGTCGGCAACGACGTCAATGACCTCCCGTGCTTCGGCCTCGTCGGCTGGCCCGTGGCGGTCGCAGGTGCGCACGACGTCGTGCGCGGCGCTGCACGTGCGGTCACCTCCACCCCCGGAGGAGACGGCGCGATCCGCGAGATCGCCTCGTGGATTCTCGGAAAGGAACTGTCTTAAGTGAGCTCCAACTCTCGCCTCCGCACCCTCGGCGCGAAGACCGCCGGTCCCGGCAACCCGGTCTACGTCACCGGTGAAATCGGCATCAACCACAACGGCGACCTGGAGAACGCGTTCAAGCTGATCGACGCCGCCGCCGACGCCGGGTGTGACGCGGTCAAGTTCCAGAAGCGAACCCCGGAGATCTGCACCCCGCGTGACCAGTGGGACATCGAGCGGGACACCCCCTGGGGCCGGATGACCTACATCGACTACCGCCACCGCGTGGAGTTCGGCGAGGACGAGTACCGCGCCATCTCCGAGCACTGCACCAAGCGCGGCATCGACTGGTTCGCCTCCCCGTGGGACACCGAGGCCGTCGCCTTCCTGGAGAAGTTCGACGTCCCGGCGCACAAGGTGGCCTCCGCCTCGCTGACCGACGACGAGCTGCTGCGCGCCCTCCGGGCGACCGGCCGCACGATCATCCTGTCGACGGGCATGTCCACCCCCAAGCAGATCCGCCACGCGGTGGAGGTGCTCGGCAGCGACAACATCCTGCTGTGCCACGCCACCTCCACGTACCCGGCCAAGGCCGAGGAGCTCAACCTGCGCGTGATCAACACGCTCCAGGCCGAGTACCCCAACGTGCCGATCGGCTACTCCGGCCACGAGACCGGTCTCCAGACCACCCTGGCCGCCGTCGCGCTCGGTGCCGCGTTCGTCGAGCGCCACATCACCCTGGACCGCGCCATGTGGGGCTCGGACCAGGCCGCCTCCGTCGAGCCGCAGGGTCTCGCCCGCCTGGTGCGTGACATCCGCGTGGTCGAGGAGTCGCTGGGCGACGGCGTCAAGAAGGTCTACGAGAGCGAGCTGGGCCCGATGAAGAAGCTGCGCCGGGTCTCCGGTGTGGTCGCCGAGGCCGAGGCCGCCGACCGCGAGCCCGTCGCGGTCTGAGGGTCATCTCCGTGATGCCCCTGGCCGGTCGGACCGGCCCGCGCCCGGAAGCGGCGGGATCCCTCGATTTCTCGGGGGACACCCGCCGCTTCCGGGCCCTGCCCTTGGACGGTGAGAGGTCTGTGGACGGTGAGAGGTCTGTGGACGGTGCAACTGTGGACGGTGTGATGTCCGGGAGCGGCGCGAAGAAGTCCGCCACCACCCTCGCCTTCGTCGAAAGCCCGGTGCAGCTCCTCAACGTGCTGGAGTGGGCGTACACGGACGCTCTGCGCGCCCCGGGGCCGGAAACCAAGCCCGCCGACCTCACCGTCGTCGTGCTCTCCCCGCACGATCCGATGACCCGCGGCCAGCTGCGCCGGATGGCCGAGCTGGCACGCGACGAGGGCGTCACGGTGCGCTGGGAGAACGCACGGGGCGGGGCGGGCGCACCGCTGAAGACCATCGGCGGGCTGCGCGGACCGCTGCGCCGGGCGGCCCGGATCGTGATCGGGGACCCCTTCTCCCGCTACGTCCAGCTGCTGCTGACACTCACCCGGGCCAAGGACCTGATCGTGGTGGACGACGGCACGGCCACCATGGAGTTCATCTCCCAGCTGGCCAACGGGGAGCGCCTGGAGCGCTGGCACCGGCGCGGCAACAGCCGCGGGGCGCTCGACATGGCGTTCGCGCCGGTCTCCGCCACGGCGCGCCGCAGGCTCACCCCGGGCGAGAAGCGCCGGGTCGAGGTGTTCAGCTCGATGCCCGTCGAACCGCCCCCCGGGGTCACCGTCACCGCCAACGACTTCGCCTGGACCCGGGCCCGCTTCGGCCCGCCCCGGCTCACCCGAGGCACCGACCTGGTCGGCACCTCGCTGGTCGAGACCGGCGTGGTCGACCTGGAGCGCTACCTGGAGGCGGTCGCCGGGCTGGCCGAGGCCCACGGCGCGACCCGCTACTTCGCCCACCGCCGGGAGAGCGCCGAGAAGCTCAGCCGGGTGGCGCACGAGGTGGGGCTGGAGATCGTACGGCCCGACCTGCCGCTGGAGCTGATAGCGCGCCGCGGCCCGATCGGGCACACCATCGTGAGCTTCCCGTCCACCGTGGTGCACACCCTGCCGCTCGCGCTCGCGGGCACCGAGGTGAAGGTCGCCGTGTACGACGTCGACCCCGCCTGGCTGACCAGCGACGCGTCCCCGCGCGCCCAGGGCTTCCTGTCGGGCGTCACCGACACCGCCCGGGACGTCCAGCGGCCCGGCTCGGTGCCGTCCACCGCGGCCCCCGACACCCCGCTCGCCATGTCGTGACGCCAGGGGGTACGCCATGTGGCGCTTCTCACGAAACGATCACACGCTCGCAGAGAAGCCCACCGTTATACCCCCTGACTAGGGAGATCATGCACCGGCCGGGGTACTTTCCCGCCCCGAACGGGTTGAAGTTTTGTTGATCGACATTCGCTCCACCCCAAGGTCGTTCTACGCTTCATTGGGTGAAGCAATTGATGTCCCTCGATGAGACCGATGCCACACCTTCCGCCGACGCAGGGCTGCCCGGCGCGCTCCCTGATGAGCTGCGCGCCGAACTGATCGCCTTCCGGCGGGACTTGCACATGCACCCCGAGCTGGGCAACTGCGAGTTCCGTACCACCGCCGCCCTCAAGGCGCGGCTGGAGAAGGCGGGCCTTACGCCCCGCGTCCTGCCCAGTGGCACCGGCCTCACGTGTGACATCGGCCCCTGGGGCAGCCCATCGGCGGTCCTCCCCGCCCTGGCCCTGCGCGGCGACATCGACGCCCTGCCGATTCCGGACACCAAGACCGTCCCGTACCGCTCGACGGTCGCCGACCGCGCGCACGCCTGCGGCCATGACGTCCACACCACCGTGGTCCTCGGCGCCGGTCTGGTCCTCGCCGAGCTGGCCCGCGAGGGCCGGCTGCGGCGCCCGGTGCGGCTGCTGTTCCAGCCCGCCGAGGAGGTCCTGCCGGGCGGTGCCGCCGACGCGATCGACGGCGGCGTCCTGGACGGCGTCGGCCGGATCCTCGCCCTGCACTGCGACCCCAAGGTCGAGGTCGGCCGGATCGGGCTGCGCACCGGCCCCATCACCTCCGCCTGCGACCGGCTGGAGGTATCCCTCGACGGCCCCGGCGGCCACACCGCCCGCCCCCACCTCACCACCGACCTGGTCACCGCGACCGCCAAGGTGATCACCGAGGTGCCCGCGCTGCTGGCCCGCCGGGTCGACGCCCGCTCCGGCCTCGCCGTCACCTGGGGCCGGGTCGAGTCCGGCCACGCGTGCAACGTGATCCCGCAGCACGCCGAGCTGTCCGCGACGGTCCGCTGCCTGGACCTGCCCGCCTGGTACGCCGCCCCCGACCTGGTGCACGCCGCGATCGACGAGATCGCCACCCTCCACCGCGCCAAGTCGGAGATCAACTACATCCGCGGGGTCCCGCCGGTGGTCAACGAGGCGACCTCCACCGAGCTGCTGCGCGACGCGATGGTGGCCCGCCGCGGCTCGTACGCGGTCGAGGACACCGAACAGAGCCTCGGCGGCGAGGACTTCTCCTGGTACCTGGAGAAGGTGCCCGGCGCGATGGCCAGGCTCGGCGTGCGCAGGGTCGGCGACACCACCCGGCGCGACCTGCACGCGGGCGACTTCGACGTGGACGAGGGCGCCATCGCGGTGGGCGTCGAGCTGTTCACCGCCGCGGCTTTGCTCGACCGAAACGTCCTGTAGATCCAGTCTTCACGAGAGGTTCGCGACGATCCGATAACGGCTTCGGAGCGGGCCTTTATCCGGGATCTACGCGCGTTACGATGCGGCGGAGCCAGCGCCGCAGAGAGGCGCTTCGAGATTCAGAGGGGACCCTCGTGCGCCGGGTATCCACGATAGCTGTCGCGGGCATCGCCACCGCGGCTCTCGCAATGACCGTCACCGCCTGCGGCAGCAGCTCCCAGGAAGAAAGCAAGGACGCCGGTGTGGGCCTCGCCTATGACGTCGGCGGCCGCGGCGACCACTCCTTCAACGACTCCGCCGCCAAGGGCTACGACCGCGCCCTGAAGGACTTCAAGATCAAGGGCAAGGAGCTGACCGCGAAGGACAGCGACACCGACGCCGACCGCTACGACAAGCTGTCCAGCCTCGCCGAGGCGGGCTACAACCCGGTCGTCGGCGTCGGCTACGCCTGGACCCCCTCGCTGGCCAAGGCCGCCAAGAAGTACCCCGACACGGACTTCGGCATCGTCGACTCCGTCGTCGACGCCAAGAACGTCGCCAGCCTGGTGTCCGCCGAGCACGAGGGCTCGTACCTCGCCGGGGTGGCCGCAGGGCTCAAGACCAAGTCCAACAAGGTCGGCTTCATCGGCGGCACCGACAGCGCGCTGATCAAGAAGTTCGCGGGCGGCTTCCAGCAGGGCCTGAAGGACACCAACCCCAAGGCGTCCCTCGACGTCCAGTGGGTGCAGGTCGGTTCGCCCAAGGGCTTCGGCATGCCGGACCGCGGCAAGGACATCGCCGAGGGCATGCTCTCCAACAAGGTCGACGTGATCTTCTCCGCGGCCGGCGGCTCCGGCGCGGGCGCCATCGAGGCGACCGGCAAGAAGAAGGGCACCTGGTCGATCGGCGTCGACGGCGACCAGTACTACGACAAGGGCTTGGCCGCGTACAAGAACTCGATCCTGACCTCCATGGTCAAGAACGTGGACGGCTCGGTCTACGACTTCATCAAGAGCGTCGTCAAGACCAAGAAGTCCGAACACGGCGTGCAGTCCTACGACCTCAAGCGCGGCGGCGTCGGCCTCTCGTACTCCGGCGGCTTCATCGACGACATCAAGCCGAAGATCGAGGCGGCGAAGAAGAAGATCGTCGACGGCAAGATCAAGGTCGCGGACACCTACAAGTAACCGGTCCCCGTCGCCGACGGTTCCGGGGGGCGTGCCGTTGGGCGCGCCCCCCCGCGTACAACACCCCCCGCCCCTCAGGAGTGCGCCATCAAAGCCGCCAGCCCACCCAAGGGCGCCCCCGCCGGTGACGTCGGAGACGTTGCCGTCCAACTCCGCGGAATCACCAAGCGGTTCCCCGGAGTCGTCGCCAACCACGACATCGACATCACCGTGCGACGCGGCACCGTGCACGCCCTCGTGGGCGAGAACGGCGCGGGCAAGTCCACCCTGATGAAGATCCTCTACGGGATGCAGCGCCCCGACGAGGGCACCATCGCCCTCGACGGCGCACCCGTGGAACTGCACTCCCCGGCGGACGCCATATCCCGCGGGGTGGGCATGGTGCACCAGCACTTCATGCTCGCCGACAACTTCACCGTGCTGGAGAACGTCGTCCTCGGCGCGGAGAAGCTGCACGGCATCGGCGGCAAGGCGCGCGCCCGCATCAAGGAGATCTCCGACGCCTACGGGCTGGGCGTCCGCCCGGACGTCATGGTCGAGGACCTGGGCGTGGCGGACCGCCAGCGCGTGGAGATCCTCAAGGTCCTCTACCGCGGCGCCCGCACCCTCATCCTCGACGAGCCCACCGCGGTCCTCGTCCCGCAGGAGGTCGACGCGCTCTTCGCCAACCTCCGCGACCTGAAGGCCGAGGGCCTGACCGTCCTGTTCATCTCCCACAAGCTGGGTGAAGTCCTCGCCGTGGCCGACGACATCACCGTCATCCGGCGCGGTACGACGGTGGCCTCGGTCGTCCCCTCCGAGACCGACCCGCGGCGGCTCGCCGAGCTGATGGTCGGCAGCGAACTGCCCTCGCCGGAGACGCGCGACTCCACCGTCACCGACACCGGGATGCTGACCCTGGACGGCGTGCGGCTCACCGCCACCGACGTGGACGGCGTCGAACGGGCCGTCCTGGACGACATCGGTTTCACCATCCGCAAGGGCGAAGTCCTCGGCATCGCCGGGGTCGAGGGCAACGGCCAGGCCGAACTGGTCGAGGCCATCATGGGCATGCGCGACCCCGACGCGGGCACCATCACCCTCGACGGCGCCGACATCTCCCACGTCCCCACCCGCAAGCGGCGCGAGGACGGCATCGGCTACATCCCCGAGGACCGCCACCGGCACGGCCTGCTGCTGGAGGCTCCGCTGTGGGAGAACCGGATCCTCGGCCATGTCACCCAGGCACCCAACAGCAAGGGCGGCCTGCTCAACCCGGCCGCCGCCCGCCGTGACACCGAACGCATCGTCGCCGCGTACGACGTCCGCACCCCCGGCATCGAGGTCACCGCGGCCTCGCTGTCCGGCGGCAACCAGCAGAAGCTGATCGTCGGCCGCGAGATGAGCCACCACCCCAAGCTGCTCATCGCCGCGCACCCGACGCGCGGCGTGGACGTCGGCGCGCAGGCGCAGATCTGGGACCAGATCCGCACCGCGCGCCGCGAGGGCCTGGCCGTGCTGCTGATCTCCGCCGACCTGGACGAGCTGATCGGCCTGTCCGACACCCTGCGGGTCATGTACCGGGGCCGCCTGGTCGCCGACGCCGACCCCGCCACGATCACCCCGGAGGAGCTGGGCTCGGCCATGACCGGCGCGGCGTCCGGCCACCTGGAACACCCCGCCGAGGACGCTGCCGCCGAGGTCACGACCGGGGGAGAGGACCGATGAAGAAGTTCGACAAGGAGCGGGTGCTCCTCGCGGTCGCGGCCCCGCTGCTCGCACTCGTCGCCGCGTTCCTCCTGACCGCCCTGGTGCTGGCCGCCACCGGCAAGGCCCCGTTCAACGCCTTCGGCATCATGTTCGACTACGGCATCAAGTCGGACAGCCAGGTCTACATCCTCAACAAGGCGACGACGTACTACCTGGCGGGTCTCGCGGTGGCCATCGGCTTCCGGATGAACCTGTTCAACATCGGCGTCGACGGCCAGTACCGGCTCGCCGCCTTCTTCGCCGCGGTCGTCGGCGGGGCGCTCAAGCTGCCCGGCCTGGTGCAGATCCCGCTGATCATCCTCGTCGCCATGCTGGTCGGCGCGATGTGGGCGTCCATCGCCGGACTGCTCAAGGTCTACCGCGGCGTCAGCGAGGTGATCAGCACCATCATGCTGAACTCCCTCGCGGGCATCCTCGTCAGCTATCTGCTGGTCGACGGGCGGCTCGCCGAGCTGGACAAGCAGACCAACATCGTGTCCACCGAGCCGCTGCCCGCCTCCAGCCACTTCTTCACCATCCCGGCCGGCGGCGACCTCGACCCGGTCTTCGGCTTCATCGTCGTCGCCGCGCTCGCCGGGGTCGGCTTCTGGTTCCTCCTCGGCCGCACCCGCTTCGGCTTCGACCTGCGCGCGGTGGGCCGCTCCGAGTCCGCCGCCCAGGCCAGCGGCGTCGACGTCAAGCGCATGGTGCTCACCAGCATGCTGCTCTCCGGCGGGATGGCCGGGCTCATCGGCATGCCGACCCTGCTCAACGACACCCACCAGTTCACCTCCGACTTCCCGCAGGGCATCGGCTTCACCGGTATCGCCATCGCCCTCCTCGGCCGCAACAACCCGGTCGGCATCGCGCTGGCCGCGGTGCTGTGGGGCTTCCTGGAGCGCGGCGCCAACCGGCTGGAGTTCGAGGGCTACGACAAGGAGATCGTCGGGGTCATGCAGGGCGTGATCGTCCTGTGCGTCGTCATCGCGTACGAACTGGTGCGCCGCTACGGCCTCAAGCGCCAGCAGCAGCGGGTGGGCGCGGAACTCGCCGCCCAGGCCCGTAAGGGCGAGAAGAAGAAGGAGGTGGCGGTATGAGCGCCACGGCTACCGCCACCAAGAGCACCGCACCCGGGAAGGCCCCGAAGCGCGGGCCCCGGATGTCCGTCGCCACGGTGCTGCTGATCATCGCCGGGACGCTGGTCGCGCTGTCCGTGCTGCGCGCCCTGGCCGGCGCCACGCAAGCGTCCGCCTTCGAGAACATCACCTCCTCCGGCCAGATCGGCGCCGCCCTCTCCATGGCCGTGCCCATCGGGCTCGCCGGGCTCGGCGGGCTGTGGGCCGAGCGGGCGGGCGTCGTCAACATCGGCCTCGAAGGCATGATGATCCTCGGCACCTTCTTCGGTGCCTGGGCGGGCTACCAGACCAACCCCTGGGTGGGCGTCCTCGCCGGGGTCCTCGGCGGCGCGGTCGGCGGGCTGGTGCACGCGATCGCCACCGTCACCTTCGGCGTGGACCACATCATCTCCGGTGTCGCGATCAACATCCTCGCGCTCGGCGCCACCACCTACCTCGCCAAGCGCTGGTTCGAGCCGCTGTCCGACATAGGCGGCAGCCCCAAGCAGTCCCCGCAGGTCGACGACATCGCGTCGTTCACCGTGCCGGGCCTGTCCGACGGGCTGGCCACCGTCGAGAACCACCACTGGTTCCTGGTCTCCGACCTCGCGGGCCTGCTCGGCGGACTGGTCACCGACATCTCCGCGCTGACGATCGTCTCGATCCTGCTCTTCGCGGGCACCTTCTTCGTCCTGTGGAAGACCTCGTTCGGACTGCGGCTGCGGTCCTGCGGCGAGAACCCCACCGCCGCCGAGTCCCTCGGCGTCAACGTCTACCTCTACAAGTACGCGGCCGTCGTCGTCTCCGGCGGCCTCGCCGGACTCGGCGGCGTCTTCCTCGCCCTCGTCCGCTCCCACATCTACAACGAGGGCCAGACCGGCGGCCGCGGCTACATCGGCCTCGCCGCCATGCTCTTCGGCAACTGGCGGCCCGGCGGCCTGGCCATGGGCGCGGGCCTCTTCGGCTACTCCGACGCCCTCCAGCTGCGCAACGGCGGCGCCACCGTCCACGCGCTGCTGCTCCTGGTGGCCCTCGGACTCGCCCTCCTGGCGGGCTGGCGGCTCTACCGTAAGAGGTACATCGCGGGCGCGGTGTGCGGCGGCGCCGCGGTGCTGCTGGTGCTGTGGTACGCCCTGACGGACACCGTGGCCAACGACCTGGTCCCGGCGACCCCGTACATCGTCACCCTGCTGGTCATGGGGCTCGCCGCCCAGCGGCTGCGGATGCCCAAGGCCAACAACAAGCCCTACCGGAAGGGACAGGGCACATGACCACATCTGTCGCAGCGGCTCCCGACTGGGAGGCGCTGCGCGCGGCGGCCCGGGACGCCATGTCCCGGGCGTACGCCCCCTACTCCCGCTTCCCCGTGGGCGCCGCCGCCCTCGTCGACGACGGCCGCACGGTCAGCGGCTGCAACGTGGAGAACGCGGCGTACGGCGTCGCGCTGTGCGCCGAGTGCGGCCTGATCTCCGCCCTCTTCGCCACCGGCGGCGGCCGCCTCACCGCCTTCACCTGCTGCGACCGCGACGGGGCGGTGCTGATGCCGTGCGGCCGCTGCCGCCAGCTGCTGTGGGAGCACGGCGGCCCCGAGCTCCAGATGGACACGGCGTCCGGCATCCGCCCGCTCGCCGAACTCCTCCCGGACGCGTTCGGCCCGGCCGACCTGGCCCGCATCAGCGCGCCGTAACGCCCCAGCGCATCGCAAGAGCGCCCGTCACGCCCGTACGAAAGGCAACTCCGCCATGGACGCCATCTCCGTCATCCGAGCCAAGCGCGACGGCGGCCGCCTGAGCGACGCCCAGATCGACTGGATCATCGACGCCTATACGCGCGGCGAGGTCGCCCACGAGCAGATGTCCGCCCTCGCGATGGCGATCTTCCTGAACGGCATGGACCGCGCGGAGATCGCCCGCTGGACCGCCGCGATGATCGCCTCCGGCGAGCGGATGGACTTCTCCTCGCTGCCCCGCCCGACCGCCGACAAGCACTCCACCGGCGGCGTCGGCGACAAGATCACCCTCCCGCTGGCGCCCCTGGTCGCCGCCTGCGGGGCCGCCGTACCGCAGCTCTCCGGCCGGGGCCTCGGCCACACCGGCGGCACCCTCGACAAGCTGGAGTCCATCCCCGGCTGGCGGGCCTCACTGTCCAACGACGACATGCTCGACGTGCTGCGCTCCGTGGGCTCCGTCATCTGCGCGGCGGGCGACGGCCTCGCGCCCGCCGACAAGAAGCTGTACGCCCTCCGCGACGTGACCGGCACGGTCGAGTCGATCCCGCTCATCGCCTCCTCGATCATGTCCAAGAAGATCGCCGAGGGCACCGGCTCCCTGGTCCTGGACGTCAAGGTCGGCTCCGGCGCCTTCATGAAGGACGTGGCCGCCGCCCGCGAACTCGCCACCACCATGGTCGGCCTCGGCACCGACCACGGCGTCCGCACCACCGCCCTGCTCACCGACATGGCCACCCCGCTCGGGCTGACCGCGGGCAACGCGCTCGAAGTCCGCGAATCCATCGAGGTCCTGGCGGGCGGCGGCCCCGCCGACGTCGTCGAACTCACCCTCGCCCTGGCCCGCGAGATGCTCGACGCGGCCGGACTCCCCGACGCCGACCCCGCCAAGGCGCTCGCCGACGGCACCGCCATGGACGTATGGCGCCGCATGATCTCCGCGCAGGGCGGCGACCCCGACGCGTCGTTGCCGGTGGCCCGCGAACAGCACATCGTCACCGCGGAGTCCACCGGCGTCCTCACCCGCCTCGACGCCTACGCGGTGGGCGTCGCCGCCTGGCGGCTGGGCGCGGGTCGCGCCCGCAAGGAGGACCCCGTGCAGGCGGGCGCGGGCATCGATCGCGTACGCGCTGGAGGCCCTGGACGGCGCCACGGATTACGCCCCCGCCGACTCCGGCTTCACTCCGCGGCCGATCGTCCTGGAGCGCATCGCCTGACGACGGCGCGGCCGGGAGGGAGACCGTCTGCCGGGGACCCGGCCGGACGGTGGGAACCGGACCGCTGAAGGAGCCGCCGGGCGGCGCCGGAAAAGCGGTCGCCCAGCGCGATCAGGAAGGCGGTGGGCAGGAAGACCGCGTCGCAGACGAGGACGGCCAGCGACATGAACGGGATGCCGATGACGACGCCGATCGCCATGTGCTCCAGGGTCAGGACCGCCAGCAGGACGTTCTTGGCCGTCCGGTTCAGCAGGGCGAACGGGAAGGTCAGCTGGGCCACGACCGTGCCGTAGGTGAGCAGGAAGACCACCAGCATGTTGGCCGTGAGCACACTGCTCAGCCAGGGCCATGGCCGGTAGTAGTCCAGGTGCAGGGCGTAGTACACGGCGGTGCCGTCCTGCCACCGGGAGCCGAGGATCTTGTACCAGCTGGAGGTCAGGTAGAGCAGGCAGACCTGTGCGGCCACGACCAGCATCGCGCCGTTGTGCAGCATGGCGGTGAGCCCGTCCAGCACGGTGTGCGGCTGCCGCCCCGGGAACCAGCGGTTCACCGCGTACTGGAGCCCCTGAACGGCCCACGCCGCCCAGAGCGCCAGGGCCCAGCCGTCGAACTGCGGTCCGAAGGCCCACAGGAGCACGACCCCCAGCCCCTGCCATAGCAGCAGGTCCGTGCGCCCCGCCTGCCCCGGCGGCACGCCGGTCCTCCGGGCGCGGCGTGCGTCGAGGGACCAGACCTGCCCGCACCGGGTGAACACCAGGTAGACCGCCATCAGGCGGACGATGTTGTCACCGCCGTCGAGCACGAAGGGGTTCCGGGCCTGCAACGACAGCACCCCCGCCATGAACAGCACGGACGTGGCGCGGGTGCGCCAGCCGAGCATCAGCAGGACCGCGGCGACGATCACGCCGTGATAGACGAGTTCGAACCACCACCGCCCGCTGAACCAGGTCAGCACCGAGAAGGCGTGGTTGCCGGCGATGACCGACCCGGCCATCTCCCAGGACCAGGGGCTCCGGTCGCCGGTCAGCACCCGGCGGTGCGGCCATTCCCGCAGCAGGTTGACGACGACGACGAAGGCGAGACCGATGCGCAGCGCCGCCGCCTGGTAGGGCGCGTGGACGCGGCAGGCCTGGGAGACGAGCGCGGTGACCCGGCCGGGCGGGCGCGGGCCGGTGGCGTGGCCCGCCCCGGCCGGCCGCACCGCGGCCGTGCCACCGGGCGGCGGTTCCGCCGGGGCGGCGGGTGCGGGCACCAGCGGCCGACCGATGCCCTGGGCACGGGAGGGAACAGGCGGGGAGGCGGGCCGTCCGCCCATGTCGGGAGTCACGTCACAGTCCTCGGTAGTCCTGGCCCGCTACCGGCCACCAGGGCAGCACCCGGTACGACCGGTGTGGGGCGGCGGTCTTCTCCGAGCTCCACCGCGGCGGTGGTACCGCCTCGGTGAGGCATCGCACCTGAATGCCGGTCACCGGCCTCCCGTTCCGTTCCGGACCGACCCGTCGCAGCACCGTCCGCTTCAGATGACGCGTGGACAAATCGCCCTGGACGCCGATGGGGCGTTCGCCCTTCGGCTCGTGCCACGCCTGGTAGAAGGTCCACGCGACCGGGATGAGGTCCTGGTCCACATGGCTGGGTGCCGGGTTGTTCCGGATGGCGGCGATGTCCTCGGCCGTCAGGTCCTGCCACCGCCCCGTGTGCGCGGCGCCTGTGCCGGTGCCCGTCCGCACCCGCACCTGAAGGGCGAACGCGGACTGGGGCGGGTCCGGTGCGAACAGCTTCCAGTTCTGGTCGAACTGCGGGTGGACGTAGCCGTCGATGGCCTTGCGGTAGTGCCGGTTGATGGAGTTCGGCGGCGTGACGCTGAGGACCATCGCCGTCAGGTGCCAGAGGACCGCGCCGAGCAGTACGACGGCGCCCGCCGTCAGGACGGCGAGCGGGAATCCGGACAACGCCGCGGCGTCGGGCCCGGCCTGCTGCCGCACGATGCTCCTTCGGCCGTGCTCGCCGCTCACACCGGCTTGGGGACGGGCCCGATGGGCTTCCCACCGGCCGCGGGGTTGGGCGTTTCGATGCCGCCATGGCGGGTGTCGCAGTCGTTCTGCTGAGCACCGGCGCGCGACGACTGGTTGACGCACCGGCTGCCGGACCCGGCGTCGTCGACGCCGGGGAACGGAATGAAGTCGGAGCCCGATCCGGGGAAACGCCACCGGTGTGTCTCCGCCCCGTCGGCCGCGCCGCCGAACACCAGGGCCCCGATGACCGCGCCCACCAGGAGGACCACTCGAACCAGTTTCACGTGCTCTGCCTTCTCTGCCGTTGCCTGTCGCTGAGGCGATTCGCCTGTGCGTTTCGTCCGTGCGCGACAGCCTCCACCGGGTCACGAATGGCGGAATCCGCGACACGTCCGGTCGAAGGGCGATTCACCCGGATGGCGCACGGTCCGGGAGGCGGTGACGGCCATGTGGCGCTCCAGATGCTGCTGCTCGGCCTGGTCTTCAACGCCATCGCCCTCGCCTCCGACAGCGTCCGGGGCCTGGCCGCCGCCACCGCAACGCACGGCCAGGTTTGTTCGATGCGACCCCGTCGTACGGCGTAGGCTGCGGGGCCGCCCTTCTCGACAGCGCTGTAGATCGCTTGGCGGAGTCCACCGGTGTGCTCACCCGCCTCGACGCCTACGCGGTGGGCGTCGCCGCCTGGCGGCTGGGCGCCGGGCGGGCCCGCAAGGAGGACCCCGTGCAGGCGGGCGCGGGCATCGAGATCCNCGCGTACGCGCTGGAGGCCCTGGACGGCGCCACGGATTACGCCCCCGCCGACTCCGGCTTCACTCCGCGGCCGATCGTCCTGGAGCGCATCGCCTGACCCCGGAGGGTCCTCAACGGGGAGGGCGCGGCGCGTAATTGGTTTGATCGCGCCGCGCCCTCCCGCGTATCCTCGTACGCATGTACACAGGCACCTGGTTCATGAGGCCCCGCACCCGCCGCTGACGGCGGCGCACCGAGCCTTCTCCCTGCCCGCCGTTCCGGCCCTCCGCCGGGCGGCCTCTCTTCTGCTGCCCGGCTCCATCCCGAGCTGCGGAGCACCCTGTGTCTTCCTTTCCCCCCGCGGGCTCTTCGAGCCTGCCCCGAACCGAACTCCCCTCCCCGGCCCCGGTCGGCGACCGTGCCCATCTGCGCGCGGATGACATCACCGTCACCCGTGGCGCGCGGCAGATCCTCCGGGGCGTGTCCGTCACCGTCTCCGCCCGCTCCCGGCTGGCCATCGTCGGCGAGAACGGCCGCGGCAAGACCACGCTGCTGCATGTGCTCGCCGGTCTCCTCACGCCCGACAGCGGCACGGTGCACCGGGCGGGCACCTTCGGTCTGGCGCGGCAGGCCCTGCACTCCCGCTCCGGCGAAACCGTCGGCACACTGACGGCCGACGCGCTGCGGAGCGCCCACGCCGCCCTGCGCGCCCTGGACCTGGCCGCCGAGGACCTCGCCCGGGGCGCCGACGGCGCGGACGACCGGTACGCCGACGCGCTGGACGCCGCCACACGGCTGGACGCCTGGGACGCCGACCGGCGCGTCGACATGGCCCTGGAGGCGCTGCATGCGTGCACCGACCGGACCCGTGAGCTGGCCACCCTGTCCGTGGGACAGCGCTACCGGGTGCGGCTGGCCTGTCTGCTGGGCGCCTGGCACGACATCCTGCTGCTCGACGAGCCGAGCAACCACCTCGACGCCGACGGCCTGGCCTTCCTCACCGACCGCCTGCGCGGCCACGGCGGGGGCGTCGCCCTGGTCAGCCATGACCGTGCCCTGCTGCGCGACGTCGCGAGGGAGTTCCTCGACCTCGACCCCACCCAGGACGGGCGCCCCCGCGCGTACGCCGGTGGCTACGAGGCGTGGCAGGACGGCCGCCGCCGGGACCGCGAGCGGTGGGCCCAGGACTACGAGGAACAGCAGGCCGAGCACCGCAGGCTGACCGTCGCCGTCGACCAGGCCCGCGATCGCCTCAGCACTGGCTGGCGCCCAGCGAAGGGCACCGGCAAGCACCAGCGCCAGTCGCGGGCGCCGGGCGTGGTGCAGGCGCTCAACCGCGAGCGGGAGGCGCTGGAGGCCCACCGCATCACCGTGCCCGAGCCGCCGCTGTCGCTGCGGTGGCCCGCGCTGCCCACCCGCCCCGGCTCCGCGCTGGTCCGCGCGGAGGAGGTGGCGGTCGCCGGGCGGCTGAACGGCCCGGTGACCCTCGACGTCGACGGCGGGGACCGGCTGCTCATCACGGGCGAAAACGGCTCAGGCAAGTCCACCCTGCTGTCCGTCCTCGCCGACGCCCTCACTCCGACGAGCGGCACGGTGCGCCACCTCGCCGGTGCGCGGGTGGCCATGGTCGCCCAGGAAGTCCCGTCCTGGCCGGGGGAGTTCACCGCCCGGCAGGTGTACGACCGGCACGTGGGTCGGCTGACCGTTCGCGGCGCGGTGCCCGAGCGCGACCTGCTGCCGCTGGGCGCGACCGGCCTGCTGGACCGCGAGGCGATGCGTACCCCGGTGGCCCGCATGTCCCTGGGCCAGCAGCGCCGTCTCGACCTGGCGCTGCGCCTGGCCACCCGCCCCCACCTGATCATCTTCGACGAGCCCACCAACCACCTCTCGGCGGTGCTCGTCGACGAGTTGACCACGGCCCTGCGCGACACCCCGGCCGCCGTCATCGTCGCCACCCACGATCGGCAGCTCCTGGCCGACCTGGCGCCGTGGCCGCGCCTGCACCTCACCCCGGGGTAAACCGGTGGGCGGCAGCGGCGTCCGTCATTACGCTGACGCCCATGCCGCCCGCCGACCGCCTGCTCGCCTTCGCGGCGATGTCGTTCCTGCTGATCGTCGTGCCCGGCCCCAGCGTGCTGTTCGTGATCGGACGCGCGCTGGCGCAGGGCCGCCGCGCCGCCCTGACCTCGGTCCTCGGCAACACCCTCGGCGCGTACACCCTCGTCGTGGCCGTGGCACTCGGGGTCGGGACGCTCGTGGAGCGCTCGGTCCTCGTCTTCACGGCGCTCAAGCTGGCAGGGGCGGCGTACCTGGTGTACCTGGGCGTGAAGGCCATACGGCAGCGCCGCTCCCTGCCCGCCGCCCTCACCGGCGGCGGCCCCACCGACCACGGCAGCCTGCGCACGTTGGGCGAGGGGTTCGCCGTCGGTGTGGCGAACCCCAAGACCATCGTCTTCTTCGCCGCCGTCCTCCCGCAGTTCGTGGACCGCGGCGACGGCCACGTGGCGCTCCAGATGCTGCTGCTCGGCCTTCTCTTCAACGCCATCGCCCTCGCCTCCGACAGCGTCTGGGGCCTGGCCGCCGCCACCGCGCGGGGCTGGTTCACCCGCTCTCCCGACCGCCTCGCCCTGGTCGGCGGCGCGGGTGGCCTCACGATGATCGGCCTCGGCGTCACGGTCGCCGCGACGGGCCGCAAGGACTAGCCCTCGCCGTCGACGGCCTCCACCGCGGCGGGGACGAGCACGACCTCCTGCGGGGTCCAGCAGTCCGAGCGCTCGGTGGCCACGTCGGCGGAGCACCCGCGGCACACGAGGTTCGGGCCGTCGCAGCCGTCCAGGCCGCAGCAGCCGTTCCGCCGTCCGCGCAGCGAGGTCAGTTCGGTGCCGCGCACATCGGCCCGGGCCAGGACGATGCCGGTCAGCCCCGCGCGCCGGAGCCCCAGGGCGGCTCCCGGGACCCGTGGCCGGAAGACGCGCTCCCCGGCCTCGGGCGGATCGTAGGCGAAGGTGCCCGGACGCATCCGCGGCGGGCACTCCTCGCCCTTCGCCAGCTCGTACGGCGCCGGGGCGCTGTCCTCGTCGGGCAGCGGCACCTCGCGTACGGGCGCGGTGACCTCGCCGTGGCAGCGGCGGCAGCGGAAGACGACCATGCGTGCCATTGTCCGCGGCCGCGGAACCTCGTACTTCACACCCGTCACACCCCTCGGCGTTTCGGCCACCCCCGGCCGGGCCGGAAGCCCTGCGGTGGGCAACCACGCGTTCGATGGCCCCGCATTCCCGGGCCGCCGCTTCGTCCGGAATCGCGCGCGTTCGATTGAGCCCCTGATCATCGAACAGGGCGGGTACGACGAACTCGTCCACGCGGGCGGGCTCTTCGCCGAGCTGGTGGCGCTGGCCAAGACCGCCAGGAGACTCCGGCTCACCGCGACACGGTGGCGAGGACGTCCTGGCCCAGCCGCTGGACGACATCCGTGGCGAGCCGGTGCCGGACCAGCTTGCCGTCCCGGGTGGAGCGCACCAGGCCCGCGTCGCGCAGAATCCGCAGCGTGCGGGAGACCTGCGGTTCGCTGGAGCCGAGCCGGGCGGCCAGCTCCGAGGTGGTGATGGGCTCGCCCAGCAGATGACGGCACAGCTCCATCCGGGCGGGCGAGGTCAGCGCCATCAGCCGGTCGTGCAGATCGCGCAGGGTCAGCTGGCCGTCCGAGGTGGCGCGGCGGGCCGGGTACTGCACCACCACGCACGACGGGTGCTCGTGCTTGACCGTCAGATGCGGCCACACCCGGGCGGACGGGACGAGGACGAGGGGACGCGGGGCCACCTTCACCTCGTCGATCTGGAGCTTGTCCAGCCGTACCCGTTCGCCCGGCCCGACCCGGGCCGCCGTGGGCAGCAGTTCGGTGAGCACGTCCGCGGGCGAGCGAAGCGAGGTGGGGGTCCCCCCGGCCGAAGTCCCCCAGCCTTCGGCCGGGGGTGCCCCCTGGGGGAGTGCCGTCAGCCGGCGGCGCACCTCGCGCGCATGGTCCTCCAGGGCCGGCCGCAGGGTGCGCCAGTCCTCGGCGAAGAACGCGGTGTCGGCGGCCCGCAGCACCGCCACCAGCCGGTCCCGCAGCTCCGACGGTGCCGCCACCAACTGCCGCGCCAGTTCCCCGCGGGCGTATGAGCGGCGCAGGCAGCGGCGGGCGTAGTCCTCCGCGGCGGCGGTGCCGGGGCGCAGCTCGCGGGCGGGCGGCACGTGCTGCACGGCGGTGCCGAGGATTCCGGGCGCCACCAGAGCGAGGAAGTCGTCCTCCGGCAGCTCCTCCACCGCCGCCAGCTCCTCGTCGAGGCTCGCCACGTACGGCACACGCGGTGGCACCGCCCGGGGCGGCACCGTACGGGGAAAGAACAGGCGGCAGCGGAAGCGGGCCCACAGCGGGGCGAACACGGACAGCTCGTCGCGCAGCTCGGGCCCCGCCGCGGCGGCGCGGGCCGTCCAGTCGGCGGCCTCCGGGTGGTGCTCCGGTTCGGCGAGGATGTGCAGGCTCGCCATCAGTTCCGACATCGCGCAGGGCGCCGCCACGAGGTCCGCGGGGCCGAGCCCTCCGAGGTCGAGGACGATGCTCACGCTGTCAGCGTACGGCCGGGCTCACCGTACGGGCGCGCCCGGGCCGAGCGGGATGCCCAGCAGGTACCAGAGGAAGAACAGCAGCACCCACACCACCAGCATGATCATGGCGACCGGCAGGGTGAAGGAGACCAGGGTGCCGATCCCGGCCTTGCGGCGGAGGGTCTGGAGGTAGCCGACGCAGAGGATGAACGAGGTGCTCATGGGGGTGATGGAGTTCGTACAGGAGTCGGCGATGCGGTACAGGGCCATGGTGACGGCCGGGCTGGTGCCGAGCAGCATCAGCATGGGCACCAGCGCGGGGGCGACCAGGGCCCACAGGGCGGAGCCGGAGGTGATGAGGAGGTTCAGCAGCGCGACCGCGGCGATCAGCAGGGAGAACAGCACCAGAGTGGGCGCGCCCAGCTGCTTGAGGAAGTCCGCGCCTTCGACCGCGACGACCGTGGAGATGTTCGTCCACTTGAACAGGGCGAGGAACTGGGACACGGCGAAGAAGAGCACCAGCAGCGGCGCGATGGAGCGCACCCCGTCCGCCATGAACTCCGGGATGGCGCGGCTCCCGCTGATCCGCCCGGTGAGCCGCCCGTACACGGCGCCGATGAGCAGGAAGAAGACGGTGAGGAAGACGGCGATGGCGTTCATGAAGGTGGACTCCACGATCGCGCCGCCCTCGCCGCGGAGCGGCGACGCGTCGGGGAGCATCGCGAGCACGATCAGCGCGGCGTAGCCGAGCGCGGCCAGCCCGGTCAGCTTCAGGGCCCGTACCTCGGTGGTGTCGTCGACCTCGGCGGCGACGCCCCGCCCCGCCGCGGCGGCCTCCAGATCCGCGTCCGGGGTCAGGTGGTGCTCGCGCTTGGCGAGGACCTTGTCCACGACCAGGGCGATCGTGCCGGCCAGCACGAACGCCGAGACGGTGGTGAAGTACATGTTGTCCGTCGCGCGGACCACCACGTCCTTGTCGACGAGCTGCGCCGCCTCGGTGGCCACCGAGGCGAACAGCGCGTCACCGGGGGCGATCAGCGGGTTGGCGTCCCCCGCGGCGTTGATGGACACGAACGCGACGATCATGCCGAGCATGGGGGAGCGGCCCACGGCGCGGAAGGCCACCGCGCCGAGCGGGATGAGGACCACGTACGCGGAGTCGGACAGGAATTTCCCCAGGACGCCGCCCAGGGCCACGCCCAGGACGACGGTCCGCGGGGACAGGCCCGCCAGCATGCGGCGGGCCAGTGCCTCGAAGAGCCCCGACCGCTCGGCGACCGCGACGCCGAGCATCACCATCAGCACGGTGCCGAGCGGGCCGAAGGTGACGAAGGATTCCTCGGCGCCGGTGATCAGGTCCCGTACGGCTGCCGCCGACAGGGCACTGCGGACGCCGACCGGGTCACCCGAGGCCGGGTCCTCGACGTGCAGGCCGGTGGCGTGGAGGGCCCAGCTGACGCAGGCGACCACCCCGCCCAGGATCCAGAACAGCCAGAACGGGTGCGGCAGGGCGTTTCCCGCACGCTCGACCAGGTCGAGGAGCCGGGAGCCACGGCCACCCCCGTCCGGCTCGGTGACCTGCACCTCCTGGGTGCGGCTGGTGGGTGTACTCATGACGGCCTCCGGGGACCTTCGCTGGGATTGCGCTGCACAGTAGGTCGCGGGCCGGGTCCCGTCACCGTCCGGAGGAACAGTTGACCTCATGAGGTCAAGTGATCGCCATGCCCTGCGCCGCTGCTTAGCGTCACGGGCGTGACCTGCTACGACACCTCCCACGCCGACCGACCCGAATCCCTTGGGGGCGGCGCCCTGTGGCGCCGCACCCTGCGCATCCCGATGCGGGACGGCATCCGGCTCGCCGCCGACCTGTACTCCGCCTCACCCGAGCCGGAGGCGACCGCGCTTCCCGTGCTCCTGGAGCGCACCCCGTATGGGAGGCGGGCGCGGCGAGGCTCGGACCAGGACCGCGGCGGCGCGCCGATCCCGTGGCCCGAGGACATCGCCCGGCACTTCACCGAGGCCCGCTACCACGTCGTACGGCAGGACTGCCGTGGCCGTGGCGACTCCGAGGGAACCTTCGTGAAGTACCTCGGCGAGGGCCCGGACGGGGTGGACACGATCGACTGGCTCAGGAGCCGGCCGTGGTGTGACGGCAGGGTCGTGATGACCGGGGTGTCCTACTCCGCCCACGTCCAGGCGGCCGCGGCCGCCGAGGGGGTGACCGGGCTCGCCGCCATGTTCCAGGACTCCGGCGGCTTCTCGTCCGCGTACGACGCGGGGATGCGGATGGGCGGGGCCTTCGAGCTGAAGCAGGTGACCTGGGCGCTGCGGCACGCGGCGCTGAGCCCGGAGGCGGCGGCGGATCCGGTGCTGGCCGCGCACCTGCTGCGGGTGGACGTGGCGGGCTGGTTCGGCGCGATGCCGTGGCGGCCGGGCTGCACACCGCTGCGGCACCTGTCGGCGTACGAGGACTTCCTGCTGGAGCAGTGGCGGCAGGACGCCTTCGGGGACTACTACCGCACCCCGGCGATCTACGGGCGGGGCTTCTACGAGCGCTTCCCGGACGCGCCGAGCCTGCACATGGGCAGCTGGTACGACCCCTACGTCCGCTCCACCATCGAGAACTTCACCGCCCTGCGCGCGCTGAAGTCGGCACCCTCCTACCTGGTGATGGGCCCGTGGACGCACGGGCACCGCTGCGAGACGTACGCCGGGGACGTGGACTTCGGCCCGCGGGCGACCCTGGACGGCAACCTCGCCCCGTCGTACCTGGAGTTCCGCCGCCGCTGGTTCGACCGGGCGCTGGGCCGGGAAGGCGCGGCGGATCCGGACAGCGGAGACCTCCATTGCGCCGGCGACCTCCCCACCGTCCAGTACTTCCTGATGGGCGGCGGCGACGGCCGACGGGACGCGGCCGGGCGGATGCGGCACGGCGGCGCGTGGCGCACCGCCACCCAGTGGCCACCGGCGTCGACGGCGCCCGTCGCCCTGTACCTCACGGCCGACGGCGCCCTCACCCCCGCCCCTCCCACCGCGGCCGCCGCGTCCGTGACCTACGACTTCGACCCGCGCCGCCCGGTCCCCACCATGGGAGGCCAGGTCACCTCGGGCGAGCCGGTGATGACCGGCGGGGCGTACGACCAGAACGCCCCGGACGCCAGGGTGTACGGGGCGAGCGAACCCTATCTGCCGCTGGACTCCCGCCCGGACGTGATCAGCCTGACCACACCGCCGCTCGAACGGGACGTGGTGGTCGCCGGTCCGGTGTCGGCCAGGCTCCACATCTCCACCACCGCCCCGGACACCGACTTCACCATCAAGCTGATCGACGTCCATCCGCCCAACGCCGACTATCCGCACGGCTTCGCCATGAACCTCACCGACGGCATCGTCCGCTGCCGCTTCCACCGCTCCTACGAGAAGCCCGAGTTGCTCACCCCGGGCCGGGTGTACGAGATCGAGGTCACCGCCCCCGACACGGCGAACCGCTTCGCCGCCGGTCACCGCATCCGGCTCGACATCTCCTCAAGCAACTTCCCCCGCTTCGACGTCAACACCAACACCGGCGAACCGGAAGCCGCCGCCCGCCGCACCGCCATCGCCGCGAACACCGTGCACATGGACGCCGAACGCCCCTCCCACCTGCGCGTGTGGGTGGAAGGAGGAGCGGAAGCGCTCACCCCCTAGGCTCGTCCCCATGACCAACGGGGATATGCGCTACGGACGCTGCGGCGCGTGCGGCCGCGCCGAGGTGTACCGGGGCGAGTACGTGGCGCAGGGCGGGCTTCGCCGGGCGGGATCGGGCGCGTTCGGGACGAAGAACGCCGTGTTCGACGCCTTCGTCTGCGCGGCCTGCGGGCATACCCAGCTGCACGTGCGGCTGGACCCGGGGATGTCGTCGCACATCCGGCGAAAGTTCGACTGGATACCGCCGCAGCAGGGCATGGCCGGGGACCCGACTGCGGGACGACGGCGGGGCCGGTGGTGACGTCAGCCGTGAAGGGTGTTGAGGACGGCGGCAAGCTGTCCGGGCGCGCTGACCATCGCCATGTGACCGGTGTCGAGGTCGATGACGTCGGCCCGGAGCAGCGCGATGGAGCGTTGCTGGAGTTCCTCGACGTAGCACTGGTCCCGCTTGAGGTGCACATACGTCCGGGGGATCTGGCGTCGGTAACCGCTCAGGTCCACGGTCTCGCGCAGCAGGGCGGCCGAGTCGTCGGTCAGCTGGTCCAGGGTGGACGCGGCGGTCGCTTCATCCATGTCGTTGCACAGCATCGCGGCGGCACCTTCGCGGGTCTGGCGGTAGACACCGTCGGTGATCGACTGCTCGACCAGCTCCCGCACCTCCGGGTCGATCTGGTCGAGCACCCGGGTTCGGTCCGCCGGCACCACGGCCGACACGAGGACGACGTGCCGGATCCGGTCGGGGATGAGGTCCAGGACGCGGGGGACCGTGACTCCGGCGAAGGAGTGGCCGACCAGGACAACGTCCCGCAGGTCCTTCGCCTCGACCTCCTCGCGGACCGCGTCGGCGCAGTCCGCGAGAGTGACGGTGCACAGGTCGACGTCGGCCCTGGTCCCGCGCCCCGGAAGGTCGACTGCCAGCGCTTCCGCGCGCAGGTGGGGGATCAGCGCGTCCCAGCAGTCCGCGCCGAAGCCCGCGCCGTGGATGAGTACGAACGCCATGGTCGGCCTCCTCGTCACCATTCGACACGTTATTTGAATTCAGTTCTGTATGGGAGTCCCGCCGCGGGACAAAAAATGATGAATGGAGCGCGAGGCATGCCGTGCGGGCCGTGGCCGACGCGGTTCCAGCAGGCCTCGGAGTCCTCGTCGGTCGGGGTACGGCCCGGCCTCGGGACGCCGGGCGACGGACGCGGCAGCGGGCGGCAGCGTGATGGGCGCAGACGCGTATGGGCCCGGGATCTGTGCGCATGGCCGCCGGCCGGTGCCGGAGGTTCAGTGGTCGTCGGGACCGCCGTTCCGGGCGGGGCGGCGGCAGGACTCGGACACTCGCGAGCCACTCCGGTCGGAAGAGGAATCAGTGATCTGGCAGAGCCCGGCCCTCGCCGTCGACGGCCTCCATCACGGGCGGCGACGAGCACGACCTCCTGCGGGGTCCAGCAGTCCGAGCGCTCGGTGGCCACTTCGGCCGTGTGCCGCTGAGGCGTGGCGATCAGCCGAGGAGTGAGGCCGGAACGACCGTGCGGGCGCGCTCGTGGAGTTCGCGTGCGGCCCGGTTTTTGAGGTGGGGCTGGAGCAGCCCGAACATGGCCGCCATGCGTTGATCCGCGCGCCCCGACTGCACCAATGGGTAGTCGTCCAGGGCCTGATGCCAGGTGGCGCATGCTGCTTCCAGGTAGCCGATGTGCAATTGGCGTTCCGCAAGCATGGCGCGCTGGCGAACCCTTCCGCGCCGATAGACGCTGGCACGAAGTGTGTCCGCCTGCGTCATAGCGTCGATCGACCCCCGCACATCGCCCAATTCGTAACGCACCTGACTGGCGTGGTAGTTCAGCGATGACGGGTCGTAGGAACCGAACGCCTTCTCCCTGGACTCGGCCTTGTCCATGGCGACTTCCGCCTCCCGGAGGTGCGCAAGCGCCCTGTCGCGATCACCGACCTGCGCCGCCGCATGCGCCTGCTGCCCTGCGAGAAAGGCCCGCATCCGGGGTCCCGCCTGCGGGGAAGCCGCAGCGGCGGCATCGGCCAGTCGCATGGCCTGTTGGCCGTGGCCCAGGTCGACGGCCTGCACACTCATGCCGCGCAGGGTTGTGCAGTAGGTCAGGTGATCCTCGGAGGCTCCGGCCAGTTCCAGAGCCTTCATGTAGTACTGCTGCGCGAGCCCGTGCGCCCCTTCGTCGACCGCCATGTACCCCGTGAGGTAGCAGAGATCCGATGCTGCCGACATCATCGCTTTACGAGTCGAGTCTGTTGCGTCAGCCCTCAGATGTGGTGCCACCGTGTTCACCAAGAACGCGGCGGCCATAGGGCGCGCGTGACGACCGCCGAACTGGTCGTCCAGCTCTGAAATGCGCTCGGTCATGGCGATGACCGTATGGACGTCATCCATTCCGATGCGCTGCGCTCTGCCGGTCTGGACGCTCTCCAGTCGGCCCACCGCGTCGTGCCAGTCGGGCACCGTCATCGCCACGGAGAAAAGGCTCGCACCGAGGACACTGCGACGGGATGGATCCATGTCCTGCCTCCCGAGGTCGACCAGTCCTTCCACGGTACTCGGGCGACCGTTCGACTCCCGTACGGACGACGGGAATCCGGCGTCCGCGTGGGTGATCGGCCGGTGCAGCCTGCGGGCCAGTGCTTCGAGGATCAGCGCGCGCCGTGCCTCGTTCGGCACGTGGCCCTTGAGCCAGGTGTGAACGGTTTGAGGCGTGTACGCGGTCGGCGTCCCGCGCTCCGTACCGACGCGGTTCACCGCCTGGGCGAACTGACGCAGCGTCCATCCCGTCTCGCGGAACAGCCGATCGAGGTCCTGGTTCGGCTCCCGGTTCCCCATGCCCCACCCTCCACTGCGCACAGTGCATTTGACGCTTTTGAAAGCTGCCGCGGCTTTCACGGTACTGCTCTGCGTAGCGGGGCGGTTGCCTAGAGCGAGAAGAGACCCCCGCGACCGTGCGACCGGTCCGGGGGCATGGCCAACGCTGAAGAGGAGCGTCAGCAGTGAAGAAGGCTATCGCCCGGATCCTCGAATGGGGGTTACGACTGCTGGTGCCCGCTCCGGGCTCACGCGAGGCAGCCGCTGCCCCGAAACGTACTCCCGTACCGGCTGCCCAGCCCCGTTTGTCGGTGTCTGTCTGCGCCGTGGACCCTCCCACGCTTCCGCTCCCGCGCATCCCCGTCGCCGACCGCTTCCCCATCGCGTGGGACACCGAACCCGTGCCGCTCTACATCGTCCGGTACGAGCAGCGTCGAGCGTTGGAAGCGACGCGGTGAGCGCGGACACGCCGCCTCCTCCTGAGCGCCCCACTCCGAAGGAGCTGGACCAGCGTGCGGAAGCACTGAAGAAGAAGATCGACAAGCACCTCGGGCGGGGGGCGGAGCATGACGGAGGAGACCCACCCTGCGCGGAGTACCAGAAGTACACCGAGCTACGCGAGCAGGCGAGGCAGGCCGGCGACTACCGGGCGGCGGCCGACTACGAACTGCTGCGCCGCCGGCACCCCACCCACGAAGCGCCGCATGCGATGGCCTGTTGGGGGCTGCCGACGTGAATCAGTCAGCGTCATACAGGGGCCCGCAACCGGGCCAGGAGGCTTACGACACCGTCACCGGGCGGGTCGGGGTGCTCCAGGCCATCTGTCACACCAACGAGCTTGCCTTCGATCACGGGACGCCTGGCCCGCTCGTCGCGTTCCTCCGCCCCCAGAAGGGCGGCCAGGAGTGGACGGCCGACCCAGGGAGCCTCGGGCCGGTCCCGCCGCCGGGAGGGATGGCATGGTGAGCCACGTGCCCGGGGCGCTGGCGTGCTGCCTGAGCAGGCGTCACGCCACTGGGCGGGGCGCCGGGTCGTCGCCCACAGCAGCAGGGCCGAGCAGCTGAATACCGCTCCCAGGACGGATACCCCCGTCCACCCGGCCGCCGCGTACGCCGTGGAGGAGCCGAGGGCGCTGCCGACCGAGTAGAAGACCATGTAGCCGCCGATGATTCTGCTTCCCGCGTCCGGGTGGACGGCGTAGATGAGGGACTGGTTGGTGACGTGCACGGCCTGGACGGCGAAGTCCAAGAGGACCGATCCGATCGCCAGGGCCCACAGCGACTGCCGGGTAAGGGCCAGCGGGAGCAACGACACGGTGAGCAGGACCAGCGCACCGCCCGTGGTCCGCCGCGCGAGACCGCGGTCGTTCCACCGGCCGCGGCTCTCGCCGCTCCGGCGAGCCCGAACGCACCGATCGCGGTGTGCGTCAGCACCAGGGGGACCGCTGAGGGGCTGGACGACACTGCTCCACAGCGTGCTGAAGGCCGCGCGGGCGAACTTCGAGGGGCGTGCCGGACATGGACTACGACGGAAGGCGGGCCGCCCGGGTGGTGCTGAAGAACACCGGCACGATCGGTGGAGCATGTTGCCTAACCGGCCACCTCGTACTGCCCCACCTCACGGAAGTAGCGCAGGGCTTCCGGGGAGCCGTCGTCGAGGGCGGCGCTGGCTGCGGCGCGCAGGGCGTCATTGATGTCCGGAGCCGCGAGCATGCGAGCTATGTAGACGGCGTCGTCCTCGGNCTGGGCCAGCCGGTAGCCGGTCTTCAGCCAGGCGCGCATCTCCTCTGGGGAGCCGTTGCTGAGGAGCTGGTTGGCCTCCTTGATGACTCGTTTGTCCT
>NZ_JAIWIH010000050.1:0-44736 GCF_052851135.1 Streptomyces sp. BRA346 | reverse complement strand
GCATCTCCTCTGGGGAGCCGTTGCTGAGGAGCTGGTTGGCCTCCTTGATGACTCGTTTGTCCTTGTTCTGCGTTGCTACGTGGAGGATGCGGGAGATGGNGACCCGGTCGTCCTCGGNCTGGGCCAGCCGGTAGCCGGTCTTCAAGAAGGTGCGCATGTCATCGACGGTGCCGTTGAGGGCCTCATTGGCCTCTCGGACGACCCCCCGACCGCTGTTCTCGTCCGCCAGGATGGCGGCGATCGCCGCACGCAGTTCGTCCTCCGACATCTCGTCCACCGGTGTGTCGGACACGGTCGCCACGGTGGTGGTGACCGGGATCGCCGAACCATCGGCGAACGCCGGGGCGGTGAGGAGGAGGGCTGGAGTCAGGGCGGCGGCCACGACGAGCAGAACGGCACGCGTCGGTCTCATGAAGGAATGCCTCCGTGTTCGAACGTCGGATATGCCGATGATCAGCCATGCGCGCCGAAATCGCACGAGGAATCGATTAGTCCGGAAAAGGTGCTCGCGGAGTGCGGGGGTTTCAGCGCCCTCGTCCAGGCCCTCCGATGTCATCCTCCGCGACGGGCGCGCACCGGTCGCAGCGGCCACCCGACAGGCGAAGGGGCCGCCCCGCCGGACAGTGGCGGGGCGGCCCCTTCGGGCTCATGAGGTGTCAGAGGCGCGATCAGTCGTCGTCGCCGTCGTTGTCGTCCTGGTCGTTGTCGTCGTGGTCGACGTGCTGGGCGGTGACCTTGCCGCTGGCGGCGTCGACGGTGATGTCGTGGCTCTTGTGGTCCTTGCCGAGGACGTCGACCTCGTAGACGGCTCCGCCGGTGCGGTCGTTGTCGTCCAGGCCGAAGGAGGTGACGGTGCCGGGCACGGCGTTCAGGGCCTGGTCGGTGGCCTTGGCGTAGCCGGTCTTGTCGCCCTTGATCAGGGCCTGGGTCTCGCGGGCGTCCTCGGCGTCGTCGTCGCGGTCGGTGTGCTGGTTCAGGACCTTGCCGTTGCCCGCGTCGATCGTCACGTCGTGGCTCTTGTGGTCCTTGCCGAAGACGTCGACCTCCCAGACGAGGGAGCCGTTGCGGTCGGCGGTGTCGAGCTCGGCGGAGGTCGCGGTGCCGGGGACGGCCTTCAGCGCGGCGGCGGTGGCCTCGTCGTAGCTGACCTTGTCCGCCTTGACCTCGGTGCGGTCCTGGGCGGTGTCGTCCAGGTGGGTCTCGTTCTGGGTGAGCTGCACCGAGGAGCGCGGCGCCGGGCCGTCGTCGTCCGCGAAGGCGCTGGCGGCGCCCGTGCCGCCGATCAGGGCGATGGCGGCGGCCGTGCCGAGGACGACGGCGCGGGGGGTGAGGGTGCGCTTGGCGGTGGCCTTCATGAGGACGTTCCTCCGGTTCGTGTCGCGGTTTCGCTTCCGTCGGCGGGCCCTGTCGCGCCCTTCCGACATCCACTACGGTGCCGAACCGAACCTGAACGCAGCCTGAAGTCCTGAAGGGGTCTTCAGGTTGGGGAGTTTCCGCAGGCCGAACGGGCGAAGGGGCCGCCCCCGCCGGACAGTGGCGGGGCGGCCCCTTCGGGCTGAGAGGGGGGCGTCAGGCGTGCGCCGGGGCGGGAGCCATCCGCCGCTCGACCCGGGCCTTGCGCGTCCCGTACAGGGTGATGGCCGTGGCGCCGACGACGGCCAGCAGGCCGAGGGCGACGGTGCCGGTCCAGCCGCCCGTGTGGAAGGCCATGGCGCCGAGCGTGCCGCCCGCGCTGCTGCCGGTGTAGTACGCGGTCTGGTAGAGCGCGGCGGCCTGGGCGCGGCCGGTCTTCGCGGTGCGGCTGACCGCCGAGGAGGCGGCGGCGTGGCCCGCGAAGAAGCCCGCGGTGATCAGGACCAGGCCGAGCAGGACGAGCGCCAGCGCGTCGGCCAGGCTCAGCAGGAGACCGGCGGTGGTCATGGAGACGGCGACGTACAGGGCGCCGCGCCGCCCGAGGCGGCCGACGAGCTTGCCGGTGGCGGCGGAGGAGACCGTGCCCACCAGGTAGATCAGGAAGATGGAGCCGATCATGCTCTGCGAGAGCCCGAAGGGCTCGCCCACCAGCCGGTAGCCGATCACCGTGTAGACGCCGCCGAAGACGGTCATGAAGAGCGCGCCGATGGCGTACAGGCGGCACAGCAGCGGGTCGGACAGGTGCCGGGTCACGGTGCGGGCCAGGGCCCGCGGGCTGACCGCGGCGGGGGTGAAGTTCCGGGCCTTGGGGATCAGCAGCCGGAAGGCGATCCCGCAGACCAGCGCCATGACGCCGACCGCCGCGAGGCCCATCCGCCAGCCGTGGCCGTCGGCGACCCAGCCGGTGATGAGGCGGCCGCTCATGCCGCCGACGCTGTTGCCCGCCACGAACAGCCCGATCGCGCCGACCAGCGCCCGCGGTTCGACCTCCTCGGAGAGGTACGCCATCGCGGAGGCCGGGATACCGGCGATCGCCGCGCCCTGGACGGCGCGCAGCGCGATCAGCCAGCCCAGGTCGGGGGCGTACGGCACGACCAGTGCGACCGCCACCGCGACCGTCAGCGAGACGGTCATCATCGTGCGGCGGCCGAACCGCTCGGACAGGGCGCTCAGCGGGACGACCATCAGCGCCAGCGCCAGGGTGGCCGCGGACACGCTCCAGCTGGCCTGGTCGGCTTGGACGTGCAGATCGTCGGAGATCGCGGGGAGCAGCGCCTGGGTCGAGTAGAGCAGGGCGAAGGTGGCGAGTCCGGCCGTGAAGAGCGCGAGTCTCATCCGGATGTAGCCGGGGCGGCCGGGGGCCATGCGCTCGGGAGCAGAAGAGACGGGCGGTGCGGAGGCGTCCACGCGGCTGTGGGTGGACGCCCCGGTATCAGCGGGAGGCATGGTTCGAAGGTAAGGACCCCAGAGTTGATGCGTCCAATGCACGGAATCGCGATAATCGATCCATCACAGCATGAGCAGAGGTCAGGGGCGTTTATGTCACGCATCCGCAACCAAAACGACATTCCGGTGACAGTCGAGGTCGAGGCCGAGTCCTGGGCGGCGGCCCTGACGCCCCGCCTTGCCCAGTTCGCCGCGGTGGCACGCCATGAGCATGTCACCCGTGCCGCGCAGGAGTTGGAGGTGCCCCAGTCGACCCTCAGCCGGGCGATGGTGCGGCTGGAGGAGGACCTGGGCGTGGCGCTGTTCGCCCGCCGCGGCCGTACGGTGGCGCTCACCCCGGCGGGGCGCACGTTCCTGCGCTCGGTGGAACGGGCGCTGGCCGAGGTGGACCGGGCCGCCGAGTCCGTACGGGCCGACGCGGACCCGGCGGCGGGCCGCGTCGCGTTCGGCTTCCTGCACACGCTGGGCTCGGAGACCGTGCCCGGCCTGATCCGCGGCTTCCGCGTCGACCACCCCCGGGTCCGCTTCCAGCTCGTCCAGAACTACGGCGAGGCCATGATCGAGCGGATGCGGGCGGGCGGCCTCGACCTGTGTCTGACCTCACCCGTCCCGGACGCCCCCGACCTGGTCGCCCGCCGCCTGGACGAGCAGCGGCTACGGCTCGTGGTGCCGGACGACCACCGGCTCGCCGGGCGCCGCCGGGTCCGGCTCGCCGAGGCGTCGGCGGAGCTGTTCGTGACGCTGGAGCCGGGGTACGGGCTGCGCCGGATCACCGACGCCCTGTGCGCGGAGGCGGGCTTCACCCCGAAGATCGCGTTCGAGGGGGAGGAGGCCGAGACGATCCGCGGTCTCGTCGCCGCGGGGCTCGGCGTGGCGCTGCTGCCGCCGCCCGCCGTGCCCCGCCCGGGGGTCGCGGAGCTGACGGTCACGGCGCCGCGCGCGGTCCGTGAGATCGGCGTGGCCTGGCTGGACGGCCACCCCGACACGCCTCCGGTGGCCGCCTTCAAACGGTTTCTGCTGAGCCGTCGCGGTCAGCTTCTGGACTGACGCTCTCGCAGGTTTCCCGACCGGCGTTCTCCTGGCTGAAGTTCGCGGCGTCCGGGCTGATCAGGACGTCGATCCCGGCCCGCAGGAACTGCTCGAAGACGTCCTGGTTCTCCGCCGAGGCCAGCGCGGGGGACTGGATGGTGCCGCGCATCAGGCTGGTGCCGAGCACCCACGCCACCAGCAACTCGGCCCGCACCTCGGCGTGCGGGCCGTCCAGGCGGGCGGCGAACCGCTGGGTGAACAGGTCGGTCAGCTCCTCGCGAAACCGTCCGATGGCCTCGTCGCGGCTGGAGGAGCGGAGCACGGTGAGCACGGGGTGGGGGAAGTCGGCGTCCTTGGGCTCCCCGGCGATCAGGGCGCTGAACCAGTCCGCGACGCAGTCCAGGGGCACGTCGAGCAGCGGCTCGAACACCTTGCGGTTGCTCGACACCGTCTCGAACAGCGCCTCCTTTGAGCCGAAGTACCGGTAGACGAGCGCGGCGTCCACACCGACGTCCCCGGCGATGTCGCGCACGCTGGTGCCGTCGTAGCCGTACCGGCCGAAGCGGAAGGCGGCGGCGGACATCAGGGCGGTGCGCGTCCGCTCGGCACTGCGCTTGCGCGCGGGCCCACACCCCCCTGACGTCCCCGAAGTCCGGTCGTTCGCTGGTTCGTTCACCCGATAGCTCCTCGCGCAGATACGGCCGTCGCCGGTCGCCCATCCTCCAGGCTCTGCCGACTGTCTCAAAGTCACCGATCGTTGTCAGCGCTTGTTGACTTTCCGTCGGACGGACCTGCACGATGATCGATAAGTCAACGATCGATGACTTAGGGGTTGGGAGATCAACTGTGTCTGATCTATCTGGTCGCCATGTCGCCGTGATCGGTACCGGCTATGTCGGGCTGACCACCGGCGCCTGCCTGGCGTCCCTGGGCCACCACGTGGTGTGCGCGGACGCCGACTCCCAAAAGGTCCAGCGGCTGCGGCGGGCCGAGGTCGACATCCTCGAACCCGGCCTGCCGGACCTCGTCCGGGACACCGTGGCCTCCGGCCACCTGGAGTTCACCCAGGACACCGCGGCCGCCGTGGCCGACGCCGACGTCGTGTTCCTCTGCCTGCCCACGCCCATGGGCGCGGGCGGCGCCGCCGACCTGGCCGCCGTCGAGACGGTCGCCGGGGAGATCCGCACCGTCCTGCCGCAGAACAGCGTCGTCGTCAACAAGTCCACCGTGCCCGTCGGCACCGCGCAGCGCGTCGCGGACCTGCTCGGCCGCCCGGACGTGACGGTGGTGAGCAATCCGGAATTCCTCCGCGAGGGCCGGGCCGTGCACGACTTCCTGCACCCGGACCGCATCGTGATCGGCGCCGCGGACCGGGAGGCCGGGCAGCGCGTGGCCGACCTGTACGGCACGCTCGACGCGCCCGTCGTGCTGACCGACGCCGCCAGCGCCGAACTGGCCAAGTACGCGGCCAACTTCTTCCTGGCCATGAAGCTGTCCTTCGCCAACAACCTGGCCACCCTCTGCGAACACTTCGGCGCCGACATCGGCGACGTCACCGACGGCATCGGCCACGACCCCCGCATCGGCCCCGCGTTCCTGCGGCCCGGCCCCGGCTGGGGCGGCTCCTGCCTGCCCAAGGACACCCACGCCCTGCTGACGATCTGCCAGGAGGCCGGGGTGGACTTCCCGCTGCTGCGGGCCACCATCGAGACCAACGTCGAGCACCAGCACCGGCTGGTCGAGCGCATCGTCGCCGAGTCCGCGGCCGCGGACGGCTCGCTGCACGGCGTGACGCTCGCCCTGCTCGGCCTGACCTTCAAGGCGGGCACCTCCGACCTGCGCGACTCACCCGCCCTGGCCATCGCCCGGCTCCTGAAGGAGCGCGGCGCCGAACTCCTCGCCTACGACCCGGCGCTGGAGGGCACCCGCCGCCCCGACCTCAGCGACCTGCTCACCGTCGTGGACGACCCGCTGGACGCGGCGGCCGGTGCGGACGCGTGCGTCGTCCTCACCGAGTGGCCGCAGCTGCGAGACCTCGACTGGGAGGCCATCGCCGGGCGGCTCGCCACCCCCACCGTCCACGACTTCCGCAACCTCCTCGACCCGGTCCGGCTGGAGCGGGCCGGGCTGCGGTGGTACGGCGTCGGCCGCACGCCCGCCCTGGCGCCGCGCGGCTGAGCCGTCCGTACACCGCATCCCGACCAGGCACCACGCCACCGAACAGAAAGGGTTCACCCCATGCGGGTCCTGTGCACCACAACCGGCAGTGCCTCCCACGGGCGCGCCCAGCTGCCCCTGCTCCGCGCGCTCGCCGCGGCCGGACACGAGGTGCTGGTGGTCACCAACTCCGACCTGGCACCGGTCTTCCAGGACGACGACGTCCGCGTGACCACCGTCATGCCCGACCTCGACCCCCGTGCCCGGATGGAGGAGCACGCCGACGAGATGGCCGACCTGCCGCAGGGCGACACGGCCGCGCTGCACTCCGCGATGGGCAAGCTCATGTTCCGCGGCATGGCCGGGGCCGGGGCGAAGATCTCCCTGGAGGCCGTCTTCCCGACGGCGAAGGAATTCCAGCCCGACCTCATCCTGCGCGACGGCATGGACATGGGCGCCTGCCTGATCGCCGAGCGGCTGGGCATACCCCATCTGCCCACCCCCTCCGGCGCCGTCAACATCCTCGACCCGGCCGATGTGCTGCCGTACCTCAACGCCAGCCGCGAGGAAGTGGGGCTGCCCACCCACGACGACCCGCTGTCCATCGCGCCGCACGGGCGCGTCGACTGCGTACCGCCGGAGTTCACCTTCGCCCGGAACCTGCCGCCGACGTTCTCGTACCGGCAGACCGTGGACGTCGAGCGGGCCTCCGTCCTCCCGCGCTGGGTCGCCGAACTCCCCACCGACCGGCCCCTGGTGTACGCCGCCATCGGCACCGCGATGCCGAAGATGCTGGAGTTGGGCGGCGCCGAAGGCGGTTTCGAGCTTCCCCCCGGGTTCCCGGACCCCGCGGCCACGCTGCGCACCATCGCCGACGCCGTGGCGCGGCTGGAGGACTGCACCGTCGTCCTCACCACCTCGGGCGTCCCGCTGGACACCGAAGGGCTGCCGCCGCACGTCCACGTCACCGAGCGGCTGCCGCAGCCGATCCTGCTGGAGTCCGTCGACGTGTTCCTCACCCACGGCGGCTTCAACAGCATCCGTGAGTCGCTGCGCACCGCCACCCCGCTGGCCGTCCTGCCGCAGTTCGGCGACCAGCACGCCAACGCGCGCCGGGTCGAGGAGCTGGGCCTCGGCCGCCACGTCACCGACACCGCCCCCGAGAGCGTCGCCGCCGTCTGCCGGGACGTCCTCGCCGACGACGCCATCACCGCCCGGGCCCGTACGGCACGGCTGGTGATGCTGGCCACGCCGGGCATCGAGACCGCCGTCGGCGATCTGGAGAAGCTCGCCGGATAACCCCGCCCCGCACGCCGAACGGTACGACGCGACCCCCGGGAAGAGACGGACCTCCTCGTGACCACCTCCGACACGACCGAGCGGGGCGCGGCCCCCGACGCGGACGGCCCGCCCGTACGGCTCACCCACCGCCAGATCACCACCGTCATGTCGGGTCTGGTGCTCGGGATGTTCCTGGGGGCGCTCGACGGGACCGTGGTGTCGTCCGCGCTGCGCACCATCGCGGACGACCTCCACGGCCTCACCGCCCAGGCCTGGGTCACCACGGCCTACCTGATCACCGCCACCATCGCGACCCCGCTGTACGGCAAGCTCTCCGACATCCACGGCCGCCGGCCGGTCTACCTGGCCGCGATCGTGCTGTTCACCCTCGGCTCGCTGCTGTGCGGGATCGCCACCTCGATGTACGAGCTGGCCGCCTTCCGGGCGGTGCAGGGCCTGGGCGGCGGCGGGCTGATGTCGCTCGCCATGACGATCGTCGCCGACATCACCTCCCCCCGGGAACGCGGCCGCTACCAGGGCTACTTCATGGCGGTGTTCGGCGGCTCGAGCATCGTCGGGCCGCTCATCGGCGGCGCGTTCGCCGGACGCGGTGCCCTGCTGGGGATCGACGGCTGGCGCTGGATCTTCCTGATCAACGTGCCGCTGGCGATCCTGGCCATCACCGTGATCCTGCGGGTGCTGCACCTGGTCCCGCACCACCCGGTGCGGCACCGCCTCGACTACGGCGGCGCGGCCGCCCTCGCCGTCGGTCTGGTCCCGCTGCTCACCGTGGCCGAACAGGGCCGCAGCTGGGGCTGGGGCGCGCCGCTGTCGCTGGCCATGTACGCGATCGGGGCGCTGGGCCTGGCCGGGTTCGTCCTGGTGGAGCGGCGGATGGGGGACGCGGCCCTGCTGCCGCCCCGGATGTTCCGCATCACGTCGTTCCGGCTCGGCACGACGCTCCACTTCATCGTCGGCATCGGCATGTTCGGCGCGATGACGACGCTGCCGCTGTATCTCCAGCTGGTGAAGGGCATGACCCCGATCGAGGCGGGTCTCGCCACGCTGCCCACCGTCGCGGCGAACCTGACGACCACGCTCGTCGTCGGCCGGCTGATCTCCAAGACCGGGCGGTTCAAGGTCTACCTGGTGACGGGCATCGGCTCGTTCGCGGCCGCCATGGTCGTCTACGCGACGCTGGGGGTGGACAGCCCGCTGTGGCACGTCTCCCTGGGCATGGTGTTCATGGGCGCCGGACTGGGCGCGGCCATGCAGACGCTCACCACCCTCGCCCAGAGCGAGGTGCCCCGGAAGGACATGGGCGCCGCGACCGCGGGGGTCAACTTCTTCCGCTCCAACGGCGGCACGGTGGGCGCCGCCGCCTTCGTCTCCATCCTCTTCTCGTTCGCGGGGACGCGGATCGGCGACCGCTACACCGAGGCGCTCGCCCAGCCCGGGTACCGCAAGCTCGCCGAACAGCCCGCGAACGCGGAGGCCCTGAAGGCGGCCGTCGGCCCCGGCGGCAAGGTCAACCTGGAGGACTCCGCCTTCCTGCACACCCTCGACCCCCGGGTCGCCCAGCCCTTCCTGGAGGGCTACGTCAGCTCCTTGCGGATCGTGTTCCTCACCGGCGCCGCCGTGGTCCTGGTGGCCTTCCTGCTCGCCGCCCGGCGGGTGCCGGACCTGACGCTCTCCGACGAGTAGGCACCTCGGACGCAGCGGGCGCCGCTTGACCCTGCCGCCGGCGGCAGGGTTGGACGATCACCGCATGGACACCAGCACCGCACCGCAGAGCGCCAGGATCGTCGTCGTCACCGGGGCCGGGACCGGGATCGGCCGGGCCACCGCCCGGGCCTTCGCCGCCGAGGGCGCCCAGGTGCTCGCCGTCGGACGGCGGGCCGAACCGCTCCACCAGACGGCCGCCGGACACCCGCGGATCACCCCGCTGACGGCGGACATCACCGCCGAGGGAGAGCCCGAGCGCATCGTCCGCACCGCCCGGGAGGCGCACGGCCGGTTGGACGTGCTGGTCAACAACGCGGGCATCGTGCGCGGCGGCGCCCTCGGAACCCTCACACCGGAGATGATCGACCCGCAGATCGCCACCAACCTGATCGCGCCCATCCTGCTGGCCCAGGCCGCGCTGCCCCTGCTGGAGGCGACCGGCGGGGTGATCGTCAATGTGAGCACCTCGGTGGGGCAGCGGGCCTGGCCCGGTAGCTCGGTCTACGCGGCGACCAAGACCGCGCTGGAACTGCTGACCCGCAGCTGGGCGGTCGAACTGGCCCCCCGCGGCATCCGCGTGGTCGCGGTCGCCCCCGGCGCGATCGAGACCCCGATCGGCGAACACCAGGGCCTGACACCGGAACGGAGGGCCGCGGTGCGGGAATGGCAGCTGGCCCACACCCCGCTGGGCCGTATCGGCCGACCCGGGGAGGTGGCCCGGGCCATCACCCAACTCGCCTCGCCCGAGGCGTCGTTCATCACCGGAGTCGTGCTCCCGGTCGACGGCGGGGCGGTCGTGGCGTGAGTTGGGGCGTGATAAATGTGGCCCCGGAGGTGGTGCGGGTGAGGATCGGCGAACTGGCCAAGGCGACCGGGACGACCCCGCGTGCGCTGCGGCACTACGAACAGGCCGGGCTGATCTCCTCCGGGCGGGCCTCCAACGGCTACCGCGTCTACGACGAAC
This sequence comes from Streptomyces sp. BRA346, assembly GCF_052851135.1. Classification (NCBI taxonomy): domain Bacteria; kingdom Bacillati; phylum Actinomycetota; class Actinomycetes; order Kitasatosporales; family Streptomycetaceae; genus Streptomyces; species Streptomyces sp. BRA346. Next base: position 34,721 of record NZ_JAIWIH010000050.1, on the reverse strand, counting down.
GGGCCGTGGTGCGGGTCCGCAACATCCGCCACCTGCTGGCCGCCGGGCTCACCCTCGACGACGTCCAGGCGTTCCTGCCCTGCCTGGACGGCGACGTGGCGGCCGCACCGCCGTCGGACAAGGGGCTGCGCGTCGCATGGGAACGGCTGGCGGTCCTCAACGAACGGATCGCCGCCCAGACCGAGGCCCGCGACCGGCTGGAGTCCGCGCTGCGGAACACCACCGGCGGGCGGACCCGCCCCGGGGCCTGACCCTCCGTCCCACGACTCCGTCCCACGACTCCGTCCCACGACTCCGTCCCACGACAGAGGGTCAGGCCGCTCACTGCAACGGCGAATCCGGCGGCGGAATGCCGACGATGCGCTCCCGGTCGACGGCCTCCACCCCGTCCACCGCCTCCAGCACCGGGATCCGGTCCTCGGCGATGGTGCCGGACAGCGAGCCGAGCAGGGGCTGTTCGCCGGTGACCGTGAGGCCGGCCGCGCGGGCGGCCCGTACGACCTCCGCGAACCGGTCGGGGTCGACCGAGACGATCACTCCGACCGGTCCGGATGCCTCGCTCACGGGGCCCGTCACGGCGCCTGCAACAGACCCGCGCCGACATCCGCGGCGGGCTGCGGCAGCGGGTACGCCCCGGAGAGCAGCCGGGACCGCAGCCCCTCCCCCGACGCCTCCGGCGCCGCCTGCGCGATCAGCGCCAGGACACCGGCGGCGTGCGGACAGGCCATGCTGGTGCCGCGCAGCGACTGGTACTTGCCGCCCGGGGCGGCCGAGAACACACCGACGCCGGGCGCCGCGAGGTTGACCTCGCCGCCCTGGCCGTTGATGGCGCCGCACGAGAAGAACGCCGTCGAAAGGTCCTTGTCGAGGGCTGCGACCGCCAGCACCGACGGGCAGTTGGCGGGGCGTCCGACGGGGGCTACGAACCCTGGCCGGTCGCTCTCGTTGCCCGCCGCGGCGACGATGACCGTCCCGCGCTGGAGCGCGCGCCGGGCCACGTTCTCGTAGGTCTGCGGGAAGAGCTCTCCCGGCCGGACCTGGGCGCCGAGCGACATCGAGATCACCCGTGCGCCGTGGGCGACGGCCCAGGCCATGCCCGCCAGGATCTGGCCGTCGGTGCCGGTGCCGCGGGCACCCAGCACCTTGCCGGCGAGGATCTTCGCCTCGCCCGCCACGCCGTAGCGGGGCGCGTGCTCGGGTTTGGCCGGACCGGCGACGGTGCCGATGCAGTGCGTACCGTGGCCGTGGCCGTCCTCCACGTTCTCGCCCTCCACGAACGAGGCCGTCAGCTCGAGGCATCCGGCCAGGTCCGGATGGCCGGTGTCCACCCCGGTGTCCAGGACGGCGACCTTCACCCCGCGCCCGGTCAGATGCGAGAGGTTGGCCCGGATCGCCTGCTGTCCCCAGGTGGCGCTCTGCTCGTCCCAGGCCGGACCCAGCGAGGAGGCGAGCTCGGCCCGGGTGTGCCGGTCGACCTCGTCCTCGTCGCTGCGGTAGGTCGGGAAGAACCCGGTCAGCGTCCGCTGCGGCTCGGTGATCACCGAGGCGTACACCATCCGTTCGGGCTCGGCCGCGATGATGGTGGGCTCGGTCTCTGCCGTGGTCACCAGCGTGTGCCGCTGGTCGGGCTGCACTTCGACGACGGCGGCGCCGAGTTCGTCGAACAGCACCGAGACATCGGGGCGTTGGAGCAACTCGGCGGCGCCCGCGGCCTCGGTGCCGCGGACGCGTTCGACGGAAGCTATCCCTGCGGACGAGCGCAGCGCGTCCAGTCCGCGTTCCGTCTCCCGCTGGTCGAGCAGCACCACGTACCGGCCGGTGTACTCGGTGGCGTGGGGCATGAGCGGCACATCGGCCCGCTCGGGGTGTTCGCCGTTGGGCGGCCTGCGCATGGGTCCGTTCGTCATGGGGATTCTCCGCTTCTGTGCGCTCCCCCCGTGCTGTTGGGGGCGCGCGCCGATGCGCGGAGTGTCGGGCGCCAAGGATGACGGGGCGGTCCGCCGCGTACCGGCGCGGTGCCATCGCCGACTTCGAGGCGGTCGTCCCACGGTCGTGTCACGCCCACCTCGCGGGCGCCCCCTCATCCACCGTCACGCCGCTGACAGGCGCCCGCAACTCAGGCCCTGTCCGGCGGCGGCTCAGCGCCGCAGCGTGGAGCCGAAGCCCGCGGCCAGCGGCATGCGCAGGCCCAGCGGGGGCGGCGCGGCCAGGGCGTCGGCCACCGGGCGGGAGTAGCCGGTGGCGAAGAGGGAGCCGAGGAGGAAGTCGATGGCCAGCGCCTGGACCTCGGAGCGGTGCTGGTGCAGCCCGTGCCCGTCGGTGTGCACCTCGAAGCGGCACACATCGCGGTTGACCTTCTTGGCCCGCTCGGCGAACCGGTACGACAGCTCGGGGTCGACGCGCTCGTCGTTCGTGCCGTGGGCGATCAGCACCTGCCGTCCCACCAGGTGCTTGACCGGTTCGGGCTCCAGCGAGTCCGGCTCCGGGAGCCAGGGCGCCAGGGCCACCACCGAGGCGACGGCGGGATGCCCGGCGGCGCGCAGCGCGGCGCGGGCGCCCATGCCGTGGCCCGCCAGGCACACCGGTACGTCGCCGTAGCGCCGTACGACCTCCTGGGTGGCCCATTCAGCGTCGGCGGCCGCGGCCGCGTCGGGCCCGTTCCAGCCGCGGCACCGGTAGTGGACGACGTGGGCGGCCAGCCCCTCCTCCTGGCCCGCCCGGACCAGTCGCCGGGCCAGCGGCAGCACGGCCGCGGCGGACATCCGGGTGGGCCGCCGGGTGCCACCGTCCGGATCGCCGCCCGGAAGCAGCAACACCACACCGTGCACGGTCCTCCGCGAGGCGGCCGCGCCCATCGGCCGCCCCAGCCGGGCGCCCCGTTCGGGCAACGCTTGCTGAGCCATGGCAAAACGATCGCAGAACGGGGAGTGGAGTCCACTACCCGTGCGGGTCACTGTTCCGTATCTATCCGCGACGGTCTACGCGCGTAGGGGCTATGGTGCGCAGATGACGAGCGAGCACACCCACCAGCCCACCCCCGAACAGATCCGCCGTGCCCCCAAGGTGCTGCTGCACGACCACCTCGACGGTGGGCTGCGCCCCGGCACGATCATCGACCTCGCCCGGGAGACCGGGTACGAGGCGCTGCCGGAGAACGAACCGGACAAGCTCGGCCTCTGGTTCCGCGAGGCGGCCGACTCCGGCTCGCTGGAGCGGTACCTGGAGACGTTCGCCCACACCTGCGCCGTCATGCAGACCCGGGACGCGCTGGTCCGGGTCGCCGCCGAATGCGTCGAGGACCTGGCCGAGGACGGTGTCGTCTACGCCGAGATCCGCTACGCCCCCGAGCAGCACCTCACCCGGGGGCTCACCCTGGAGCAGGTCGTCGAGGCGGTGAACGACGGCTTCCGCGAGGGCGAGCGGCGGGCCCGGGACAACGGCCACCGGATCCGCGTCGGCGCCCTCCTCACCGCGATGCGGCACGCCGCCCGCGCGCTGGAGATCGCCGAACTCGCCAACCGCTACCGCGACCTCGGCGTCGTCGGCTTCGACATCGCGGGCGCCGAGGCGGGCTTCCCGCCCACCCGCCACCTGGACGCCTTCGAATACCTGAAGCGGGAGAACAACCACTTCACGATCCACGCGGGCGAGGCGTTCGGGCTGCCCTCCATCTGGCAGGCGCTCCAGTGGTGCGGCGCCGACCGGCTGGGCCACGGGGTGCGCATCATCGACGACATCGAGATCGCCGACGACGGCTCCATCACGCTGGGCCGCCTCGCCAGTTACGTCCGGGACAAGCGCATCCCGCTGGAGCTGTGCCCGACCTCCAACCTCCAGACGGGCGCGGCCACCTCGTACGCCGATCACCCCATCGGGCTGCTGCGCCGTCTGCATTTCCGGGCCACCGTGAATACGGATAATCGTCTGATGAGCGGTACGAGCATGAGCGTCGAATTCCAGCACCTGGTCTCGACGTTCCAGTACACGCTGGACGACATGCAGTGGTTCACCGTTAATGCGATGAAGTCGGCCTTCATTCCTTTCGGTGAACGTCTGGCGATGATCAATGACGTGATCAAGCCCGGGTATGCTGAATTGAAGTCCGAATGGCTGTTCCGGCAGGTGGGCTCGGTCACCCCTGTGACCAGGAGTTCTGTGGTCGAGGGCAGCTGATCGTACGGACGGAAGAAAAGGCCGGGGAAAGGGTGTGGCGGCCGTTCGGCGGCCGCTTTCCCCTGTTTGCGGGCGCCCGAAAATCAGGGCTACGTTTCCGTATCGGTCAAGACCCCCGTCTGCAAGGACAGATTTCTGATGAAGCAGGGAACCCTCAAGACCCTCGGCGTGATGGCCCTCGGCGCTGCCGCCCTCGTGGCCGGAGGCGGCGTCGCGTCCGCGGCCGGCACCCCCGGCCCGCACGGCCATGGCACCTCCGCCGTCCCCGGCGGCCGGGGCGCCGGCGCCTCCGCCCCGCAAGCGTCGGTCCCCGGCAAGGCGGTCCCCGGCAGGCCCGGCAGCGGCCCCGCCGCCGGCCGGCCCAGCCAGCCGGAGCCGCAGGGCCTGCTGGGCAACCTCGGCGGGCTCGGCGGGCTCAAGAACCTGCCGACCGGCAACCTCATGCGTCTGGGCTGATCCTCCGTCCGGCACCCGACCGGGCCGCACACCCGCCTCGGGTGTGCGGCCCGGCCGCGTCGTCGGTGGCGGGCTGCCGTCACCAGGCCTCGCGGTAGGAGTCCTCCGCCGGTAGGAGGATCCACAGCGCGATGTAGAGCAGGAACTGCGGGCCCGGCAGCAGACAGGAGGCCAGGAAGATCACCCGCATCGTGGTCGGGGTCGTCCCGAACCGGCGGGCCAGTCCGGCGCAGACACCGGCGATCATCTTGTCGTTGCGGGGGCGTACCAGTGCGGCGGCCATGATGGCGGCTCCTCGGCGTATCGGATTCGTACCGTCTCGGTGCGGGTTGCCCGAGCTGATACCTCCACGCTAGGTCCGCGAGCCGGACGAGGCGTCGCTCCACGGGGCGAGGCCGACCCTGGTCATCGTCGGGGTCACCGTCCGGCCGCTCTCCTCCCGGGGGAGGGCGGCGCCCCCGACCCGGTCGGCCCGGCGGCGGACCAGGGTCCGTACGGCGGGCACCACCAGCAGATGCGCGAGCGCGACCCCGAGGGTGTTCAGCAGCAGCGCGTCCACGCTCACGATCTGGCCGGTCACCTCGCTGCGCAGCAGGGCGATCGCCATGGCCGTCATCGCCCCGGTGAAGGTCGTCCGTACGAACGAGGCGAACGGGTACGCGTCCACCCGGCCCCCGGCCAGCGGCAGCAGCACCCCCAGCGGGGCGAGCAGCAGCAGCCCCCCGCCGATCGAACGGGCCGCGGCCCAGGGGGTGAGCGCCAGATCGGCGCGGATGGCGCCCAGCGGTTCCAGGGTCTCGGCCGTCACCCACGGCACGGTCAGCGGGCGCAGGGTCAGCCAGCAGACGAACGCAAGGTGAGCGACGAGGAGAACGAAACCCGCGGCGCGGTAGCGGAAGGCGGCCCGACGGCCGAAACGACCCTGCACGTATCTCAGGACGCGACCGGCCGGGCTCGCGGTTCCGCGCGCACCGCGCTGGTCAGTAACGGGTTACCGACTGGTCGGTTACTGGATCGTCACGGGAAACGGCCCGGGAACGGGCGGCGAACCACGGGGAATCGGTCAGTCCGCCGGTCAAGACCCCGGCACCCCGTCGGGACACCGGCACCCCGTCGGGACCCCGGCGCACCGCCACCCCGTCAGGACACCAGCACCCCGGAGGTCACCGCGACCTCCGGACGGCTCCGCATCTCCTCGGTGCACTCGTACCGCTTCAGCGGGTCCCGGTCGCTGTCCGGGCCGCCGAGCACCACCTTGTGCTCCTCGTCCGCGGCCGCCGAGCCCGCGAACGTGCAGATGATCTGCGCGAGCGCGTACGACGGCAGCTCCTCCGGCGGCCGGTTCAGCCGCAGCGCCCCGTCCGGGTCGCCCTTCGCCGGACCGGAGACCGAGACCCAGTCCTCCACCGCGGTGGAGAACCCGGCCGAGGACTCGGACGCCGAGGGCGGCTGCCGCAGCTGATCCAGCAGCGCCCGGGCCGCCTCCACCTGCTCGATCGGCGCCTTCCGCTCCGACAGCTGCGCGTTCCGGTTCACCGACAGGATCCGCGAGGTGCACAGCAGATAGATCCGTACGGACACCCGGCCCGCCCCCTCGGCGGCCCGCCCCGTCTCCGGCGCCCGGCACGAGGCGCGCGAGGGCGCGGCCCCGGCGTCCACCGGCACCGAGGTGCCGCGTATGCCGCACCCGGCCGCCAGCAGCGCGGCCACGACGGTCAGCAGCAGGGCGGCGCGCCGCCGGGTCGCTCGCGGGCTCATGGCGCGCCCCCTTCGTTCTTACGGCTGCCCTCGGCACCGTCGCCATCCTTGCCGGGCTCGCCCGTGCGCTCCCTGCCCTTCCGGTCCTCGCCCTTCCGGTCCTCGATCGAGGCCAGGCGCGAGGCGTCCATGGGCAGCCGCAGCGTGAAGACGGCCCCGCCCTCCGGCGAGTTCGCGGCGCTGATGTCACCGCCGTGGATGTGCGCGTTCTCCATCGCGATCGACAGTCCGAGACCGCTGCCCTCCGAGCGGGGCCGGGAGGCGCTCGCCTTGTAGAAGCGGTCGAAGACATGCGGCAGCACGTCCTCCGGGATGCCCGGACCGTGGTCCCGCACCTTGATCAGCAGGTCCTCGCCCTCGGGCAGTACCGACACCCGCACGGGGGAGCCCCCGTGCTTGAGCGCGTTCCCGATCAGGTTCGCCAGGATGACGTCCAGCCGCCGCGGATCCAGCCGGGCCATGATCCCGCGCGCCGCGTCCAGCTCCACCGCGTCCAGCCAGGCGCGCGCGTCGATGCACGCCGTCACCTGGTCCGCGACATCGACGTCGTCGAGCACCAGCCGGGCGGTGCCCGCGTCGAAGCGGGTCACCTCCATCAGGTTCTCCACCAGATCGTTCAGCCGCCGGGTCTCGCTGACCACCAGCTGCACCGCGGGGGCGATCATCGGGTCGAGCGCGTCGGCCTCCTCCTCCAGCACCTCGGTGACCGCCGTGATCGCGGTGAGCGGGGTCCGCAGCTCGTGCGACATGTCCGCGACGAAGCGCCGACTGGACGCCTCCCGCGCGCTCAGCTCCGCCACCCGCTTCTGGAGCCGCTCCGCGGCCCGGTTGAACGTGTGCGACAGATTGGCCAGCTCGTCCGAGCCGGAGACCTGGAGCCGGGTGTCGAGATGCCCCTCGCCCAGCCGGTTCGCCGCCTCGCCCAGCCGCTGCACCGGGCGCAGCACGGTGGCCGCGGCCGCCTGCGCGAGCAGCGCGGAGCCGATCAGCGCCAGGGCGGTGGCGATGCCCAGCGACCAGGCGAGCGAGTTCAGGTCCTGGCGCTCGGTGTCCAGGGACTTGAGCATGTAGCCGGTCGGCCCGCCCCCGTTCACCTTCGCCCCGCCCACCAGGTACGGGGTGCCGTCCAGGGTGATCCGCTGCCAGTAGAGGTGGTACGGGGCGGCCCGCGACCCCTCGGCGGCGCGCCGCTCGTCCACCGCGCGCCGCAGCACCCCCGGCACGGCCTTCATGGTGAACAGATCCGGCTTCGAGGCCGCCGTACAGCCGCCGCTGCCCGTCGTCCGGGTGACCAGCAGCACCTCGTACTTCTGCGTGTTGTCCGCCATGCGGTCAGCCGCGTCCTGAAGCTCGGGACAGCTCGGCGTGACCGGCAGCGGATCGGTGTCGTCCTTCAGCGCCTTGCGGAACTCGTCCAGCGCCGCGTCCTGGGTGCGCGTCAGCACCGCGTCACGGTTCAGCCAGTACGCGATCGCCGACGCGGACGCCGCGGCCGCCAGCGCCACCAGACCGAAGACCAGCATCAGCCGCAGCCTCAGGCTGAGCCACCGCAGAACCCCCGCGGCCCAGCCCCGCGCCCGACCGGGCTCCTCGTTCACACCGCTCAATTCCGCGACTCTCCGCCCCCGCCATGCGCACCGGCGTACGCGACCGCATCCCTCACGCCGGAGCGTCCAACCGGTACCCGACCCCACGCACCGTGCGGATCAGCGTCGGCGACGACGGCACGTCCTCCACCTTGGCGCGCAGCCGCTGAACGCACGCGTCCACCAGCCGGGAGTCACCCAGATAGTCGTGTTCCCACACCAGCCGCAGCAGCTGCTGCCGCGACAGCGCCTGCCCCGGCCGCCGGCTCAGCTCCAGCAGGAGCCGCAGCTCGGTGGGGGTGAGCTGGAGATCCTCGCCGTTCTTGGTCACCGTCATGGCGGCCCGGTCGATCACCAGGCTGCCGAACGACGCCGCGTCGTTCGCCTCCCGTTCGCCGCGGCGCAGCACCGCGCGGATCCGGGCGTCCAGCACCCGCCCCTGCACGGGCTTCACCACATAGTCGTCCGCGCCCGACTCCAGCCCGACGACCACGTCGATGTCGTCGTTCCGGGCCGTCAGCAGGATGATCGGCAACTGGTCGGTGCGGCGGATACGGCGGCACACCTCGAAGCCGTCGATCCCGGGCAGCATCACATCCAGCACGATCAGATCCGGCCGCTGCTCGCGCAGCAGCTTCAGACCGTCCTCACCCGTCGCCGCGGTCGCCACACGGTGGCCCTGGCGGGACAGGGAGAGTTCGAGGGCCGTGCGGATGGCGTCGTCGTCCTCGATCAGCAACAGGAAAGGCACGTTGGTCATTCTGGCCTACAAGGGGCCTGTAGTTCGACCGTCGGGTCTTCACCAGCTTGATCGCCTGTGACGAGCCTGTGACAGTCGGCAGACAGCGCCATGAAACTGGTTCGGCAAAGTCTTCTGTGCACCGGCCGGAACGAGCGGCCGGGCAGCCAGCAGACGACCGAGCAGGCTCCACCGACGGGGGGCGCGACATGAGCACACTGCACTACACCCACAACAGCGCAGTCATTCGCACGCGCCTCCACGACGCCGGCCGGAGCGGAGAGAAGTCCGGTGCCGTGAGCGGGCGGGGGTGCGCTCGCGGCACCGGGCGTCAGCGGCCGCCGTACATGGTGGCCATTGACGCGAACTCGGGGGCCGGGGAGGGCCCCGGGGGGAACGGGGGTCCCGGGGGGGATCACGGGGGCAGCTCGTACAGGGAGGCAGAGGGGGAGCGGCGCACGCAGAGCGGGGCGGAAGCGGAATTCACCGCGTACGTCCAGGAGCGCCGCGCCTCCCTGTACGCAACCGCCTACCACCTGACCGGCGACCGGTTCGAGGCCGAGGACCTGCTCCAGAGCGCGCTGTTCTCGACCTACCGGGCCTGGGACCGGATCAGCGACAAGGCCGCGGTCGGCGGCTATCTGCGCCGCACCATGACCAACCTGCACATCAGCGCCTGGCGTCGGCGCAAGCTCAACGAGTACCCGACGGAGGAGCTGCCGGAGACGGCCGGCGACCAGGACGCGATGCGCGGCACCGAACTGCGCGCCGTGCTCTGGCAGGCCCTGGCCCGGCTCCCCGAACTCCAGCGCACGATGCTGGTGCTGCGGTACTACGAGGGCCGCACGGACCCGGAGATCGCGGACATACTCAACATAAGCGTCGGAACGGTCAAGAGCAGTATCTGGCGCTCGCTGCGCCGGATGCGCGAGGACGACACCCTCAGCTTCGGCCGTGACGAGGAAGAGTCCTTCGGCGAACTCGTCGCCTGAGGGCAGGGGAAAACGGGGGCCGGTGCTCGGGGGAGCGCCGGGGTGAATGGGGAAACGGGGGAAACGAGAAAATGGGGGAAACGGGGTAGAACGGGGAAACGGGATCGGGGGATCCCGACGGGGGAGAGCGGGTCCGGACGGCCGGGAGGCCTGTCCGGGCTCGTTCGCATGCGCGGTCGTACGGCGGCGGTTTGAGTACGGATACTCATGCTCCCGTATCGCCCGTTTCGGCAGGCTGATCCGCATGCTGATCCGCAGGAAGACAAGCGACGTTCTCCGACGCGTCCTCGATGTGGTCGCGGGCGACTGGCTCTCCCGCGGCTACCTCGCCGTGGTCTTCGCCCTGCTGGCCTGGGCCTGGGCGGACGCGAGCTTCTTCCCGTACGACGACGCCTCCCTGGCGGCGGTCGTCCCCGCCCTCTTCACGGCCCCGGCCAGCCTGCTCTTCGTCCTCCTCCCGGAGGGCACCGAGGGCTCCTACTTCGGCCTGGTCACGGCGGCGGCCCTGCTCAACGCCACCGCGATCACCCTCCTGGCCCGTACGGCGCGCAGCGCCTAGCTGCGCTGTCCCGCGGGGTTCACCACGGCACGGTCCGGCCGAAACGATCCAGATAGGCGAGCCCGGGCATTCCCCGCCTCGACAGCAGAACGTCCACCACCTGCGGGACGGCCTCCTCGACGGTGAACGGCGCATCCGGCCCCCCTAGGGCGGTGCGGATCCAGCCGGGCGCCATGAGCACGAATGCGCGCCGCGTCCCGGACTGCCGTGCCGAGAAGCTGCGCATCAACATGTTCAGGGCCGCTTTGCTGCCCCGGTAGACCTCGCGCAATCCGGTCGCATTGTTCGTGATGCTTCCCTGCCCGGAGGACATCGCCCCGATGAGCCCGGTCGGGGACACGAGGTCCTCCAGGTTTTCGATGACGCGCATGGGGCTGAGCGCGTTGGTGACCATCACCTCCACGAAATCGGCGGTCGGGACCGCGCCGATCGGCGTCTGCTCATGACCGGTGGTCCCCGCGTTGACGAACAGCACGTCGAGTTCTCGCTGCGCGAGACGTTCGTGCAGGGGTGCCAGCTGGGCGGGTTCGTTGATGTCGAGATGCTCGACGGATACGCGCCCGTCGGAGCGGTCGGCGAGATCGTGCAAGGGCGTTCGTGTCGTCGGGTTCCGGACCGTGCCGATGACGTTCCACCCTCTGTCGAGGAATTCGGCTGCCATCGCGTGCCCGAGACCGCGCGACGCCCCGACGATAAGGGCGGTCGGCGCGTGCCGGTCCGCGTCAGTCGATGACACTCCGCGTCATCTCCTTACGTCGTCATGTCGCATGGTGAGCTGATGCCCGTCGAGTCTTTCCGGCGCGCCGCCGTCAGGGCACGTCCGGTGGGCGGATTTGTACGATCGCCCACGTGACAGGACCATCCATGGCTGAATCCGCCGCTCTACAGCCCGACGATGTGCGTCTCATCCGTGCGCTCCAGGTCGCCCCGCGAGCCTCGTTCGCCTCGATCGCGGCCGCGCTCGGCCTCACCGAGGGCGCTGTCAGCCGCCGCTATCGCCGACTGCGCGCCGAGGGCGTCATCCGTGTCACCGGGGTTGTCGACCCCGGGGCGCTGGGAGAGAGCAAGTGGCTGGTGCGGCTGCGCTGTCGCCCCGGCAGCGTGACGGCGATCGCCGACGCGCTCGCGAAGCGCGACGACGTCAGCTGGGTCGCCCTCACCGCCGCGGGCTCCGAAATCACCTGCGCGGTCCGGTCGCGCACCCGGGAACAGCGTGAAGACCTCCTCGGTCAGCGACTTCCGCGCACCGCGGCGGTGCTCGACATCAATGCGTCCGCGATGCTCCGCCAATTCGTCGGGGGCCGTGGCCATTACTGGGCCGCGCTGCGCGGCGCGCTGACTCCCCAGCAGGAATCGCTCCTCGGAAACGACGGCCCGCCCTTCACGGAATCCCCGGTCATCACCCGCGATCCCGTGCATCTCACCCCCGGGGACGAGAAGATGCTCGACCTTCTCGCCGCGGACGGCCGCGCCAGCCTGGTCGATCTCGCCGCGGCGGCCGACCTCACGCCCGGGCGCGTCTCACGCCGCCTTCACGCTTTGCTCCTGCGCCGCGTCGTCCATATCGATGTCGAAATCGTCGCAGCGTCACTGGGCTTTCACGCCCGGGCGAACCTCTGGCTCCTCGTCCATCCGTCGGCCGTCAAGAGCGTCGGCCGCACCCTCGCGCAGGAACCCGAAATCACCTTCGCCGCTGCCGTTTCCGGGCCCCACAACATCCATGCCGTCGCGCACTGCCGGGATCTGGACGAACTCTTCGAATTCACCACGGACCGCATCGGGTCCCTGCCCGGACTCCAGAGCATGGAGGTCTCTCCCCTGCTCCAGCAGATCAAGCAGGTGGGCACGCTCGTGTCCGGCGACCGTCTCGTCGCGCCGCGAAGCCCTCGCGTACGCCGCTGAAGACGCGCCCCTAGGTACGCACCCCTTCCCGGCTGTGATCCGCCGAGGCCGCCGCCGCTATCCGCTCCAACGCCGCGTCCCGGCCGCACGCGTGCGCGCCCAGCGCCGTCTGCCGCTCCACGATGCCGCGCTCCGACCGCATCAGCCGCCACCCCCGCCGCACCAGATACGCCGCGGACTTGCGCCCCTCCCGCAGATCGCGCAGCAGCCGCCGCCGGAACGTGGTCGAGGGCCGCCCCCGCAGACAGATCGCGTCCGCCAGCAACCCCAACGCCCGGCACCGGTCGATGATGTCCGCCGCGAAGATCCCCTCCGCCACGAACAGCGGCCCCCGCCCGAGGTCCATCGACTCCTCGCCCACCCGCGAGCTGGACGCGATGTCGTACACCGGCACGGTCGCCCGCCCCGTACGGCACAACGCCTCGACCGCCGCCACCGCGGCGTCCGCGTCCCACGACAACGGCGAGTCCCAGTCGGCCCCTTCACCCCCGGCGAGCTGCGGGAGCGTCGGGTCGTCGCCCCCCTTGTAGAAGTCGTCGAGGTTCAGCACGGGCAGCCCGGTGCGGGCCGCGAGGGACGACTTTCCCGAACCGGAGGGCCCGGTGAGCAGGACGACGCGCGCGGAGGCGGGATGAAGGGTCACGGAACACCAGTCTGAACCATTCCCACCCCCGCATGAACCCATGAAGCGCCATGGCCGAATCTTGACAGGCAAACATATGGTTGCCTATTAGCCCAGACGTGACCATGGACCTGGACCAAGTGCTGAAGGCGCTCGGCGACGCGACGTGCCGACGCGTCCTCGACCGGCTGCGCGAGCGCAACGGCCGGACCCTCAAGGGACACAGATGCGGACCATCACTGAGATGCAGCAAAACGTCGGCACGTGGTTCGACCGTGGAGCGGTTCCGAGGTCGGCTTACTGCAGAACGGCGAGGTGGTCGGCGGCGCCTCCGCGCCATTCGATCAGGAACAGGGTCGCGTCGTCGCTGGTGAGCCCACCCCGCTCCGCCATCAGTGCGTGGGAGAGCCAGCGCACCTCGGCGCGCACCCCGCTCGCCTGGCCCATCATGCGATTGACGCAGCGGATGAGCTGTTCCTCGCCGACGGGCTCCTGTCCGGCAACGTGCTCCTCGATGACGCCGTCCGTGTAGCACAGCAGCCGGTCGCCGCGCTGGAGCTGGTGCTCGTTCATTCGGGGCTGCTCGCCGCCGAAGCCGACCGGCAGGGTGGTCGGGCCCTCCAGGGGGTGGAGTACCCGGCCGTCGCGGATCAGCAGCGGTGCCGGGTGGCCCGCGTTGACCCACTGCAGGTGGCCCGTTGTGGTGTCCAGGCGCATCATCTGCGCGGTGACGAAGCGATCGGGACCGAACTGCTCGTCGATGGCCCGGTCCATGAACGCGTAGATCTCGACCAGGTCGACGTCGGCGCGCCTGGCGTGGCGGTAGGTGCCGATGGCGATGGTGGCCATCGCGGCGGCCCCGAGATCGTGGCCCATCGCATCGATCACGGCCACGTGCAGGACGTTTTCGTTGAGGGCGTAGTCGAAGCTGTCGCCGGCGATGCGGTAGGCGGGTTCGAGGACCCCGGCCAACGCGACCTGCGGAACGGCCATGGACAGTGGCGGTAGCAGGGACCACTGGATCTCGGCGGCCACACTCATCGGTTCGCGGCGCCGGGCCTGGAAGAACTGGTCGGTGTAGGTGTGCTTGGTGACCACCATGTCGGCGACCAGACCGGCCAGCCTGCGCAACAGCCGCCGGTCGTCGTCATCGACGGCGTCCAGGGTGACGGCCAGCACCCCCACCTGGTCGCTGCCGTCCAGCAACGGCAGGTACATCCGGACGCCGCCGTCGTCATGCGCTACCTCGACGGTAGACGCCGTCAGGAACGCCGTCCCGGCGTGGGAATCGCTGATGAGCTCGGGCTCGGCGACCACCAGGTGCCGGCCCGGCAGCGGAGCGAGCACCACCTGCGCGTAGTCCTGCAGGAGGATCGAGACATCACGGCCACCCACCCTGGCCACCTCTTCCGCGATCAGCGGAGCGATCAGCTGCGGCGGCATCTCGTGGGCCCGGTCCAGGAGCACCCCCAACAGGCGCTCGCCGAATCCCTCCGACCGGTCCACCATGCCCCTGCCGGGCTCGCGCTCACCTTCGGCCATAGCCGCAGGGTGCCGCAGCCGCCCGGCGCGGCCAGTCGATTACGCCAACGGCGGCCATGTCACGCCCGTGCACCCGCCCCCTTGGCGGCCGCGGCCGAGCGGGTTCGCCCTGCTCGGCGGCCCGCTGCGCGAGGGCTACACGGAACGAAGTCGGCCTCCTCGCCCCTGAGCGCGCGGGCCTGCCCTCGGAAGGATCGCTGGACCCCCTTGCGGGTTCTATGCCATACCCCATAAGTTACCGACGGGTAGCTCGGAAGGTGGTGAGCGGTGAGTCCGCGCAGGAGTGACAGCCGTGACCGGATGGTGCTCAGTGCTGCCGCCCTGCTGCGCGAGTACGGCGCGAGCGCGACCAGTATCGACCGGGTGCTTGCCCACAGCGGGGCCCCGCGGGGCTCGGTGTATCACCACTTTCCCGGTGGGCGGACGCAGCTCATCGACGAGGCGGTGGCGCTGGCGGGCGACGTCATCGCGGGGCTGATCGACGCCGCCACACGGGCCGACGATCCGGTGCGGGCCGTCGACGCGTTCTTCGCGTTGTGGCGCGACCGGCTGGTGGAGAGCGGCTTCCGGGCGGGCTGCCCGATCGTGGCGGTGGCCGTCGAGACCAACGACGACGCACCCCAGTTGGCCCGTTCCGCCGCCGCCGTCTTCGCCCGCTGGCAACAGGCCCTCGCCGAACTGCTCGTCCGGCACGGCCTGACCGAAGAACGCGGCCGGAGGCTCGCCGCCTTCATCATCGCGGCGGTCGAAGGCGCGGTGATCATGTGCCGAGCCGAACGGAGCACCGCGCCGCTGGAGGCTGCCGCCGCCGAGATCCACGACCTGCTGCTCAACGCCCTGCACCAACGGCCTGAGGCCGAATCCCGGCCCTGAAGGAGTCGTCATGCCCTCGCTCGACCGTCAGGAAAACGTCTTCGTCCTCGATCTGGGAGACGGCGAGAACCGATTCCACCCCGACTGGCTCGCCGCCGTCAACGCCGCGCTCGACGAGGTGGAGAAGGCGGAAGGCCCCCGCGCGCTGGTCACCGCCGCCACGGGCAAGTTCTACTCCAACGGGCTGGACCTGGACTGGCTGTTCGCCCACCCCGACCAGCACCAGGACTACGTCGTCTCCGTCCAGGAGCTGTTCGCGCGGCTGCTGTCGCTGCCGGTCATCACGGTGGCCGCGCTCCAGGGCCACACGTTCGCCGCGGGCGCCATGTTCTCCCTGGCGCACGACTTCCGCGTCATGCGCGCCGACCGGGGCTACTGGTGCCTGCCCGAAGCGGACATCAACATCCCCTTCACCCCCGGCATGTCCGCCCTCATCCAGTCCCGGCTGACACCGCAGACCGCGCACGAGGCCATGGTCACCGCCCGCCGCTACGGCGGGTCCGACGCCGCGGCCGTCGGCATCGTCGACCAGGCGGTCGCCGAGGACGCCGTGCGCTCCACCGCCATCGCCGTCGCCCAGGCCCAGGTGAACAAGACCGGCGACACCCTCGGCACCATCAAGGCCCGCATGTACGCCCCGACCCTGGCCACCCTGCGCGACACCGCCACCCCGCTCGGCTGACCAGCACCGCACCGATGCCCGCGCACCCGGCACCACCAAGGAGAACGACCATGACCACCACCGACCTCGCAGCGATGACCGGCCTGGAACTGATGCGCTGGGTGCAGACCGAACGCCCCACCGACATCCCGTCCATCGGCCGCCTGCTCGGCATGCGCTCCCTCGACACCCGCCCCGACTTCGCCAACCGTTCCTAGAGACTGAGCGGAAGTGAGTCCTGGTGCCAGGACTCGTGCTCAGCCGGGTACCCCGGACGGTGTTGGGCACCCTGGTCGCCCGCTTTCGCTCCGCCTCCGGTGCGCGCGCATCGTGTGCGTGGTCCGGGGATGCGGGGGCGGGTTTCCTCACGCCCCGGGGTGCCTGATATAGCCTGGACGGTCCGATGCCCCGCACGTTCGCTCTGGTCGTGCGGGGGCGGTGCCGTCCGTCGCCGGATCGGGTGCCCCAGGGCGCGCCTTCCGATCGCCACCGCTGCCGCGTGATGGCGAGTAGTCTTTCTGTTCTTGCTGGTGAGGGGTTTCTGCCAGTGCTGGGCGCCCCACTTGGACGTGTAGGCCGGGTCAATGGCCACGATGGTGATGCCGAGTTCGGCCGCCATCGAGGCCAGCCGTGCCCGCAGCTTGGACACCGGCATGCCGGAGATCAGCTTGCGGAACCGCTTCCGCCTGCCGTGCTTCTCCCGTGTCTTCTCCGCCTGGAAATCCAGATCCTCGATCGCGATACTCAGGCGGTGGCGCTTGGCCCAGTGCAGCAGGCGCACCAGCGCGTGCCGTACCTGGGCGTCGCGGTAGGTGGCCGGTCCGTTCAGGTCGAAGGAGAACCGGCGCGGGGCGCCGACCGGGTTGCCGTACTCGTCCAGGCACCATGCCGCCAGGTGATCGGCATTGGTATCGACGCCGATCAGGCCATCAGCGCGGGCCTGGACCAGCGGAACGGTCTTGACCGGCGGGATCGTCCAGGAGGCGGTGATGTACCAGCGCCGACGGGTCACGTCCAGGTGGATGCGGTAGGCCACGGCCCGGTTCGCCTCCACCCGGTCGGCCCACTCCTCGCTCCGGTGGCGGAAGGCGACGGTGCCGGTGAGGACGTACCGGCCATGCTCGGCGTTCGCCAGATGCGCCAGTGGCGCCGGGAGCTTGATGCTGACCTGACTGTCCGGGGTGACGCGGATGGTCTCGTTCCCCAGCCGCTTCCCGCTCTCACCGTCGGCCTGAAGGAACCAGCGCCCGGCCTCCCACCACTGCCGCCACTCGGTCTCAGTCAGCTGCGCCTGTTCGAGGTGGTGACGGGTGCGGGCCAGCCGCTTTCCCCCACGCACCACACGGACACGGCCCGCTTCGCGGTCGGCACGCTCGGCAACCAGCCGGTCCTTAAGAAGGTGCAGGCGGCGCGTCTTTGCGAACCACTCCTGCCGGGTGCGGTAGCCGCCCGGGGCCCGCTTCGTTCCCTTCTCGCCCACCGGCAGCGACAACCGGTGCGCGATGGTGCGCACACCGGCCTCCAGATTCTGAATGTGGGCGTACTGCGCACGCCGCGACAGCGCCCACTGGTCATGGGTGGCCTTGGTGATACTGCCCGCCCACCGCGACGAGGACTCCCCGGTCAGAACGCGTTTACGCTCCGCCCACGTGTCCGCGGAGTGCTCCAGTCCCTCGGCACAGCGCCGCTTCAGGTCACGCGAAGCCAGTCTCCCAAGATGCGCGCCGACCAGCCGCAGCACCTCCTCATCCTCCACGGTGAGGCCCTTGAGTCGGGTACGGATCGCGACACCGGACGGGCTGGGAACAACGAACGGCGCCGACAGCTCACGCAGCACACCCACTCCGCCCCTCCCTTTCCACGAGCCCGGCGGCAACACGCCCGTCACCCACTCAACGACCCCACCCGCGAAAGGGTCACGCTCTCGATCCAGGAACTCCCGTTCCCCTTCCTGGGAATTGCGCACTCCGCAGCCCGGATACTCACTCACACACGCCAGAACGCACTCATACGCACTCAATCAACAACAGTTCGCAACCTCCCGGCACCGTCCACGGTGGCATCGCCGCCATCCTCCTGGACTCCGCCATGGCCTGCGCCGTCCACACCACCCTCCCCGCCGGCGCCAGCTACACGACCCTCGAACTCAAGGTCAACTACGTCCGCGCGGCCCGCACGGACGGCCAGACGCTCACCGCCGAAGGCACCGTCATCCACGCGGGCCGCCGCACCGCGACCGCCGAGGGCAAGGTGCTGGACGACCAGGGCAACCTGATCGCCCACGGGACGACCACCTGCATGATCCTTTAGGACCCTTCCGCATCAGCCGAGGTGGGGCGTTCGCGGTGGTCGAGGAAGTGCTGGATTCGTAGCCGCTGGGTGTGGTGCATGGGGAGATCGGCCAGTTCCCCCGGCGGGACGAAGCGCAGCTCGGTGGATTCGTCGGAGATCGCGAGCCGCCCGCCGGTGATGCGGGCGGTGAAGCAGACATTGAACTGCCGCCGGACTTCGCCGTCCGAGTAGGCGATGACGTGGCGCGGGTCGGTGTACGTCCCGACGAGCCCCGTGATCTCCACGTCGAACCCGGTCTCCTCCTTGACCTCGCGCACCGCCGCCCCCGGCAGCGAGTCGGTCATCTCCATGCCCCCGCCGGGCAGGGCCCATAGCCCGCTGTCCCGGCGTCGCTGGAGCAGGATGCGGCCTGCGTCGTCGGCGACGACGGCGGACGCGGCGACCACCAGGCTGTTCGGTTCGGGGGCGTTCGGGTCGTCGTAGTACTCGGTCCGGGGCATGGCCTACTGGGCTTCAAGGGGCGGTCGCGCACCGCCTGCGGAGATGTGGGTCACGTGTGCGCGGAAGTCCCGGGACAGCGACTCGTGAGGGTATCGCTGCTCCAGTTCGTCGGTGAGTTCTCCGGCGACCATCAGCAGCGACGGAAGGGACTTCCGCGAAGTCTCCAGCGCACGGCCCCCGATCGAGACGGCCTCCTCCAGCTCACCGGAGCGGGCGGCGGTGACGCCGAGGGTGAGGCGGGCCTCTGCGACGCGCATGGGGGAGATCTCCGCGCCGTCCGGGGCGGTGCCCAGCCGGACGACCTCCTGTGCGTGAGTGGCCGCGCGCTCGTCGTCGCCGAGCAGGCGGTAGGCGTCCATCTCGTAGAAGTCCCACTTGTCGGGGTCGATGACGAAGTGGTGCTCCCGGTGTTCCGGCCGGGGCAGCCGCTCCAGGCGGGCACGGCCCGCGTCGAGCGTGGCGCGTACCTGTCGCGCGTCTCCCATCCTGGCGTACGCCTTGGCGCTCTGGGCGTAGAGCTGTACGCCGATGCTGTGCGTCGAGTCGGAATGATGGCCCGCGCTGACGCAGTCGATCACGTCCGCGTACCGCCCCTGGGTCAAGGCGAACCATGCGCCGAGTTCCCACGACCACGCCATGATCTCGCCATGCCCGGCCTCTTGCCCGATGCGCAGCGCCGCGGCGCGGCTCAGCTCCGCGGCCTGGCGTTGCCCCATGTCGTATTCGAGGCAGCCGCCGAGCACGAACAACCAGCCTGTGGCGACGAGGAGTTCGCGGTGCTGGGCCAGGGTGGTGCGACCCTGGAGCATGTCGGTGACGTGGCGGATGCCCGCCCGTGTCTGGTGGTGGAGTTGATCGGCGGGCATGAACGGATAGGCGCGACACAGCTGGTCGATCCCCTCGGCGATCATTTCCAGATCTGCCGGTCCCACATCGGTTGCGTGCGTGCGGCGTGCCAATTCTGCGACCTCCCACAGCGCGGGCTCTGGCGTCAGCATGCCCGAGGTGTCGGGGCGCCTCAACGCCGGAGCAGCCGCGCTCGGCGCGGGGGACGCCTCCCAGGGGCGAGCCGCCAGCCCGATCATCGCGCCGGGAATGCGCAAGGCGTCCGCGATCTCCTCGATTTTGGCCAGGGAGGTGATGCGCGCATCGCCGCGGGCGACGGTTCCGACGCGTTCGGACTTGATGCCGCAGGCCTCGCCGATCTGGTTGTAGCTGATGCCGCCCCACTTGCGGGCCAGCCGGAACACCGTGCCGAAGTCCCGTTCGGCGAGTGCGCTCCGTACGTCGTCGCGTTCGAGTACGCGGGGCGGTAATGCGGTGGGTGGCGTCACGCGATGCTCTCCTCCCGCCCATGATGGGTCTACCCATCATGGGCTAACGCCCGGCCGTATGAACGGTGACGCTTGCAGGTCAAGAGGAACCCCGTGATCGGCAAGAGGAGGCCACTGTGCGGAAGATGACCGCTCGGTCCATGGGATGGCTGTTACGGCTGGTGCTGCCCGCACATAAGGGCGGGGCGATTGCAGACGTGCAGAGCGGACCGGTGGAGGAGCGTCGCCCCCGCGTCGTCCTGCTGTGTCCGCCGCACGGTGTGGTGGTGATCAGGTGAGCGTGCGGCCCCGGCTGTTGCCGTGGCCGGGGACGGAGGGGAAGCGGTGTTATCTCGTGGCGGACCAGGACGGCGACGGTCCGCTGTCGCGGCTTGCCGATGAGATGGAGGCCGTGCAGCTCAAGGCGGGCTCTGAACTCCTCGGGCATGTGGCTGTGATGGTCGATGACCAGCGGGTGGGCGTCCGGGAGTTGCGGTTCCTGGTCAAGTGCCTGTGTGAGGCGCTGCGTGATGCGCTACGGGTCGCCGAGAGCCGGGGCGGGCGGCTGGGGGCGGGCGAATGAGCGCCGCCGAGGATGAGGTGCGTGTCGGGCCCGTACCGGGGCGCGGTCTGCACCGTGGCCGGGACGGGCGCTTTGAACTGCCGCTTCAGGGCGTTCGGGCTGGCGCCGTCGCTTCCGCCACGCTGGTGCTGACAGTGGTGGAGGCAGAGCAGTTGCACGCCACGCTCTGTTACGCGCTTGATGGCGAGCCCGTATCGGCGGGTGCGCCGGAGTGCCGACAACCGGTTCGCCATCCCGGTGGGCGGGGGCGATATTGAGCATCGGTCCTCCTCGCCCATGAGTGCGTAGGCGAGGAGGACCGGGGGCTCAGACGCCCATGGGGTGCCAGACCGTCTTCGTTTCCAGGAAGGAGAGGAGGCGGTCGGTGCCGGGGTCGGCGGTCCAGTCCACAGGGTGTGGACGGAGTACGCGCTTGAGGTTGTCGGCGGCGGCCCGCTCCAGGTCGGTCGCCAGCTCAGGGTCCGCGCCTGCCAGGTCGATCGCGTTGACGTCCTGGTGAGCGGCGAGCGGGGTGGCGAGTTCGGGGGTGCGGCCCGAGAGGATGTTGACCACGCCGCCCGGGAGGTCCGAGGTGGCCAGGACCTCGGCCAGGGAGAGGGCAGGGAGGGGAGCGCGCTCGGCGGCCACCACGACGGTCGTGTTGCCGGTGACGATCGCGGGGGCGAGGACCGAGATCAGGCCCAGGAAGGAGGAGTCCTGGGGGGCGAGGAGCGCGACGACGCCCGTCGGTTCGGGGGTGGAGAGGTTGAAGTACGGCCCGGCGACGGGGTTCGCGGAGCCCGCGATCTGGGCGACCTTGTCGGACCAGCCCGCGTACCAGACCCAGCGGTCGATCGCCGCGTCGACGGCGGCGGTGGCCTTGGACTTGGACAGGCCCTCGGCGGTCGCGACCTCGGCCGCGAACTGGTCGCGGCGGCCCTCCAGCATCTCGGCGATGCGGTACAGGATCTGGCCGCGGTTGTAGGCGGTGGCGCCGGACCAGCCGCCGAACGCCTTGCGCGCGGCGGACACCGCGTCGCGGGCGTCCTTGCGGGAGGCCAGGGGGGCGTTGGCCAGCCAGCGGCCCTTTGCGTCGGTCACCTCGTACACCCGTCCGCTCTCGGAGCGCGGGAACTTGCCGCCTACGAAGAGCTTGTAGGTCTTGAGCACGGAGAGTCGTTCAGACATTGAGGTATGCCTCCAGGCCGTGGCGGCCGCCCTCGCGGCCGTAGCCCGACTCCTTGTAGCCGCCGAACGGCGAGGCGGGGTCGAACTTGTTGAACGTGTTGGACCAGATCACCCCGGCGCGCAGCTTGCTCGCCATGTCCAGGATGCGCGAGCCCTTCTCCGTCCAGATGCCCGCCGACAGGCCGTACGGGGTGTTGTTCGCCTTGGCGACGGCTTCGTCGGGGGTGCGGAAGGTCAGCACGGACAGGACCGGGCCGAAGATCTCCTCGCGGGCGATCCGGTGGGCCTGGGTGACGCCGGTGAAGAGGGTGGGCGCGAACCAGTAGCCGGAACTGGGCAGTTCGCACTCCGGGGCCCAGCGCTCGGCGCCCTCGGCCTCGCCCGCGTCGGCCAGCTCGCGGATACGGGCCAGCTGCTCGGCGGAGTTGATCGCGCCGATGTCGGTGTTCTTGTCCAGCGGGTCGCCGACGCGCAGGGTGCGCATACGGCGCTTGAGGGCGTCCAGGAGCTCGTCCTGGACGGACTCCTGGACCAGCAGGCGGGAGCCCGCGCAGCAGACGTGGCCCTGGTTGAAGAAGATGCCGCTGATGATGCCCTCGACCGCCTGGTCGACCGGCGCGTCGTCGAAGACGATGTTCGCGGCCTTGCCGCCCAGCTCCAGGGTGACCTTCTTCTTCGTACCGGCCACCGTGCGGGCGATCGCCTTGCCGACCTCGGTCGACCCCGTGAAGGCCACCTTGTCGATGCCGGGGTGGGCCACCAGCTCGGCGCCGGTCGAGCCGTCGCCGGTGACGATGTTGACCACGCCCTTGGGCAGGCCCGCCTGGCGGCAGATGTCCGCGAAGAAGAGGGCGCTGAGCGGCGTCGTCTCGGCGGGCTTCAGCACGACCGTGTTGCCGCAGGCCAGCGCCGGGGCGATCTTCCACGCCAGCATCAGGAGGGGGAAGTTCCAGGGGATGACCTGGCCCGCCACGCCCAGCGGCTTCGGATCGGCGCCGTAGCCCGCGTACGCGAGCTTGTCGGCCCAGCCCGCGTAGTAGAAGAAGTGCGCGGCGACCAGCGGCAGGTCGGCGTCCCGCGACTCGCGGATCGGCTTGCCGTTGTCCAGCGACTCCAGCACCGCCAGCTCCCGCGAGCGCTCCTGGATGATCCGCGCGATGCGGAACAGGTACTTGGCGCGCTCGGCGCCGGGCAGCGCCGACCAGGACTCGAACGCCTTACGGGCGGCCTTCACCGCGCGGTCCACGTCCTCGGCGTTGGCCTGGGCGACCTCGGAGAGGACCTCCTCGGAGGAGGGGGAGAGGGTCTTGAAGACCTTGCCGTCGCCCGCCTCGCGGAACTCGCCGTCGATGAACAGCCCGTACGACGGGGCGATGTCGACGACCGCGCGGGACTCGGGAGCGGGGGCGTACTCGAAAACGGGCATGGCGTATCAGTCCACCGTCACGTAGTCGGGACCGGAGTACCGGCCGGTGCTCAGCTTCTGGCGCTGCATCAGCAGATCGTTCAGCAGACTCGACGCGCCGAAGCGGAACCAGTCCGCGGTCAGCCACTCCTCGCCCAGCGTCTCGTTGACCATCACCAGGTACTTGAGGGCGTCCTTCGACGTACGGATGCCACCCGCGGGCTTCACCCCCACCTGCACCCCGGTCGCGGCGCGGAAGTCGCGGACCGCCTCCAGGAGGACCAGGGTGACCGGCGGCGTCGCGTTGACGGACACCTTGCCGGTGGAGGTCTTGATGAAGTCGGCGCCCGCGAGCATCGCCAGCCAGGACGCGCGGCGCACGTTGTCGTACGTCTGGAGTTCGCCGGTCTCGAAGATGACCTTCAGGTGCGCGGCGCTCCCGTCCTGGCGGACGCACGCCTCCTTCACCTGCCGGATCTCCTCGAAGACCTCCAGATAGCGGCCGGAGAGGAAGGCCCCGCGGTCGATCACCATGTCGATCTCGTCCGCGCCGGCCGCCACCGCCTCCCGGGTGTCCGCCAGCTTCACGGAACGGGCGGCGCGGCCGGACGGGAACGCCGTCGCCACGGCCGCCACGTGGATGCCGCTGCCCCGGAGGGCCTCCTTCGCGGTCGCCACCATGTCGCCGTAGACGCAGATCGCCGCGACCTCGGGGACGGTGCGGTCGGTGGGGTCGGGGTTGATCCCCTTCGCGCACAGCGCCCGGACCTTGCCCGGGGTGTCCGCGCCCTCCAGGGTCGTCAGGTCGATCATCGAGATCGCCAGGTCGATGGCGTACGCCTTCGCCGTGGTCTTGATCGAGCGGGTGCCGAGGGTCGCGGCCCGGGCCTGGAGGCCAACCGCGTCGACGCCCGGCAGGCCGTGCAGGAAGCGGCGCAGCGCGCTGTCGGTGGCGGTCACGTCCGCCACCGACGCCAGTCGCTCCGCGGCCTCTTTGCCGTATGCGGGAACTGTGGTGGGCATGGTCACCACCTGAGCATATCTACGCGCGTAGCGGTATGTCACCCCCCGGCCGTGATCGGGCCCGGCCCCGGCCCGATCACGATCCGTATTCGTACCGTGTTGATCCCGAGGCCCAACGCCCCGGGCCGTGGGGCACAATCGGCCCCATGACGAGCCCGGACGACCCCGCCCCCGCCCCGCAGCCCGACGGGGAGCCCCACGCGGAGCCTCACGGGGAGCCGCATGGGGAGCCCACCCCGTACGCCGACCGCGTCTACCGCTCCCCGGGCGGCATCGTGGGCGGCGTGCTGCTGCTCGGACTCGGCGGCTGGCTCGGCATCGACGCCATCCTGCGCGGCGAGGGCCGGACGCCGTGGCTGGCCCTCGCCGGGCTGCTGTTCGCGGTGCCGGTGGTGATCGCCTTCACCGTGCGCCCGGCGGTGTACGCGGGCGCGGACCGGCTCCTCGTACGCAACCCCTTCCGCACGATCACCCTCCCCTGGGCCTCCATCGACACCCTGCGCGCCAGCTACACCAGCGAAGTGCTGGCGGGCGGCGCGACATACCAGCTGTGGGCCGTCCCCGTCTCGCTGCGCCAGCGCAAGCGCGCCGCCCGCCAGCAGAACCGCGACGCGGCGTCGCCGACGTCACTCGGCCGTACGCCCGGCCCCGGCGCGACGGCGGACCGCCGCGCCCAGGCCGACCAGACCATGGACGACCTGCGCGAACTCGCCGAGTCCAACGCGGGCCGCGCCGGCGCGCAGGGCGAGCCCGAGGTGCGCTGGGCGTTCGAGGTCATCGCGCCGACGCTGGCGGGGGCGGTGCTGCTGGTGATCATGCTGCTGATCTGAGGGTCGGGGCGGTCGTCGGTCCGGGTGGACACCCCGTGCGGGCGCGCGACGCGGCCGACGACCTACCGGCTGAGCCGGTTCGTGCCGTTCGTACCGGGCGAACCGACGGCTCAGATCCCGGCCGCCGCCGAGAGGTCCTCCTTCAGGGCCGCCAGAACCGTGTCCGCCGTGGCGCGGGCCCGGGGCAGGTCCTCGGCCGCGGGCACGTCCACGACGACCTCCAGGTAGCACTTCAGCTTGGGCTCCGTGCCGCTCGGGCGCACGATCACCCGCGCCGAGCGGACCGTGTCCTTCCCGGTGAGCTGATAGCGCAGGCCGTCCGTCGGGGGCAGGGCATCCGAGCCCTGGGTCAGGTCCTCGGCCGAGCCGACCTCCAGGCCCGCCAGTTCCGCCGGGGGCCGCTCGCGCAGCCGCCGCATGGCCGCCGCGATCAGGGACAGATCCTCGACCCGTACGGACAACTGGTCCGTGGCGTGCAGACCGTGCGCGACGGCGATGTCGTCCAGCAGGTCGGTGAGCGTACGCCCCTGCCCCTTCAGCTCCGACGCCAGCTCCGCCACCAGCAGCGCGGCCGTGATCCCGTCCTTGTCGCGCACCCCGTCCGGGTCCACGCAGTAGCCCAGCGCCTCCTCGTACGCGTAACCCAGACCGTCCACCCGGGCCAGCCACTTGAAGCCGGTCAGCGTCTCCGCGTACGGCAGGCCCGCGTCGGCCGCGATGCGGGACAGCAGCGACGAGGACACGATCGTCGTCGCGACGGTACCGCGGGCGCGCTTGTGCACGAGGTGGGTGGCGAGCAGCGCGCCGACCTCGTCGCCGCGGAGCATGCGCCAGCCGGTGCCGGTGCCTGGCGTTGGCACCGCCACCGCGCAGCGGTCCGCGTCCGGGTCGTTCGCGATGACGATGTCGGGCGCCGCCTCGCGGGCCGTCGCGAACGCCAGATCCATCGCCCCCGGCTCTTCCGGGTTCGGGAACGCCACCGTCGGGAACGCCGGGTCCGGATCCGCCTGCTCGGGAACCACCGTGGGCGCCGGGAAGCCCGCCCGCGCGAACGCGGCCGTCAGCGTCTCCCGGCCCACGCCGTGCAGGGGCGTGTAGACGACGCGGGCGTCCCGCGCGGAGCCGGGCGTCAGGACGGCGTCCGTACGGGCCAGGTACGCGTCGAGGACGCCGTCGTCCAGCGTCTCCCAGCCGGTGTCCGGGCGCGGTACGTCGTTCAGGCTGCCGATCGCCGCGATCTCGGCCGCGATCTCCGCGTCGGCGGGCGGAACGATCTGCGAGCCGTCGCCCAGGTACACCTTGTAGCCGTTGTCGCGCGGCGGATTGTGGCTCGCCGTCACCTCGATCCCCGCGACGGCCCCCAGGTGCCGGATGGCGAACGCCAGCACCGGTGTCGGCAGCGGCCGGGGCAGCAGCGCCGCGCGGAAACCGGCGCCGGTCATGACGGCGGCGGTGTCGCGGGCGAAGTCCGCGCTCTTGTAGCGGGCGTCGTACCCGATGACGACGAGGCCGGAGGCGCGCCGCGGCTGCTTCGCGAGGTACGCGGCCAGACCGGCGGCGGCGCGGATGACGACGGCGCGGTTCATCCGCATGGGCCCCGAGCCCAGCTCGCCGCGGAGGCCCGCGGTGCCGAACTGAAGCGTGCCGGAGAAGCGCTCGGCCAGCGCACGCCCGGCCTCACCCCCCTCGGCCGTGTCGGCCCGCTGGGCCGCGTCGAGCAGGGCGCGCAACTCGTCCCGGGTGTCGGGGTCGGGGTCCTCGGCCAGCCAGGTGCTGGCCTGGTCGATGAGGTCGGGCGCCATGGGGGCCTCCTGGGTGGGGGTGCGGTGTGTTGTTGTGTGGTGCGGGTGTGGTGCGGGTGTGTGGGTGGTGCGCCGGAGGCCCCGCACCGGCACCACCCACACACCGACCGCGCCTCCACCCGCACAGCCCACCGGGCGGAGCCCCGGCGGGGGGTTTGGGGGGGGAGCCCCCCCCAAGACCTCAGAGGCGGTCCAGCACCTGAGCCAGCAGCGTGCCCATCCGGGTGGCCGAGTCGCGGCCCGCCTGGAGGACCTCCTCGTGGTTGAGGGGTTCGCCCGTCATGCCCGCGGCGAGGTTCGTGACCAGGGAGATGCCCAGCACCTCGGCGCCCGCCTCGCGGGCGGCGATCGCCTCGAGGGTGGTGGACATGCCGACGAGGTCGGCCCCGATGGTGCGGGCCATGGTGATCTCGGCCGGGGTTTCGTAGTGGGGGCCGGGGAACTGGGCGTAGACGCCCTCTTCCAGGGTGGGGTCGATCTGCTGGCAGAGGGCCCGCAGCCGGGGGGAGTAGAGGTCGGTGAGGTCGACGAAGTTGGCGCCGACGATGGGGGAGGCGGCGGTGAGGTTGATGTGGTCGCGGATGAGGACCGCTTGGCCGGGGCGCATGCCGTCGCGGAGGCCGCCGCAGCCGTTGGTGAGGATGATGGTCTTGCAGCCGGCGGCGACGGCGGTGCGTACGCCGTGGGCGACGGCGGCGACGCCGCGGCCCTCGTAGTAGTGGGTGCGGCCGAGGAAGACGAGGGCCCGCTTGTCGGTCAGCTTGTACGAGCGGATGGTGCCCGCGTGGCCCGCGACGGCGGGCGGCGGGAAGCCGGGCAGCTCGGTGACGGGGAACTCGTGCTCGGGGCTGCCGAGTGCGTCGGTGGCGGGGACCCAGCCGGAGCCCAGGACCAGGGCGACGTCGTGGGTCTCCGCGCCGGTCAGCTCGCGCAGGCGCGTGGCGGCGGCGTCGGCGGCGGCGTGGGGGTCGGCGGGGTCGCCTTGGCTGTCCCTAGTAACAGATGCGTTCACGCGCACGAGGGTAGTCCCTCCTGGCCTACGCGCGTAGACGCCCTCGCGCCGGTATTCGGATCGTTGTGATGCGCATGGCGCTGGACGAGTCTTTCCCCGTGCCCCGCAAGCAGGTTCTCCGCTCCTCCGCAGTGCACGTCACCGCTCTGCGAATGGACGATCACCAAGACGGGAAACGTGCCGAGGCCGGGGGAGAGGCCGGCAAGGTGCGGCACCTCCCTCCCTCTTCGCAGAGCACTGGTTTCCATGCGGGCCGCGGGGACCAGTGACCCGCCCAGTGCCTCTCCCAGTGAAACGTCCAACCGGTCTGGTCACACTGAGGCGATGGAGGCAGAGCCGTGCCGGCGGACAGGGGCGGCACGCTCTGACCAAGCTCGAACAGAAACCGACCAAGAAGGGGGCGGAATGTGAGGTACGGACGGAAGACGGCGCGCTGCATCGCGGCGGGCGCGCTCGCGACCGGAATGCTCACGCTCTCGGCCGGCACCGCGCTGGCGGAGCGCAACCAGACGGCCCTCCCGGAACAGACGACCGCTGTGGCCGGCGCGATGGCCGCCACTCACGGTCGGCCGGCTGTGGCGGCGGAGGGCTACAGCCGGCCGGACGCGGCCGGGACGTCGGTTCACGTGATGGCGCGCATACCGTGGGACAAGAGCGGTCGGGACAAGGTGCCGAAGTGCGCCCGCCACGGCAAGCTGAACACCTCCGGTGTCACGGACCACCTGAAGCTGATCAACCGCTGCAGCCACTCCGTCACCTACCACGTGATCCTCGACAAGCACTCGGACTACTGGCGGAAGGTCCCCTCCGGCTACTACTGGACGTCGAGCTGGAAGTGGCCCGCCAAGCTGCACAAGATCGGAACCTGACCCTACTGAACACGACAGTGGGGCCAGAGCGCGGTCGTGCTCCGGCATGAAGGCACACCTGGACAGGGACAGTGGTACGGCCGGACGCCACCCCGCTGCCGCCGACCACTGCCCCCCACAGAGAGGAACGACGTGCCCGATACGAAGAGACTCGCCGCCCGCATGGGCATCGTTGCGCTCAGCGCCACGGTGTCCCTCGCCACCGCCACCGCCGCGTACGCCGGGACGAATGAGCGCATCGACGTCGCCGGGGGCGAGGTGACCTTCACCCACCAGGGCGACTACCTCGACACCCGCGACCTGAGGAAAGACGGCTACTGCCTGACGGCCGAACTGAAGGTCAACAGGTGGCACCACTGGAGCATCACGACCTGCGGGTACAACACCTACAAGTACAGGAGCCTGAAGCGGATCAACGAAGGCACGAAGGTGTACCTCAGGGCGTGCTACACCAAGAAGCGCAGCGGCGGGTACACCCGAGTCAGATGCACCGGCTGGCAGGCCGCACACACCTGACCGTCGTTTCCGGACCCGAGCGGCGCTGCCTCGATCCCGGATGCGGGAACGGCCCGGTCTGCTGCTGATCACCGACAGGGTTTTCGCGTCCAGGCGTCGGGCCAGTGCCGCGTCAGCCGAGGTTCGCCCCGCTCGCCGCCCTGGCACGGCCGCCCCCAGCCACCGCTGGGAGGTGCCCCCGGCGGCGTTGCCGAACCAGCCGAGCAGGCCCGCCCCCGGACTCCGTCCGGGAGGTGCCCCCGCGGGGCAGATCCGGCGCCTGGCAGCTGACCGCACCAGGCCGCCTCGCTACCGGGCAAACCTCGACTGACGCGGCACAACTAGGGCGCTGTGACGAGGCGGTCGTAGGCCTGGGAGAACCGTTCCAGGGGGTCGCCGTCGGCGTTCCAGGGCCAGGGGGTCACCACGCCCGTGGTGGCGCGCAGGGCCGTCGTGGCTTCGCTCATGCGGCCGGACTTGACCAGGGCGTAGGCCAGGACGTTGAGGTCCGCGAGGGCGGCGGCGTGGCGGAGGAAGCCGGGCTGGGTCCATTCCTGGGCGGCCCGGTCGAGGACGGCGGCGACCTGCTCGCGCCGCCAGTGCTCCCCGGCGCTGATGGCCTCCATGCCGCCGGTGGCCATGGCGCGCTGGTGGCCGCGGACGATCGAGGTCAGCTCCAGTGCGGTGGCGGGGGCGTCGGCGGGCATGCGGTTCCGGACCGAGTCCAGCAGGTCGAGGAGCTGGACGGCGGAGCCGCACTCGTCGGGGGACAGATAGCCGAGGACCTGGAGGTAGGCCTCGCGGTTCCACGGATCGCGGGCCATGACCTCCTGCCAGACGGCCGACAGCTCGTGGTGGGGTCGCTGCTCGCGGCGCAGGGTGGCCAGGTGCACGACGTACGGGGTGGGGTCGGCGGGGACCAGCTCGGCGGCGAGGCGGCAGGCCTCGCGGGCGTCGCTCAGGTCGGACTGGGCCTGGAGCAGGTCCGACCAGGCGTGCAGCAGCAGGGCTCCCTGGTCGCGGGGGTGGTGACGCCGCCAGATCCCGGGCAGCGCGCGCCCCGCGGCGGCGGCGAGGACGGAGAGGCGGTGGGCCTTGCGGTCCCAGTCCTGGCCGGCGTCCTCGACCACCCGGGAGACCTGGGCGATGACCGTGGTGTCGAGATCGCCGCGGTCCCAGCACGTCTCGAGGCGTTGCCGGACCCGGCCGAGGGCGGTGTCGTCGAGTTCGGGAACCAGACGAGGACGGCTGCCCTTGCGGCGCCGGAAGACGGGCATATCGGTCGGCTTTCGGTGGTGGTGATCGCGAACAATCCGCATCCTCAACCGGGTCCCACGGAGGTGAACAGGGGGACGGCCACATCGGCACGATGATTTCACCAGCCGCGCGCAAGCGGACGTCAGCAGGGCCGTTTACGCAGCTCCATGACGTAGTCGTGGGGCGCCCCCGCGGATTCGGCGGCGTCGGCGATCTCGCCGAGGTAGCGGGCGGAGGGCAGGCCGCCCTCGTAGCCGTTGAGGACGTACAGCCAGGCGGGTTCCTCGCCGTCCAGCGTGTGGACGCGGATCCGCATGCGGCGGTATATGTCCAGGCCGACGCCCTCCCAGCGGTCCATGGAGTCCTCGTCCATGGGGGCGATGTCGTAGAGGGCGACGAAGACCTGGGAGCGCGGGGCCTCGACGATGGTGGGGAGTGCGCCCTCCCAGCCCATCTGCTCCCCGCCGAAGGTCAGGCGCCAGCCGGTGATCCAGCCTGTGCCGCGCAGGGGTGAGTGCGGTGCGCGGCGGGACATCAGCCGCGCGTCGAGGTTGCCGGCGTACGCGGCGTAGAGCGACATGGATCAGAGGGTACGGGAGAGGGGTGGAAGCGCTCTTGGGGTGGCGGGTTCGTTGCGGGATGCGCACTCGAACCCCCGGGCGGAAGCCTAGCGTGTGGGTACGGGACAATGGAGCATGTGACTCGGATCGTGATCATTGGTGGCGGACCCGGCGGGTACGAGGCGGCGCTGGTCGCCGCGCAGCTCGGTGCGGAGGTGACCGTCGTCGACTGCGACGGTCTGGGCGGGGCGTCGGTGCTGACCGACTGCGTGCCGTCGAAGACGTTGATCGCCACGGCTGAGGTGATGACGACGTTCGACTCTTCGTACGAGGAGTTGGGGATCATCGTCGCCGATGACACCCCGCCGCTGGAGCAGGCGGCCCGGGTGGTGGGCGTGGACCTGGGCAAGGTCAACCGGCGGGTGAAGCGGCTGGCGCTCGCGCAGTCGCACGACATCACGGCCTCCGTCACGCGCGCCGGCGCGCGGGTCATGCGGGGGCGCGGACGGCTGGAGCCCGCGCAGGCGCCGGACGGATCGCGGAAGGTGATCGTCCGGGCGGCGGACGGCTCCGAGGAGACCCTGGTCGCGGACGCGGTGCTGGTGTCGACCGGCGCGCACCCGCGGGAGATCCCGGACGCGCAGCCGGACGGCGAGCGCATCCTGAACTGGACGCAGGTGTACGACCTCGATGAGCTGCCCGAGGAGCTGATCGTGGTCGGGTCCGGTGTCACGGGCGCCGAGTTCGCGGGCGCGTACCAGGCGCTGGGCTCCAAGGTCACGCTGGTCTCCAGCCGGGACCGGGTGCTGCCGGGCGAGGACCCGGACGCGGCGGCGGTGCTGGAGGACGTCTTCCGGCGGCGCGGGATGAACGTGATGTCCCGGTCGCGGGCCGCGGCGGTGAAGCGCGTGGGGGACCGGGTGGAGTGCACGCTCGCGGACGGGCGGGTCATCACCGGCAGCCACTGTCTGATGGCCGTGGGCTCGATTCCGAACACCGCGGACATGGGCCTGGAGGAGGCCGGGGTCCGGATGAAGGACTCCGGGCACATCCTGACCGACAAGGTGTCGCGCACCAGCGCGCCGGGCGTGTACGCGGCCGGTGACTGCACCGGCGTGTTCGCGCTGGCGTCGGTGGCCGCGATGCAGGGCCGGATCGCGATGTACCACTTCCTGGGGGACGCGGTGACGCCGCTGAACCTGAAGACCGTGTCGGCGAACGTCTTCACCGACCCCGAGATCGCCACGGTCGGCTACTCGCAGGCCGATGTGGACGCGGGGAAGATCGACGCCCGGGTGGTGAAGCTGCCGCTGCTGCGCAACCCGCGGGCGAAGATGCAGGGCATCCGGGACGGCTTCGTGAAGATCTTCTGCCGCCCGGGCACCGGCATCGTGGTCGGCGGTGTGGTGGTCGCGCCGCGTGCGAGCGAGCTGATCCATCCCATCGCGCTGGCGGTCGACAACAACCTGACGGTGGAGCAGATCGCCAAGGCGTTCACCGTGTACCCGTCGCTGTCCGGCTCGATCGCCGAGGTGGCACGGCAGTTGCACACCCGCAAGTCGTCCGAGGGGTAGTCCGGACAAGTCCCCGGGGCGTGAGGTGCGCCCCTTATAGCAGCTTGCGCCCGCGCAGATGAACAACTTCTGCTAATTAGTGCAAGCTGCTGAAAACAGACAGTCGTTGGCGTTACTGTCAGTTTCGTGTTCGCTGCAGAACGTCGCCAATTGATCCTTGAAATGGTGCGTGCGAACGGAGCGGTGTCGCTCCGTGAGCTCGCCCGCGTCGTCCAGACCTCCGAAGTGACCGTACGGCGTGATGTGCGGGCGCTGGAGGCAGAAGGACTGCTCGACCGCCGGCACGGCGGTGCGGTGCTGCCGGGCGGATTCACCAGGGAGTCCGGCTTCCCGCAGAAATCCCATCTAGCGACCGCGGAGAAGACGGCGATCGCCGATCTCGCGGCCGGTTTCGTCGAAGAGGGCGAGGCCGTCGTGGTCGGCGCCGGTACGACCACGCAGGAGCTGGCCCGCCGGCTCGCGCGGGTCCCCGGGCTGACCGTGGTCACCAATTCCCTGCTCGTCGCGCAGGCGTTGGCGCATGCCAACCGGGTCGAGGTCGTGATGACCGGCGGCACCCTGCGCGGCTCCAACTACGCGCTGGTCGGCAGTGGCGCCGAGCAGTCCCTCCAGGGGCTGCGGGTCTCGCGCGCCTTCCTGTCCGGCAGCGGGCTGACCGCCGAGCGCGGTCTTTCCACGTCCAACATGCTGTCGGCCAGCGTCGACCGGGCGCTGGTCCAGGCCGCGGCGGAGGTCGTGGTGCTCGCCGACCACACCAAGCTGGGCACCGACACCATGTTCCAGACGGTGCCCACCGATGTGATCACGCGGCTGGTGACCGACGAGCCACCCGCCCAGGACGACCGTGCGCTGACCGAGTTGCAGGCCCTGGCCGATCAGGGCGTGCAGATCGCGGTGGCGGGGCCGGGCGCGGGGTCCGGCCCGGCCGGTGGCGAGGGCGGCGGCCCGCCGGGCGCGGCGCGCCAGGCGGGGCGGCTGGGCTCCTCGGCCCCGCGGACCGGTGAGGACGGGCTGCCGCTGCCCGGGCCGCGCCGCAATCCGCACGGCCAGGGTCCCGGCACCGCCCAGCTGCGCAGCACGGCATCGCTGCCCGAGCAGCAGTCGGGCGGTGGCCGGGTGGCGGATCTGGCGCCACGGCGGCGCTGACCGGGCGGGATCGCCGGGGGACTGGTTCAGTGCGCCTTGAGACCGGTGAAGGTCAAGGCGAGGAGCCGGTCCGCCAGCTCCGGGTCGTCCGGAGACTGCTCGACGGCCAGCGCGATGGCGTTGGTCAGCTGCATCAGGTCGGCGATCACCACGTCCGGCCGGACGGCCCCGGTCCGCTGGGCGCGGGCGAGCAGTTCGCTGCCCGCCTCGCGCAGCGGCAGTCGGCAGGCGCGGGACAGCTCCGAACTCTCGTCGCCCGAGCACGCCATCAGGGCCTGGGCGAGTCCGCGGTAGGTGCTCGCGTGGTGGACGATCGCCCGCAGCCAGTCGACCAGCGCGGTGCACGCCTGGGGTGCCTTCGCCAGCTCGCGGGAGCGCGTCAGCAGGGCGTTCATCTCGCCCTGGAAGACGGCGCCCATGAGCGCGGTGCGGTTGGGGAAGTGCCGGTAGAGCGTGCCGATGCCGACGCCCGCGCGGCGCGCGATGTCCTCCAACGAGGCGTCGGTGCCGTGGCGGGTGAAGGCGGTGCGCGCCTCGGCCAGCAGCCGTTCGTAGTTGCGGCGCGCGTCGGCGCGCATGGGGCGGGGGAGCGGTGGCGTGTGCGCCGGGGCTGTCTCGGTCGCCATCGCGGTCCTCCCTGCTGCCTTGCGGTACCTGCCTGCCACGATCTTCACATTCCGAGCCTAGATGGGGGCACTGACAATGTCCGCCTACCACGTCGCGCAGCGAGGTAGCGGCGCTTGGCGCCACAGGCTCACGCGGGGGCGCTGAGCACGCGCGCGGGCCCCGGTCGTCCTGGGGACGGCCGGGGCCCGGATGCGCGGTACGGCGGGGCGTCGTACGGCGGGGCGTCAGTCCTTGATCTCGCAGATGACCGAGCCCGAGGTGAGCGAGGCGCCGACCTCGGCGCTCAGGCCCTTGATGGTGCCCGCGCGGTGGGCGTTGAGGGGCTGTTCCATCTTCATGGCTTCGAGGACGACGACGAGGTCGCCTTCGGCCACGGTGTCGCCCTCGGCGACGGCGACCTTG
>NZ_JAIWIH010000049.1:0-46099 GCF_052851135.1 Streptomyces sp. BRA346 | reverse complement strand
GTCGAGGTTGAAACCGAAGACGTACTCCAGGTGCTGCCACCGGCCCAGCAGGCTGCGCCGGTTGCCGACCTTGGTGTTCCCGCTCACCGCGCCGATGGCCGGGTGGGCGAGCGGCTGGATGAGCTGGTGGATGGCATCGGCCTCGAAGACGGTGTCGGCGTCGACCATGACCACGATGTCGTGCGCCGCGTGCGCGAGCCCGGTGTTGAGGGCGGCCGCCTTGCCGGAGTTGACCTGCCGGATCACCGAGATCCGGGGGTCGTTGATCCAGGTGGCGAGGTCCGCCGTCCGGTCCGTCGATCCGTCGTCGACCACGATGATCTGGAGATGCGGATGGGTGGAGGCCAGCAGGGAGCGGACGGTGGCCTCGATGCCCGCCTCCTCGTTGTACGCGGGGACGATCACCGTCACCGGGTCGTTGACCTCGCGCAGCCAGGGGGAGCCGGGGCGGAAGCGGGTCAGCCGCCGGACATGGGCGCGGGCGAAGAAGACGAGCGTGATCAGCCGGAGCAGGCCCAGCGCACCCGCGATCGCGAGCACCCAGGCCATGGTGTTGGTGAACGCCCGCCCGATGGCACCAACCCAGAGCAGCGCATCGCCCTCCAGGCGCTCCCACAGGGACGCCGGGGCGTTGCCCGCCTTCGCCCCGGCCCCTGCGGTCACGGTGGTGAACCGGTCGACCTTCCGGTTGCCGAGCAGCTTCTGCGCCTCCTGGTACGCCGTCTCGTTCTGGCTGAACTGCCGGACCACGCCCTGCGACGGCTTGCGGTACCACTGGTCGGCGGTGACCAGGGTGTATCCGTCCGCGGCGACGCGCTGCGCCGCCTTCCACTCGGCGCCGCACAGGGTGTCCATCGCGGTCGTCTGGGGCATCCGGAGCAGCTTGGTGCGGACGCCCGAGGAGCCCGCCAGCGCCGTTTGCGTGAGCGACAGCTCGAGACCGGTGCGCGCGGATGACGAGGTGCCCAGGTCGGCGCCGGTGTAGGTGTTCGACCCGATCTCATGGCCCGCGGCGCGGATCTTCCGCACCAGGTCCGGGTGCTCGGCCGCCTTGGCGCCGTAGAGGAAGAAGGTGGCGTGCGCGTGGTGCTTGCGCAGCAGGTCGAGCAGGCGCGGTGTCCATACGGGGTCGGGGCCGCCGTCGAACGTGAGCGCCACGGTGCGTGCGGGCATCGAGGCCGACGACACCTTGCCGTCCTTGATGCGCAGGACCGGGCCGCCCTTGTCCACGGCCCGGGGCACGGGGGTGGTGCAGGGGCGCCGGGTCTTCGCGGCGTCGATCTCGTTGTCGGTCCACCCCTGGAACATCAGCATGGCGAACATCACAGGGAGGACGATGATCAGGAACAGCCAGTGGCCGCGCGGATCACGGGACGCGGCATGCCGACGTCTGGGCTTGCGGCTCATTCGCCGACGCCCGGAGCCACCCGGCGGAGCACGCGGACGACCCGTCTTCGGCCCGGTGCGGGGCCGGGCGCGGTGGTGACCACCATGGCGCGGCGAGATGTGGCTATGAGACGGATTTTTTGTCGCTTGCGGTTCCGGCTGGCCTTACACATGTGGAGGGAGTGTAGCGATCAGTCATTTCGGCGCGACCCCGAGATTTCTTACCGACCAGTTGGCCCGCGTGACAGAGAACTCACTGATGGGGGAAGGGCGGCGGCGGCGCCGGGGGCGGTTGACGGGCCGCGGTATTCGATGATCGAATCGTCGGCCCTGTCAACCGCGGGCCGGATTACGGGAATTCACGTTGTCGTTGAATGTATTTCGCCGACGCCGCCGCAACGGTTGAATTCAGAACGGCACGCCGCAGCGCAGCAGCACGTTCGCGTACGGCCGCGCCTCGCCGGTCCGCACGACCAGCTTCGCCGTGGCGGTACGGGCCTTCAGCTCCTCGTGCGACACGAGATCGAGCGCGGGGTACGGGAAGTAGGTGTCGAGCAGGGCCAGCGCCGCCGGGTTGTACTCGCTCACCTCCCGCGCCGCGACGGCCCCCTCGGTCACCAACTCGTCCAGCAGCCCGGTCAGCACCTGCTCGAAGGACGGCACCCCCGCCCTGAAGGCGAGGTCGACGACGAGGGGACCGGAGGACGGTATCGGCAGGCCCGCGTCGCACACCATCACCGTGTCGGTGTGGCCCAGCAGCGCCAGACCCGCGCTCAGGTGACGGTTGAGGATCCCCCCACGCTTCACAGGGCCGCCACCTCGTCGGCGGTCGGGAACGACACCTGCGCCCCGGACCGGGTCACCGCGGCCGCACCGACGCGCACGGCGTACCGGACCGCGGTCTCCAGGTCGTCGCCGACGCCCAGACGCCAGGCGAGCGCACCGGTGAAGGCGTCACCGGCGCCCGTGGTGTCCACGGCCTCGACCGGCAGGCTGGGGATCCGCACCGTACGGTCGCGGTCGGCGACGAGCGCGCCCGCGCCGCCCAGGGTGACCACCACCGAGCGCGGGCCGCGCGCCAGCAGAGCCGCCGCCCACGCCTCGGGGTCGGTGGCGTCCCCGTCCGGATCGTCGCCCAGCAGATACCGCGCCTCATGCTCGTTGACGACGAGGGGGTCGCACGCGGCCAGCACATCGGCGGGCAGGGGTGCGGGCGGTGAGGGGTTGAGCACCACGCGCGGCCCGGACCGGTCGCCGAAGCCCGCGTCCGCGGTGCGCACCACCGCGGCGACCGTCTCCAGCGGGATCTCCAGCTGGAGCGAGACGACCCGGGCGGCGGCCAGCAGGCTCCCGGCGTCGCGCACGTCCGAGGGGGTGAGCCGGGAGTTGGCGCCGGGGGAGACCACGATGCTGTTGTCACCCGAGGGGTCCACCGTGATCAGCGCGACCCCGGTGGGCGCGCCGCCGACCAGGACGCCGACGGTGTCGACCCCGGCGGCCCGCTGCGAGTCCAGCAGCAGCCGGCCGTGGTCGTCGTCGCCGACCCGGGCCAGCAGGGCCGTACGGGCTCCCAGGCGACCGGCGGCGACGGCCTGGTTGGCGCCCTTGCCGCCCGGGTGGACGGCCAGGTCGGAGCCGAGGACGGTCTCCCCGGCCCCGGGGCGGCGGTCGACGCCGACCACCAGGTCGGCGTTGGCCGACCCCACGACCAGCAGGTCGTAGTCGTGCATGCGGTATGTCCTTTCAGACGGGCGATTTTGTCAGCCGTCAGCTGATAGCTGTCAGCCGCCACGTGTCAGCTGTCAGGTGTCAGCCGCCACGTGTCAGCTGTCAGGTGTCGGCCGTCACGCGTCAGCCGAAATCTGTCAGCTATCACGTGTCAGCCGACACCTGTCAGCCGTTCCGTGTCGGCGGACGGTCACTTCGCCGCGACGACCTTCACCGGGACCTTGACCGCCCCGGCGATCTTCTGACCCTTCGCGGCCTTGATCGCGTTCCGTACGACCAGTCGCCCCAGCTCCTCGGGCTGCTGGGCGACGGTCGCGGTCAGCGTGCCGTTCTTCACCGCCTTGAGGCCGTCCGGTTCGCCGTCGAAGCCGACGACCTTGACGGACTTGCCCGCCTTGGAGCCCAGCGCCTTGATCGCGCCGAGCGCCATCTCGTCGTTCTCGGCGAAGACGCCGTCGACGCCGGAGTGGGCCTGGAGCAGGTTGGTGGTCACGTCCAGGGCCTTGGTGCGGTCGAAGTCCGCGGGCTGCTTGCCGACGACCTCGATGCCCGGGTACGCCTTCAGCCCCTCCGCGAAGCCCTGGCCGCGCTCGCGCGAGGCCGACGTACCGGCGACGCCCTGGAGGACCAGGATCTTGCCCTTGCCGCCCAGCCGCTCGGCCAGCGTCTTGGCGGCGAGCTTGCCGCCCGCGATGTTGTCGGAGGCCACCAGGGACTCGACGTTCGCCTTGTTGACCGTGCGGTCGGCTGCGAGCACCGGGATACCGGCCTTGTTGGCGGTCTTCACGGACGGGCTCGCGGCGTCGGAGTCGACCGGGTTGATGATGATCGACTTCATGTTCTGGCTGGTGAAGTTCTGTATCTGATTGGCCTGCTGGGAGGCGTCGTTCTGGGCGTCGGTGACGGTCAGGCTGATCCCCGCGCGCTTGGCCTCGGCCTGCGCGCCCGCCTTGAGCTGGACGAAGAAGGGGTTGTTGAGGGTCGAGACCGACAGCCCCACCCTGGGCTTCGAGCCGCCGTCCGAACCGGAGTGCCACATCGACGAGCCGAAGGCGAACGCCGCGACGACCACGGCGGCCACCGCGAACTTCCCGGCGTTCATGGCCGCCTGACGGCCGCCGCCGGACGGTCCGCCCGCCGAAGCGCCCGGCGCCGCGGGCCGGGCCCCGGCGCGCCGGCGCACCGTGTCGAGCAGCACCGCGAGCGCGATGACGACACCGATGACGACCTGCTGCCAGAAGGCGGAGACCTCCAGCAGGTTGAGCCCGTTGCGCAGCACGGCCAGGATCAGTGCGCCGATGAGCGTGCCGGACGCCTTGCCGACGCCCCCGGACAGGCTGGCACCGCCGATGACGACCGCGGCGATCGCGTCCAGTTCGTAGCCGACCGCCGCCTGCGGCTGCGCGGAGGAGAGCCGGGAGGCCAGCACGATGCCCGCGATCGCGGCGAAGCCGCCGGACAGGGCGTAGATGACCAGCTTCTGACGGCCCACCCGGATGCCGGAGAGCCGGGCCGCCTCCTCGTTGCCGCCGATCGCGTACATCGCGCGGCCCGCGTACGTACGGCCCAGCACCCCGGAGGTGATCAGGCCCATCGCGACCATCACGAGCACCGGGACCGGCAGCCAGCCGCCGAGCGTGTCGCCGAGGCCGGACACCGAGTCGGGGACGGAGATGGGGCTGCCCTGCGAGATGACCAGGGCCAGGCCCCGGCCGACCGACAGCATCGCGAGCGTGGCGATGAACGGCGGCAGCTTCCCGAAGGACACCAGCGCCCCGCTGACCAGGCCGCACGCGACGCCCGTGGCGACCGCGAGCAGCGCCGCGAGCCAGATGGGCAGCCCCTGCGAGGTCGCCGACCAGGCGAGCACGGTGGCGGACAGCGCGGCCACCGAGCCGACCGACAGATCGATGCCCGCGGAGACGATGACGAAGGTGACGCCGAAGGCGAGGATCGCGGTGACCGCGGCCTGCACGCCGACGTTGAGGAGATTGTCGGTGGTGAGGAAGTCGCCGGACAGCAGCGACATGGCCGCCACCAGCAGCACCAGGGCGCTCAGCGCGCCGTTGTCGAGCAGCACGCGGCGCAGTACGGCCGGGCCCCCGGGGTCCTTCGTGGACGCGAGCGTGTCAGTGGCCACGGGAGCCCTCCTTTTCGTTGACGCCGACTCCGTCGACGGCGCCGTCTGTGCTTCCTTCGACGCCCTTGACGTCCTTCACCGCCAGGGCCATGACCGCGTCCTGGGTCGCTTCCCGAGCGGTCAGCTCCCCGGCGATCCGGCCCTGGGCCATGACCAGGACGCGGTCGCTCATGCCCAGCACCTCGGGGAGGTCGCTGGAGATCATCAGGACGGCGTGGCCGGACGCGGTGAGTTCGTTGACGAGCTGGTAGATCTCGACCTTGGCGCCCACGTCGATGCCGCGGGTCGGCTCGTCGAGGATGAGCACCTTGCTGTCGGCGAGCAGCCACTTGCCGATGACGATCTTCTGCTGGTTGCCGCCGGAGAGCGTGCGCACCTGCTGGTCGAGCCCGGCCATCCGGACCGCCAGCTGTTCGGCGATGCGCTCCGCCGCCCGGCGCTGCCCGGCCCGGTCGACCAGCCCGGCGCGGGTGGCGCCGCGCAGCGTGACCAGGCCCAGGTTCTCCTGCACGGACGCGTCCAGGACCAGCCCCTGGCCCTTGCGGTCCTCCGGTACGAGGCCGACCCCGGCGTCCATCGCGGCGACCACGTCATGGCGGGGCAGCGGTACGCCCGCGACCTCGACGGTGCCGGTGTCGTACGGATCGGCGCCGAAGAGGGCCCGTACGACCTCGGTGCGGCCCGCCCCGACGAGCCCGGCGAGGCCGACCACCTCCCCGGCGTGCACGTCGAAGTCGACGTCCTGGAAGCTGCCGCCGCGGCCGAGCCCCCGGACCCTCAGCAACGGCTCGCCGTCGCTCTCCCCGGCATCCTCGGACGCGGGGCGCTCCCTCGGGTACTGCTGCTCGATGGACCGCCCGACCATCAGCCGCACCAGCTCGTCCTGGTCGGTGGCGGCCGGGACCTGGGTGACGCTGCGGCCGTCGCGCAGGACGGTCACGCGGTCGCCCAGGGCGGCGATCTCCTCCAGGTGGTGGGTGATGAAGACGACGCCCACGCCGTCCGCGCGCAGTGTGCGGACGATCCGGAAGAGCTTGTCGACCTCCTCCGTGGTGAGCACGGCGGTCGGCTCGTCCATGATCAGGACGCGGGCGTTCAGGCTGAGCGCCTTGGCGATCTCGACCATCTGGAGCCGGGCGATCCCCAGGTCGCGGACGCGGGTCCGGGGGGAGACGTCCACGTCGACGCGGGCGAGGAGTTCGGCGGCCTGCTCGTCCATCTTCGTGCGGTTGACGACGCCGAAGCGGCGCGGCTGGCGCCCCAGGAAGATGTTCTCGGCGACGCTGAGGTCGGGGACGAGGTTGAACTCCTGGTAGATGGTGGCGATGCCCAACCGCTCGGCGTCCTGCGCCCCCTGGATACGGACCGGGCTGCCGTCGACCAGGACGCGTCCCCCGTCGGGGCGGTGCGCCCCGGACAGCATCTTGATCAGCGTGCTCTTGCCCGCGCCGTTCTCGCCGAGGAGGACGTGCACTTCGCCGCGGCGGAGGTCGAAGTCGACGCCGTCCAGCGCGACCACCCCCGGAAACGTCTTCCGGACCCCCTCCATCCGCAGGATCTCCGCCCCGTCGTCCGCGTGCGCAGGGCGGTCCGCGGGTGCGGGCGGCGCCGGTTCCGGCTCG
Organism: Streptomyces sp. BRA346; assembly: GCF_052851135.1. Classification (NCBI taxonomy): domain Bacteria; kingdom Bacillati; phylum Actinomycetota; class Actinomycetes; order Kitasatosporales; family Streptomycetaceae; genus Streptomyces; species Streptomyces sp. BRA346. The sequence continues at coordinate 39,223 of NZ_JAIWIH010000049.1, read as the reverse complement.
GGGCTGGGCGTCGTGGTCATGGCGTGCTCCCTTCGGGCTCGCCGCAGGAGCGGCGGGGGACCAGGCGGGCGGACAGGGTCACCGATGCGGCGGGTCGCCCCTCGATGCGGTCGATCAGCGCGCCGACGGCGGCGTGGCCGAGGTCTCCGGTGGGCTGGGCGATGGCGGTGATCGGCGGATCGGTGTGGACGAACCACGGGATGTCGTCGAACGCGGCGAGCGCCACGTCGTCGGGCACCCGCAGCCCGCGGGAGCGGATCTCGTCCATCGCGCCGAGCGCCATCAGATTGTCGGCGGCGAAGATCGCTTCCGGGGGATGGGGCAGATCGAGGAACCCGGCGGTCACCCGCCGCCCGCTGTCGGCCTGGAAGTCGCCCTGGCCGATGTGATCGGCGGGCAGGGCGAGGCCGAACTCGCGCAGGGCGGAGCGGAAGGCGTCCACCCGTTCGCGCCCGGTGGTGGTGGCGGCCGGGCCCGCGATGATGGCGAGCCGGCGGTGGCCGAGGGCGTGCAGATGGGCCACCAGATCGCGGACCGCGGCGCCGCCGTCGGTGCGGACGACGGGCACCTCGTCCAGCCCCTCGCCCTCGATCCAGCGGTCGACGAAGACCATGGGCGTGCCCGAACGGGCCGCGTCCAGCATCAGCGGGGAGCCGCCGTCGGTGGGGCTGACCAGCAGGCCGTCGATGCGGCGGTCCACCAGGGTGCGGACGTGGTGGTCCTGGAGGTCGGGCCGCTCGTCGGCGTTGCCGATGACCACGCTGTAGCCCCGGTCCCGGGCCGCGTCCTCGACGGAGCGGGCCAGCTCGGTGAAGAAAGGGTTCAGCACATCGCTGATGACGAGCCCGAGGGCGCGGGTCTGGTGGGTGCGCAGCGAGCGGGCGACGGCGTTGGGCCGGTAGCCGAGGTCGGCGACGGCGGCGAGCACCTTGTCCCGGGTGTCCGTACGGACGGCCGGGTGGTCGTTGAGCACCCGGGAGACCGTCGCGACGGAGACGCCGGCGCGCTGCGCCACGTCCTTGATGGCCGGCATCGCCCCACCTCCTTGTGGAATCGATTACATCGATGACGCCGAGGGAGATTGGAATCGATTACACGAGGCTGGGGCAAGATGCCGGAACCGGCCGCAACCCGATCGTGATGTTCCGCTCTGTCCGATGTGCCGCCTCGCCGCTCTCCCGCCCGCGCCGGGTTGTCCACAGGCCCGCTCGTCGCCCCGACCCGGTGTCCGCCCTCGGCGGTACGGTCGGTGCATGCTCAAACTCGCGGTGGTCGAAGGGGTTCTGGAGCGGATCACCTATGCCAATGAGGAGAACGGGTACACGGTCGCCCGGGTCGACACCGGCCGCGGCTCGGGTGATCTGCTGACCGTCGTCGGCTCGCTGCTGGGCGCGCAGCCGGGGGAGTCGCTGCGGATGGAGGGCCGCTGGGGTTCCCATCCGCAATATGGCAAACAGTTCACCGTCGAGAACTACCAGACCGTCCTGCCCGCCACCGTCCAGGGCATCCGGCGCTATCTCGGCTCGGGCCTCATCAAGGGCATCGGCCCGCGGATCGCCGACCGGATCACCGAGCACTTCGGCATCGACACCCTCGATGTCATCGAGGAGCAGCCGAAGCGGCTGATCGAGGTCCCCGGCCTCGGACCCAAGCGGACCAAGATGATCGCCGCGGCCTGGGAGGAGCAGAAGGCCATCAAGGAGGTGATGGTCTTTCTCCAGGGCGTCGGCGTCTCCACCTCCATCGCGGTGCGGATCTACAAGAAGTACGGTGACGCGTCGATCGCGATAGTGAAGAACGAGCCGTATCGGCTGGCCGCCGACGTCTGGGGCATCGGCTTCCTCACCGCCGACAAGATCGCCCAATCGGTCGGCATCCCGCACGACAGCCCCGACCGGGTCAAGGCCGGTTTGCAGTACGCGCTGTCCCAGTCCGCCGATCAGGGCCACTGCTATCTCCCCGAGGAGCAACTGATCGGAGATGCCGTGAAGTTGCTCCAGGTCGACACGGGCCTGGTCATCGACTGCCTGGGTGAGCTCGCCGCCGAGGACGAGGGCGTGGTGCGCGAGCCGGTGCCGGGACCGGAGGACGGCGAGCCGGTCTCTGCGGTCTATCTGGTGCCGTTCCACCGCGCCGAGATCTCGCTGGCGGGGCAGGTGCGGCGGCTGCTGCGTACCGAGGAGGACCGGCTGCCCGCCTTCCAGGGCGTGGACTGGGGCGCGGCGCTGGGCTGGCTCGCGAAGCGCACCGGCGCCGATCTGGCCCCCGAGCAGAGCCAGGCGGTGCGGCTCGCGCTCACCGAGAAGGTCGCGGTGCTCACCGGCGGCCCCGGCTGCGGCAAGTCGTTCACCGTGCGGTCCGTGGTGGAGCTGGCCCGCGCCAAGAAGGCCAAGGTGGTGCTCGCGGCCCCCACCGGCCGGGCCGCCAAGCGGCTCGCCGAGCTGACCGGGGCCGAGGCGTCCACGGTGCACCGGCTGCTGGAGCTGAAGCCCGGCGGGGACGCGGCGTACGACAAGGACCGTCCGCTCGACGCCGACCTGGTGGTCGTCGACGAGGCCTCGATGCTCGATCTGCTGCTGGCCAACAAGCTGGTCAAGGCGGTCCCGCCGGGCGCCCATCTGCTGTTCGTGGGGGATGTGGACCAGCTGCCGAGCGTCGGCGCCGGGGAGGTGCTGCGCGATCTGCTGGCCGACGGCAGCCCGGTGCCGGCCGTCCGGCTGACCCGGATCTTCCGCCAGGCGCAGCAGTCCGGGGTGGTCACCAACGCCCACCGGATCAATTCCGGGGCCCCGCCGATCACGCAGGGGCTGTCGGACTTCTTCCTCTTCGTGGAGGACGACACGGAGGAGGCCGGGCGGCTCACGGTGGACGTCGCGGCCCGCCGCGTGCCCGCGAAGTTCGGCCTCGATCCCCGCCGTGACGTGCAGGTCCTCGCCCCGATGCACCGCGGCCCGGCGGGCGCGGGCACCCTCAACGGACTGTTGCAGCAGGCCATCACCCCGGCCCGGCCGGACCTGCCGGAGCGGCGTTTCGGCGGTCGGGTCTTCCGTGTCGGCGACAAGGTGACGCAGATCCGCAACAATTATGAGAAAGGGGCCAACGGGGTCTTCAACGGCACGGTTGGAGTCGTCACCTCCCTCGACGGCGACGAGCAGCGGCTGACCGTGCTGACGGACGAGGACGAGGAGGTGCCGTACGACTTCGACGAGCTGGATGAATTGGCTCACGCCTATGCGGTGACCATCCACCGCTCCCAGGGCAGTGAGTACCCGGCCGTCGTGATCCCGGTGACCACCGGGGCCTGGATGATGTTGCAGCGGAACCTGCTGTACACGGCGGTGACCCGGGCCAAGCGCCTTGTGGTGCTGGTCGGCTCGCGCCGCGCGCTCGGGCAGGCGGTGCGTACCGTCTCGGCGGGCAGACGCTGTACGGCGCTGGATCACCGGCTCGGCGGGACATAGGAGTCGAGTGTGTCAAGAGGGTTTCCGAACGGTGACGAACGGGGCAGGATGGCCGTGTAGGCGGCACTGAGTGCCGCCAAAAGGCCCTTCAGTCGACCCCGAGTGCAGCTTCATCACCCGAGTAGGGGAAGGTGGGGGGAGTCAGGGCACCTCGAGGAAGAGAACCAGACGTCGGTGAGGGATGACGTGAGCGACAACTCTGTAGTACTGCGGTACGGAGACGACGAATACACCTACCCGGTGGTCGACAGCACCGTCGGCGACAAGGGCTTCGACATCGGCAAGCTGCGTGCCCAGACCGGTCTGGTGACCCTGGACTCCGGTTACGGCAACACCGCCGCGTACAAGTCCGGCATCACCTATCTGGACGGTGAGCAGGGCATTCTGCGGTACCGCGGGTACCCCATCGAGCAGCTGGCGGAGCGTGCCTCCTTCGTGGAGACGGCCTTCCTCCTGATCAACGGTGAGCTGCCGACGGTCGACGAACTCGCCGCGTTCCGTGAGGACATCACCCGCCACACGCTGCTCCACGAGGACGTCAAACGGTTCTACGACGGCTTCCCGCGTGACGCTCACCCGATGGCGATGCTGTCCTCCGTGGTCAGCGCGCTGTCGACGTTCTATCAGGACAGCCACAACCCGTTCGACGAGAAGCAGCGCAACCTGTCGACGATCCGGCTGATGGCGAAGCTGCCGACCATCGCGGCGTACGCGTACAAGAAGTCGGTGGGCCACCCGTTCGTCTACCCGCGCAACGACCTCGGTTACGTGGAGAACTTCCTCCGCATGACCTTCTCGGTCCCGGCGCAGGAGTACGAGCTGGACCCGATCGTGGTCAGCGCGCTCGACAAGCTGCTGATCCTGCACGCCGACCACGAGCAGAACTGTTCGACCTCCACGGTCCGGCTCGTCGGCTCCTCGCAGGCCAACATGTTCGCCTCCATCTCGGCGGGCATCAACGCCCTGTGGGGCCCGCTGCACGGCGGCGCCAACCAGTCGGTGCTGGAGATGCTCGAGGGCATCCAGGCGTCCGGCAGCGACGTCGACACCTTCATCCGCAAGGTGAAGAACAAGGAAGACGGCGTGAAGCTCATGGGCTTCGGGCACCGCGTCTACAAGAACTTCGACCCCCGGGCGAAGATCATCAAGTCGGCGGCGCACGACGTCCTCTCCGCGCTCGGCAAGTCCGACGAGCTGCTCGACATCGCGCTCAAGCTCGAGGAGCACGCGCTCGCCGACGACTACTTCGTGGAGCGCAAGCTCTACCCGAACGTGGACTTCTACACCGGTCTGATCTACCGGGCGATGGGCTTCCCGACCGAGATGTTCACCGTGCTGTTCGCGCTCGGCCGGCTGCCGGGCTGGATCGCCCAGTGGCACGAGATGATCAAGGAGCCGGGCTCCCGCATCGGCCGCCCGCGCCAGATCTACACGGGCATCGTCGAGCGCGACTTCGTCCCGGTCGAGCAGCGCTAAACCGGCACCGCCAGGGCGGCGCCGAAGAAAGCCAGAAGCGCCCCGCTGCCGATCCCCCCACGGGTCGGAGCGGGGCGCTTCCCTTGTCCCGGTTCGGATTCCCCCCACGGGATCCGGCCCGGGCGTTCAGTGGGCCGTACGGGCTCGTACGGACGCGATCTGCCGGGACGCGTACGTACGGGAGGGCCGCTCAAAGCTCCCCGGGTACGTCGCCCCGGCCACGCGTAGCAGGATGCGTCCCCCAAGACGTATCCTCACCGCCCCATTAGACTCGCGACCCCCCTCAATGGTTACGTTGGGTTGTCTGTGATCTGCGTCTCCCGTCATATGGGGGCGTAAAAGGGCAAGAGCCCCGATTCAAAGATCGAGGCTCTCGTGTATGGGTGTTGTGCGGCTTATGGGGACGTGGTGGAGACCGTGGAGGCCGTGAAGGAACGCAGTCGCAGACTGTTGCTCACGACGAACACGGAGGAGAACGCCATCGCGGCGCCCGCGATCATCGGGTTGAGCAGACCGGCCGCCGCGAGCGGCAGCGCGGCGACGTTGTAGCCGAACGCCCAGAACAGATTGCCCTTGATCGTGGCGAGGGTCCGGCGGGCCAGCCGGATCGCGTCGGCGGCCACGCGCAGATCGCCCCGGACGAGGGTGAGGTCGCCCGCCTCGATCGCCGCGTCCGTCCCGGTGCCCATGGCGAGCCCGAGGTCCGCGGTGGCCAGGGCGGCGGCGTCGTTGACCCCGTCGCCGACCATGGCGACCGTGCGGTCCTCGCCCTGGAGCCGCTTCACGACGTCGACCTTCTCCTCCGGCAGGACGTCGGCGATGACCTCGTCGATGCCGACCTCGCGGGCGACGCTCTCGGCGACGCGCCGGTTGTCGCCGGTCAGCAGCACCGGGGTGAGGCCGAGGGCGCGCAGCTGGGCGACGGCTTCGGCGCTGGTTTCCTTGACGGCGTCGGCGACGGTGAGGACGCCGCGGGCGTGCCCGTCCCAGGCCACGACGACCGCCGTATGGCCCTCCGCCTCGGCCGCGGCCTTGGCGGAGGCCAGCTCCTCCGGCAGGTCGATGGCCCACTGGCGGAGCAGTGCGTCGCGGCCGACGAGCACCGCGTGCCCGTCCACGACGCCCTGGACGCCGAGCCCGGGCACGGATCCGAAGCTCTCGGGCGCCGGGAGCTCCCCGGTGCGCTCAGCGGCGCCGTCCGCGATGGCGCGGGCGATGGGGTGCTCGCTGGCGTGCTCCACCGCGCCCGCGAGCCGCAGCAGCTCGTCCTCGCCGGTGCGCGGTGCCGGGATGATCTGGTGCAGCCGCATCCTGCCGGTGGTCACGGTGCCGGTCTTGTCGAGGACGACGGTGTCCACCCGGCGGGTCGACTCCAGCACTTCGGGGCCCTTGATGAGGATGCCGAGCTGGGCGCCGCGGCCGGTGCCGACCATGAGCGCGGTCGGGGTGGCCAGGCCCAGGGCGCACGGGCAGGCGATGATCAGGACGGCGACGGCGGCGGTGAAGGCGGCGGTCGCGTCCTGCGTCGTCAGCCACCAGACCAGCAGGGTGCCCACGGCGATCAGCAGCACGATCGGCACGAACACGCCGGAGACCCGGTCGGCGAGCCGCTGCACCTCGGCCTTGCCGTTCTGCGCGTCCTCCACCAGGCGGGCCATCCGGGACAGCTGGGTGTCGGCGCCCACCCGGGTGGCCTCCACGACGATGCGGCCCGCCGTGTTGACGGTCGCGCCAGCGACCGTGTCGCCCGCCGTGACGTCCACGGGGACGGATTCGCCGGTCAGCATCGAGGCGTCGACGGCCGAGCTGCCCTCGACCACCGTGCCATCGGTGGCGATCTTCTCGCCCGGGCGGACGACGAAGCGGTCCCCGACGGCGAGTTCGCGCACCGGGATACGTACTTCCTGTCCTCCGCGCAGGACGGCGACGTCCTTGGCGCCCAGCTCCATCAGGGCGCGCAGCGCCGCTCCCGCCCGCCGCTTGGACTTCGCCTCCAGATAGCGGCCGATGAGGATGAAGGTGGTCACCCCGGCCGCCGCCTCCAGGTAGATTGAGGACGAGCCGTTCGCGCGGGTGACGGTGACGTCGAAGCCGTGCTGCATGCCGGGCATGCCCGCGTCGCCGAAGAACAGGGCCCACAGGGACCAGCCGAGCGCTGCGAGGGTGCCCAGGGAGACCAGGGTGTCCATGGTGGCCGCGCCGTGCCGGGCGTTCGTCCAGGCGGCCTTGTGGAAGGGCGTCCCGCCCCAGACGACGACGGGCGCGGCGAGGGTGAGGGAGAGCCACTGCCAGTTGTCGAACTGGAGTGAGGGCACCATCGCCAGCACCACGACCGGCAGGGAGAGGGTGAGCGAGACGAGCATGCGGTGGAGCAGCGGGTCGTGCTCGGCCGGTGCCTCGGGCGCGGCCTCGGGGCTGTCCGCGGCGGCGGGCTCGGGCTCGGCCGGGGGCGGCTCCTCGGCGGTGTAGCCGGTCTTGATGACCGTGGCGATGAGGTCCGCGACCTCGATCCCCGCGCCGTAGGACACCTGGGCCTTCTCGGTGGCGTAGTTCACCGTGGCGGTGACGCCGTCCAGCCGGTTGAGCTTCTTCTCGATGCGCGCCGCGCAGGAAGCGCAGGTCATGCCGCCGATGGCCAGCTCGACCCGCGCCTCCTGCCCGACGGCGGGAGCCGTGATGGTCATGCGAGTTCGTAACCTGCTTCGTCGACGGCGGCGCGGACGGCCTCGTTGTCCAGCGGGGCGGCCGAGACGACGGTGACCTGGCCGGTGGAGGCCACGGCCTTGACGGAGCTGACGCCGTCGAGGGCGCCGATTTCCTCGGCGACGGCCCCTTCGCAGTGGCCGCAGGTCATGCCGGTCACCTGGTAGACGGCGGTGACGGTGTTCGCCTCGGAGCTCATGGTTTCTCCTCTGTGGGGGAGTGGCTGACGGTACGCGAGCGGCGCCGGTTGGCGCAGCGCCTCCTGACGGTTTCAACTCTATACCCCTAGGGGGTATTCCCGAAAGCCAGGGGTGCGCCGGCTCCGTACGCAGCGGCGGTCAGTGCCGGGCGGATGCCGCCTCGGTGCCGATGACGGGGGCCAGGTACCCGTAGAGGCAGTGCTTCATCTCGGCGATGTACGCCTCCCGGTCCTCGCCCTCGTGGGAGAGGATCAGCTCCAGTCCGGCCTTGAACAGGGCGAACGCCATGGTCGCGATGCGCGTACGGCGCTCCGGGGCCAGCTCGGGGACGTAGGTGCCGATCAGCTCCTCGACCCGGGTCTGGAGCGCGGCGTGCAGCGCCGCGTGCTCCTCGGCGACCGTGCCCGGGGTGTCGGAGGAGCGGATCAGGGTGAGGAAGACGGGGTTGGCGCAGTTGAACTCGATCAGCGGGTCGAGGACCACGTCGAGCATCTCGCCGAGCGGCAGTGCGGCGTTCTCGTCGGTGAAGGCCGCGCCGTGGGTGTCCCGCATCTGCTGGGTGAGGCGGTCGCCCAGCTCGACGGCGATGGCCTCCTTGTTCGGGAAGAACTGGTACAGCGTGCCGGGGGAGACCCCGGCCTCGCGGGCGATCGCGTTGGTGCTCGCGGAGGTGTAGCCGGTGCGGCAGAAGACGCTGGCGGCGGCGTCCAGCAGCTGCTGGATCCGGCGCTCGCCGCGCGCCTGCCTGCGGCGGGGGTTCGCGGGTCGGGCTACCTGGCTCTCGGTCACAATCCCCAGCTTCCCATGAGCGATTGACAAACACGAGTGGCCGCTCGCATTCTTGAGAAATGCGAGCGGTCGCTCGTATTTGCCATCCCGTGGCAATCAGCGACCCATGCTGCCTGCCTGCCCGCTTGCCCGAGCGGGGGCGGCCGCATGGGCACAGGTGAAGGGGACACCGCGTCATGACCGATGCCCATCGGCCGCCCGGCGAGCGGATCGGAGGATGGACCCGCCTGGTCACCGCCAGGCCGCGGCTGTCCTTGCTGGTCGCCTTGGTCTTCACGGCGCTCGCCGTCGTGGCCGGGAGCGGAGTCGCCGACCGGCTCTCCGGCGGCGGCTGGGAGGACCCGGCGTCCCAGTCCTCGTACGCCACCAAGGCGCTGGAGAAGCGCTTCCCCGCCTCCCAGCCCAACCTCCTCCTGCTCGTCGACGGCGGCGGCAAGAAGGTGGACGACCCGGCGGTCGCCACCGAGGCCCGGGCGCTCGCCAAGAAGCTCTCGGGTGAGAAGTCGGTCACCGGCGTCACCTCCTACTGGGACACCGGCGCGTCCGCCCTGCGCAGCAAGGACCGCGGCGAGGCGATCATCGCCGCGCGCATCACCGGCGACGAGACGGCCGCGGGCAAGGCGCTGGAGCGCATCGCCCCCGACTACCGCGGGCAGCACGGACCGGTCGAGGTCTCCGTCGGCGGACCGGTCGCGGTCAAGCAGGAGATGCAGACCACCATTCAGGAAGACCTGCTGCGGGCCGAGATGATGGCCCTGCCCGTCACCCTGGTGCTGCTCGTCATGGTCTTCGGCAGCGCGGTGGCCGCGCTGCTGCCGCTCGGCATCGGCGTCATCGCGATCCTGGGCACCGACGCCGTGCTGCGCGTGCTCACCGAGTTCACCGATGTCTCGGTCTTCGCGCAGAACCTGACCACCGCGCTCGGCCTCGGACTCGCCATCGACTACGCGCTGTTCATCGTGCGGCGCTTCCGCGAAGAGCTGTCGGCGGGCGGGGAGACCCTCCCGGCCGTCGCCGCCACCCTGCGCACCGCCGGGCGGACCGTGCTCTTCTCGGCGCTGACCGTCGCCGTCTCGCTCGCCGCGATGATGGTCTTCCCGCAGTACTTCCTGCGCTCCTTCGCCTACGCGGGCATCGCCGTGGTGCTCATCGCCGCGGCCGCCGCCCTGGTGGTGCTGCCCGCCGCGCTCGTCCTGCTCGGCGACCGGGTCAACAAGTGGGACCTCACCCGGCTGCTGCGCCGCGGCCGCCGCGCCGATGCGGCCGCGAAGGGGGCCGAACCGGGCGCGGGCTGGGGCCGGTTCGCCCGGCTGGTGATGCGGCGCGCCCCGGTCTTCGCCCTGGCGACCGTCGCCGGGCTGGTGGCGCTCGGGCTGCCCTTCCTGCGGGTGGAGTTCGGCACTGCGGACGACCGCCAGCTGCCCTCCAGTGCCGAATCGCACGTGGTCCAGCAGCACATCCGGGACGGCTTCGCGGGCGGACCCGGCGGCGGGGTGGAGATCCTCGCCGAGGGCAAGCCCGGCGCCGCGGCGCTCGCCGACTACAGCGCCGAGGTCTCCGCCCTTCCCGGGGTGCTGCGGGTGGACAGCCCGGCCGGTCGCTTCGCGGACGGCCACCAGCTGGGCAAGCCCGGCCCGGCCGAGGCGGCGCGCGCGGCCGGTGGCGCGGCGTATCTCAGCGTGCAGCCCAAGGGGGAGCCCGTGGAGCCCGCCACCCAGGATCTGGTGCGGGACATCCGCGCCCAGAGTCCCCCGTTCCAGACCTCGGTGACCGGCACCGCCGCCGTCCTGGTGGACACCAAGGAGTCCCTGGGCGACCGCACCCCCTGGGCGGGCGCGATCATCATCGCGGTCACCCTGCTGCTGGTCTTCCTGCTCACCGGGAGCCTGCTGATCCCGCTCCAGGCCGTGCTGCTCAACGCGCTCAGCCTGACCGCGATGTTCGGCGCCATGGTGTGGGTCTTCCAGGAGGGGCATCTGTCCGGGCCGCTGGCCTTCACCAGCTCCGGTGACATAGAGACCACCCTGCCGGTGCTGATGTTCTGCGTCGCCTTCGGTCTCTCCATGGACTACGGCGTCTTCCTGCTCTCCCGTATCAAGGAGGAGTACGAGCGCACGGGGGACCATGAGGCGGCGGTGGAGTTCGGACTGCGGCGCACCGGCGGGCTGATCACGGCGGCGGCGCTGATCCTGGCCGTGGTCATGGTGGCCATCGGCACCTCGCGGGTCACCAACACCAAGATGCTCGGCCTCGGTATCGCCCTGGCCGTGCTGATGGACGCGATGGTGGTGCGCAGTCTGCTGGTCCCGGCGGTGATGAAGCTGACCGGCCGGGCCACCTGGTGGGCCCCGGGCCCGCTGCGGCGGCTGCACACCCGGTTCGGGCTGAGCGAAGGGGAGTCCGCGCCCGGCTCCGACGACCCCTCCGGTGGTGCATCCGGTGACGCTCCGGGCGGCTCCTCCGGCGGCGGCGCCGGGGAGGCGGACGGGGACAAGGACGCGGATCCGGGGAAGGGCCGTCGCCGGGACCGGGTGAGCATCCGCTGACGCGCGCGGCCCGGGCGCGAGACACCCCCTAGTCCTTGGTCTCGCGCCGGGCGCGGCGGTTGCCCGGTCTGCGGGCCACCCAGGCCCGGATCGTATCCGCGTACCACAACGGTTTGCCGCCCTCCACCAGGTCGGGGGGCGGCATGTGACCGTGCTTGCGATAGGACCGTACGGTGTCGGTCTGCACACCGATGTGTGCGGCGATCTCCTTGTAGGACCACAGCCTTCGATCGGTCATCACTCGCGCCCTTTCACTCGGCCTGTGTCCGGTGAACGACGTCGGGTGACGGGCGGCTAGGGGCTGTTGAACACCTGTGACGTAAGACGCGCGGAGATGTGACGCCTGTGACCGGCGGGTGACGCGGCGTCCCCTGCTTGCGGGAGGACCGCTACGTCCAGGTGGACAGGTATTCGTCGATCTTCCGGCGCATGAACACGGACGACTCGCGGGCCCGGTCCTCCCAGGCGAAGACGCAGGAGGTCAGCGTGCCGTCGAAGTTGTTGTCACGCAGCGCGCCGAACAGCGCGTCGAAGTCGACCTCGCCCTGCCCGATGTCCAGGTGCTGGTGGATACGGGCCGGGGAACCGGGCGGGTTGATGATGTAGCGCAGGCCCGAGGACGCGGTGTGATCGAAGGTGTCGGCCAGATGCACGTTGGTGAGCAGATCGCCCGCGTGCTTGATCAGACCGGGGGCGTCATTGCCGTGGTGGAAGGTGTGAGGGGCGCAGTAGAGGTAGGAGACCAGGGGGTGGTTGATGCCCCGGATCATGTTGATCGCCTCGTACCCCTCCTCGATGAAGTCATCGGGGTGCGGCTCCAGCGTCAGCCGGATGGACTCGCGCTCGAAGACCGGCAGCAGCTCCTCGATCGACCGCCAGAATTGGCCCTCGCTGCGGCTGGGGTCCTCGGGGCGGCCGTTGAACTCCGAGATCATGCTGTCCACGCCCAGATCCGCGGTGATCTGGATGGCCCGCTTCCAGTAGCGGACGGCGGCCTGGCGCTCGTCCTCGTCCGGACCGGACCAGCGGAACAGCGGCAGTACGGAGGAGATCTTCACCCCGGCGGCGTCCAGCGCCTTGCGGAACTGCCGCACCGTGCCGTCGTCCACCCGCGGGTGCTTGAAGAACGGGATGAAGTCGTCGCGGGGCGACAGCTCGATGTACTCGAAGCCCAGCTCGGCGACGAGGGCCGGGAGTTCGAGCAGGGGCCCCTTGCGCAGCATATGCGGGTCGAGGGCGATCTTCATGAGAAGGAGAAACCTTTCCAACAGGGAGAACGCGGAGGGTGCGGAACACAGAGAGGCGGGCCGGTACACAGAGAGGCGGGCCGGTCGTGGCGGCGACCGGCCCGCCCGGGAGCCTCAGGCGTAGAAGGCGGGGCGCACGATCATGTCGACGGGCGTGCGCTCGCCGGTGGCCTGCGCCCGCACCCCCGCCTCGCAGACGGCGGCCGCGGCGTAGCCGTCCCAGGCGCTCGGGCCCTCGACCTCGCCGCGCCTGGTGGCGTTGACCCAGGCCTGCACCTCGCGGTCGTACGCCTCCTCGAAGCGGGCCACGAAGTCGGGGGCGATCTCGCCGCCCCAGGTGCCGGGGCGGTTGACGAGCATGCCGTGGGCGTCGCCGACGCGCGCGGTGCCGCGCTCGCAGACCGCCTCGGCCTGGACCTGGTAGCCGAAGCCGCAGCTCGCGAAGATCTCGACGTTGACGATCGCGCCGCCGGTGGTCTCGAAGATCACCAGCTGCGGGTCGGCAAGGCCCTCGGGGGCGTTCGCGTTGGGGGTCGGCTTGAGCACGGTGACGTTGGCGATCTCCTGCTCCAGCAGCCAGCGCGACTGGTCCATCTCGTGCACCACGGAGTCGTTGATCAGCATCTCGGTGGTGAAGTACGAGTGCACCGAGGCATTGCGGTGGCGGCAGTGCATCAGCAGCGGGCGGCCCAGCTCACCGGAGGCGAGCAGCGCCTTGAGCTTCATGAACTCGGTGTCGTAGCGGCGCATGAAGCCGACCTGGACGCGGCGGTGACCGAGCCGCTGCTCGGCCTCCAGCACTCGCAGCGCGGACTCCGAGTCCGGGGTCAGCGGCTTCTCGCACAGCACCGGCAGATCGTGCTCGAACGCGCTGAGCAGCGCGGCCTCGTGCGCGGGGCCGGGCGAGGCGATCAGGACCGCGTCCACGCCCGGCGCGGCCATGGCGGCGGCCGGGTCGGTGAACGCCTGGCAGCCCTCGGACAGATCGGCGACGGACTTGGCGCGCGCCTCGTCGATGTCCACCACGGCCGCCACCCGGGCGCCGCTGATCACGTCGTTGATGCGGCGGACGTGGTCGGCGCCCATCTTGCCGGTCCCGATGACGGCGATCCCGAGCGTGCCCTGCTGGGTCATAGGTGTCTCTCTTCTCTTTCTGCGCGTTCGGAGGATCGAAGGGGATCGAAAGGGGATCGAAGGGAGCGGGGGAGGCGGAAGGTCAGGCGCCGCAGGAGCGCAGGAAGCGGCGGGTGCGCTCGGCGATCGGGAACGGCTGGTCGGGCGGGCAGGGGTACATGTCCTGCTCGACGATCGCGAACAGGTCCACGTCCAGCTTCTGGGCGGCCGCCAGGACCGGTTCCAGCTCCGGGACGCCCTTGGGCGGCTCGCACATCACGCCGCGCTTCACGGCCGGGCCGAACGGCACGCCGTTCTTGACCACGTCGGCCAGGATCTCCGGGTCGACCTGCTTGAGGTGGAGGTAGCCGATGCGCTCGCCGTAGGTCTCGATCAGCTTGACGCTGTCGCCGCCGCAGTAGGCGTAGTGGCCGGTGTCCAGGCAGAGGTTGACCAGGTCGGAGTCGGTGGCGTCCAGGAAGCGGGCCACGTTCTCCTCGCCGTCGATGTGGGTGTCGGCGTGCGGGTGGACGACGATGTCGAGCCCGAAGTGCTCGCGCACCTCACGGCCGAGGCGCTCCATGCCGGTGGACAGGTGGCGCCACTGCTCGGCGGTCAGCTCGGGCGGCTCGATGATCTCGGCGGTCTTGTCGTCGCGCCAGAAGGAGGGGATGACCACGAGGTGCTTGGCGTTCATGGCCCGGGTCAGCTCCGCCACCTGGGAGACGTGCTCCCAGGTGGCGTCCCAGACCTCGGGGCCGCGGTGCAGGGAGGTGAAGATCGTGCCCGCCGAGACCGTGAGGTTCCGGCGGGTGATCTCCTCGGTGAGCCGGGCGGGGTCGGTCGGCAGATAGCCGTACGGGCCCAGCTCGATCCACTCGTAGCCGGCCTCCGCGACCTCGTCGAGGAAGCGCTGCCAGGGGACCTGCTGCGAGTCGTCGGGGAACCACACCCCCCATGAGTCGGGGGCCGAGCCGACCCGGATGCGGTCCAGGGCGGGTACGGGGGAGGCGGCGGCAGTCATGGAAGAGGGTCTCCTCTCGCCGGTCGTTGAAGACCGGGGAAGGGGGCAGTGCGGGTCGCTTGCTCGCGGTGGTGGCCGGGCCCGCGTTTCATGCTGTTTTGGGCAGCTTTACGGGCCGGGCCGGGGGCCGTCAAGACTTCGTCAGGACATTCGGACGTAATGTCAGGCCGAGAGTCGGGATGAGGGTCGGGGTGAGGGCCGGGATGTCAGGTCGAGGGGCTGTTGACGACCTCGGGAAGCTCCTCCACATCGACCCCGCGCACCTGTGCGAGTTCGTGCTTGAGAGCGGCCAGCTCGGTGCCGCCGGCCATGTGGTTGGTGAGTTCCTCCAGGCTGACGTCGTCCCGGGCGGCGTTCAGCTCCAGGGCGCCGAGTCTCAGCACCGAGAAGTGGTCGCCGACCATGTACGCGTGGTGCGGGTTGTGGGTGATGAAGATGACGCCCAGGCCCCGCTCGCGGGCCGCCGCGATGTACTTCAGGACGACGCCCGACTGCTTGACGCCCAGCGCCGCGGTGGGCTCGTCCAGGATCAGCACTCTGGCGCCGAAGTACACCGCCCGCGCGATGGCCACGGACTGCCGCTGGCCCCCGGAGAGGGTGCCGATGGGCTGTTCCAGGTTGTCCAGGTGGATGCCCATGGCGGACAGCTCCGTCCGGGTGGTCTCCTTCATCCGCTCGATGTCGAGCCGCCGGATGGGCCAGGGGCCGCGGGTCAGCTCGGAGCCGAGGAAGAAGTTCCGCCACACCGGCATCAGGGGCACCGTGGCCAGGTCCTGGTAGACGGTGGCGATGCCGAGGTCGAGGGCCTCGCGCGGGTTGTGCAGCCGCACCGGCTTGCCGTCGACGACGTACTCGCCCTCGTCGTGCTGGTGCAGCCCGGAGATGATCTTGATGAGGGTGGACTTTCCGGCGCCGTTGTCGCCGAGGACGCAGGTCACCTGGCCCGGCCGGACGTCGAGGTCGATGCCCTCCAGGGCCCGGACGTTGCCGTAGAGCTTGCCGACGCCCTTGAGCTGGACGACCGGCTCCGGCACGCCCTCGGCGGCGGGGGTGGGCTTCGTGAGGTCGTTGGCGGTCATTCCCATCACCTCCTGGCGGCCTGACGGCGCACCCACAGATTCACGAGCGTCGCGAGCAGCAGCATCACGCCGACGAAGAACTTGAACCAGTCCGGGTTCCAGTTGGCGTAGACGATGCCCTGGTTGACCATGCCGAAGATGAACGCGCCGAGGAGCGCGCCGATCGCGGAGCCGTAGCCGCCGGTGAGCAGACAGCCGCCGATCACGGCCGCGATGATGTAGTAGAACTCGTTGCCGACGCCCTCACCGGCCTGCACGGTGTTGTACTCGAAGAGCAGGTGCATGCCGACGAACCAGGCCGCGAAGCCCACGGTCATGAACAGTGCGATCTTGGTGAGGTTCACCGGGACGCCGACCGCCCGGGCGCTCTCCTTGGAGCCGCCGGCCGCGAAGATCCAGTTGCCGAACTTGGTGCGCAGCAGGACCCAGGTGGCGAGGGCCGCGAAGGCCAGCCAGTACAGCACGGTGATGTTCAGGTTGACGCCGAAGATCGGGATCTCGGAGGCGAAGACCGCCTTGGCGGAGTCGAAGCCGTCCATGTCGTTGATGGCGTTGGTGGCGACGTTGTCGGTCAGCAGCTTGGTGATGGCCAGGTTGAGGCCCTGGAGCATCAGGAAGCTGGCGAGCGAGACCAGGAAGCTGGGCAGCCCGGTCTTGATCAGCAGCAGACCGTTGATCAGGCCCACCGAGAGCGAGATGACCAGGGCGACCCCGACGCCGACCCAGACGTTGGCGGTGAGCTGGAAGCTGAGCATGCTCGCGGCCAGCGCCGAGGAGGTGACGGCGACACCGGCCGACAGGTCGAACTCGCCGCCGATCATCAGCAGGGAGACGGCGAGCGCCATGATCCCCAGGGTGGAGCCCTGGTAGAGCACGGTGGCGAACGAGTCCGCCTGGCGGAAGGTCGGGGCGACGGCGAAGAAGAAGATGTAGACGCCGACGGCGGCGACCAGCGCGCCGATCTCCGGCCGGGCGAGGGCCCGGCGGGCCAGCGAGCGTTCGGCGGTGCGGCTCTTGGGGCGCGCCGCCGGGGAGGCCGGTGGCGTGGCGGTGGCGGGTGGGGCGGCTTGGGTCATGGTCGGATCACCGCGTGCCCTTCTGTGCGAACTTGGCGATCTTCTCCACGTTGTCCTTGGTGACGAACGCGGGTCCGGTCAGTACGGGCTTCTCACCGCCGCCGCTGAAGTTGCCGTTGTTCTTGTAGAGCCACAGGGAGTCGATGGCCAGATAGCCCTGGAGGTACGGCTGCTGGTCCACCGCGAACTGCACATCCCCGCTCTGGACGGCGGCGATGAGGTCCTTGTTGAGGTCGAAGGTGGCGACCTTGGCCTTGCCGCCCGACTCCTTGGCGGACTGCACCGCGGTCAGTGCGAACGGCGCGCCGAGCGTGACGACGTAGTCGATGCTCGAATCCTGCTTGAGCTTGGCGGAGATCGTGGACTTGACCGACGGCATGTCGGTCCCGTTGACGTAGAGGGTGTCCGTCTTGCCCTTGAACGTCTTCTTCACGCCCGCGCAGCGGGCCTCCAGGGCGACATGGCCCTGCTCCTGGATGACACAGATGTTGTGCTTGGCGCCCACCTGGTTGAGGCGCTTGCCGAAGGCCTGTCCGGCGAGGTTCTCGTCCTGGCCGAAGTATTCGAGCAGCCCCTGGGACTTCCAGTCCTCCAGGCCGGAGTTGAAGCCGACGACGGGGATCCCGGCCTTCTCGGCCCTGGCGATCGCGCCCTTCATCGCGGCGGGCTTGGCCAGCGTGACGGCGATGCCGTCGACCTTCTGGTTGATCGCGTTCCGGATGAGGTTGGCCTGGTCGCCCCCGTTGGGGTTGCTGGAGTAGACCAGTTCGATGTTGTCCTTGGCCGCGGCCGCCTTGGCGCCCTTGCGGACCGTGTCCCAGAAGGTGTCACCCGGAGCGGCATGGGTGATCATCGCGATCTTCATCCGGGGGGTGTTGGCCTTGCCCGCGGAGATGTCGTCCGCCTCGTCCTGGGCCTTCTTGCCCCCTTGACTGCTGCACCCCGTTGCGAGGAGAACCGTGACGACGGCGACGGTGGCGAGTCCCGCCCTGCGGCGTCGGTCGAATCTGAGGTCCATCTGTTCCAGCACCTCTCAAGCCAGGTCCGGTGTTAACACAGCCGTTGCATGAGGGGGAGCCAACTCCTCGCGGCCACCGCCTGTCAAGAGTTTGTCATGACAACATTTCATCTGGACGTAACGAGACCATAACGCGCTCCAAGGCGGCTCTCGTGGTTAGGTCCGAATGTAATGACAAATCCTTGACACGGGGCTGTGCGCGCGTCTAGACCTGAAGGGGCCGGGCAGGACCCGGTGTTCGCCACGACAACCCTGAGCTGCGTCTTTCCCGAAGGGGCACGCATGAGTGAGCCGTACGACCTGATCACGATGGGCCGCATCGGAGTGGACCTCTATCCGTTGCAGACCGGAGTGCCGCTGCCGCAGGTCGAGTCATTCGGAAAGTTCCTGGGAGGCTCGGCGACCAACGTCGCGGTGGCCGCGGCCCGGTTCGGCCACCGCTCCGCGGTGATCAGCCGCACCGGCGCTGACCCCTTCGGCGAGTACATCCACCAGGAACTCCAGGGCTTCGGCGTGGACGACCGCTTCGTCACCCCGGTCGAGGACTACCCGACCCCGATCACCTTCTGCGAGATCTTCCCGCCCGACGACTTCCCGCTCTACTTCTACCGCCGCCCCAAGGCCCCCGACCTGGAGATCCACCCCGACGAGCTGGACCTCGACGCGATCCGCGCCACTCGGATCTTCTGGATGACCGGCACCGGCCTCAGCGAGGAGCCCAGCCGCGGCAGCACCCTCACCGCCCTCGCCCACCGCGCCAAGAGCGGCATCACCGTCTTCGACCTCGACTGGCGCCCCATGTTCTGGAAGGACCCCGAGACGGCGCGCCCCTTCTACGTCGAGGCCTTGCGCCACGCCACCGTCGCCGTCGGCAACGTGGACGAGTGCGAGATCGCCACCGGTGTACGGGAGCCGAAGGCCTGCGCCCAGGCGCTGCTGGACGCGGGGGTCGAGCTGGCCGTCGTCAAACAAGGCCCCAAGGGGGTCCTCGCCGTGCACCGCGACGGCACGTCCACCGAGGTCCCGCCCGTCCCGGTCGACGTCGTCAACGGCCTCGGCGCGGGCGACGCGTTCGGCGGCGCCCTGTGCCACGGGCTGCTGGCGGGCTGGGACCCGGAGCGGATCATGCGCTACGCCAACGCCGCGGGCGCGATCGTCGCGTCCCGCCTCGCCTGCTCCTCCGCGATGCCGACGGAAGCAGAGGTCGACGCCCTGCTCAGCCAATAGCGACGCGGGCGCCCGTTTCGCCACCGAGCCTCAAATAAGAGAGGACCCTGCTTTGAGCATCAGCATCTCCGACCTCGTGACGGTGCGGAGCCGCCACCCGGAGGCCATCGCCGAGGCGGCCGCCCGCCGGGTCCGCCGCCCGCTGATCGGCGACAGCGGCCGACTGATGATCGTGGCCGCCGACCACCCCGCGCGCGGCGCCCTCGCCGTCGGCGGGCACAAGCTGGCCATGGCCAACCGGGCCGATCTGCTGGAGCGGCTGTGCGTGGCGCTGTCCCGCCCGGGTGTCGACGGCGTGCTGGCCACCGCCGACATCCTGGAGGACCTGCTGCTGCTCGGCGCCCTCGACGGCAAGGTCGTCATGGGCTCGATGAACCGCGGCGGGCTGGCCGGTGCCTCGTTCGAGCTGGACGACCGCTTCACCGGCCACCGCCCGCAGGACATCGCCCGGCTCCGCTTCGACGCCGGAAAGCTGCTGCTGCGGGTCGACTACGACGACGCCGGATCGCTCAACACCATGCTCACCACGGCCCGCGCCATCGACGAGATGGCGGAGCGGAAGCTGCCCGTGTTCGTCGAACCGTTCATCTCCCGCCGGATAGACGGCAGGGTCTCCAACGACCTGAGCGCCGAGGCCGTCACCAAGTCCATCGCGATCGCCTCCGGGCTCGCCGGGACCTCCGCGTACACCTGGCTGAAGGTGCCGGTCACCAATGACCCGGACGAGATGGCCGCCGTCATGGAGACGAGCACGCTGCCCGCGGTGCTGCTCGGCGGCGAGGTGGGGAAGGACCAGGAGGGGGCGTACGAGAAGTGGCGCAAGGCGCTGCGTCTGCCCACCGTCCAGGGCCTGGTCGTCGGCCGCTCGCTGCTCTACCCGGCGGAGGGCAGTGTGGAGACCGCCGTGGACACCGCCGTCGGCCTGCTGTGAAGCGGCCCTTGAATCGGCCCGCAGCTGAATCGGCCCGCTCTGCATCGGCCCCGGAACCGGAGGAAACACTGACGCCATGACCACCAACGAACCTTCCCTTGGCTTCCATGTGCAGGCCGGTAAGGCGGCCGACGGCCCGTATGCGCTGGACATCGACCCCGGGCGGGCCGGCTGGGGCTACTCCAGCCTCCGCGTGCTCGACCTGCCGCCCGGCGGCTCGCACCAGCTCGCCACCGGCGACAGCGAGTGGATCGTGCTGCCGCTCAGCGGCGGCTGCACGGTGATCACCGAGGGCGAGACCTTCGAACTGCACGGCCGCGACAGCGTGTTCAGCGGGGTGACCGACTTCGCGTACGTCCCGCGCGACGCGCACGCCACGATCGCCAGCGGCGCCGGGGGCCGCTTCGCGCTCACCGGCGCCCGCTGCGAGCGGCGGCTGCCCGCCCGCTACGGGCCCGCCTCCGCCGTCCCCGTCGAGCTGCGCGGCACCGGCAACTGCTCGCGCCAGGTCAACAACTTCGCCGCGGCGGCCCCCGCCGGAGGCGGAAAATCAGGTGGCAGTTTCGAGTGCGACAAGCTCATCGCCGTCGAGGTGCTCACCCCCGGCGGCAACTGGTCCTCGTACCCGCCGCACAAGCACGACGAGTGCCGCCCCGGCGAGGAGAGCGAGCTCGAGGAGATCTACTACTTCGAGATCGCCGAGGCCCACGGCAACGAGGGCGTCGGCTACCAGCGGGTCTCGCCCTCCGGCCACGGCCGCAACACCGATGTGCTGGCCGAGGTCCGCTCCGGCGACGCCGTCCTCATCCCGGACGGCTGGCACGGCCCCTCCATCGCCGCGCCCGGCCACGCCATGTACTACCTCAACGTCATGGCGGGCCCCGGCGAGGAGCGCGCCTGGCTGATCTGCGACCACCCCGACCACGGCTGGATCCGCTCCACCTGGCCCGACCAGCCCGTCGACCCCCGCCTTCCGCTGTACGAAGCCCCTGAAGCTCCCGCAGGAGACGCCCGATGACCACCCGCCGCCTCACGGTCGCCCAGGCCCTGGTCGAGTTCCTGGCGCACCAGTACACCGAGCGGGACGGGCAGCGGCACCGTCTGATCAACGCCACCTGGGGCATCTTCGG
Organism: Streptomyces sp. BRA346; assembly: GCF_052851135.1. Classification (NCBI taxonomy): domain Bacteria; kingdom Bacillati; phylum Actinomycetota; class Actinomycetes; order Kitasatosporales; family Streptomycetaceae; genus Streptomyces; species Streptomyces sp. BRA346. The sequence goes on along the minus strand of NZ_JAIWIH010000049.1, from coordinate 18,203 downwards.
CCACGGCAACGTGGCCGGGCTCGGCCAGGCGCTGCTGGAGGCCGGGCAGGACACCATGCCGTACCTCCAGGGCCGCAACGAGCAGGCGATGGTGCACGCCGCGGTCGGCTACGCCCGCCAGTCCAACCGGCTCGCCGCCCAGGCCGTCACCACCTCCATCGGGCCCGGCGCCACCAACCTGGTCACCGGCGCCGCGCTGGCCACCGTCAACCGGCTTCCGGTGCTGCTGCTGCCCGGCGACATCTTCACGACCCGGCCCGCCGACCCCGTGCTCCAGCAGCTGGAGGTGCCGTACGCGGGCGATGTGTCCGTCAACGACGCGCTGCGCCCGGTCTCCCGCTACTTCGACCGCGTCGTACGCCCCGAGGCGCTGATCCCGGCCGCGCTCGCCGCGATGCGGGTGCTCAGCGACCCGGCCGAGACCGGCGCGGTCACCCTGGCCATGCCGCAGGACGTGCAGGCCGAGGCGTTCGACTGGCCGGAGGAGTTCTTCGCCGACCGGGTGTGGCGGGTACGCCGCCCCGCCCCGGAGCACGCCGAGACCACCGCCGCCGCGCAGGCGATCCGCGCCGCCCGGCGCCCGCTGGTCGTCGCGGGTGGCGGCGTCCACCACAGCGAGGCCGAGGGCGCGCTGCGGGCGTTCGCCGACGCCACCGGCATCCCGGTCGCCTCCACCCAGGCGGGCAAGGGGTCGCTGCGCCACGACCACCCGGCCGACATCGGCGGCATCGGGCACACCGGCACCGCCGTCGCCGACGACCTGGCCCGCACCGCGGACCTGATCATCGGGGTCGGCACCCGCTACAGCGACTTCACCACCGCCTCCGCGACCCTCTTCGCGAGCCCGGACGTCCGGTTCCTCAACCTCAACATCACCGGCTTCGACGCCCACAAGCTGGCCGCCACCACGCTGGTCGCCGACGCCCGCGCCGGTCTTGAGGCGCTGACCGCCGAGCTGGCCGGGCACCGGGTCGATACGACGTACGAGGCCGAGTACCGCACCGGCAAGGCCCGGTGGGAGCGGCTGGTGGACGCCGCGTACGCCGCCGAGGACCCCTCCGCGCGCCCCTCCCAGACCCAGGTGCTGGGCGCGCTGGACGCGGTGGTCGGCGACGACGACGTGGTGATCAACGCGGCGGGCTCGCTCCCCGGCGACCTGCACAAGCTGTGGCGGGCCCGCTCGCCCCGCCAGTACCACCTGGAGTACGGCTACTCCTGCATGGGCTACGAGATCCCGGGCGCCATCGGCGTACGGCTCGCGGCCCCCGACACCCCGGTATGGGCGCTGGTCGGGGACGGTACGTACCTGATGATGCCGACCGAGATCGTCACCGCGGTCCAGGAGGGCATCAACATCAACGTCGTCCTCCTCCAGAACCACGGCTACGCCTCGATCGGCGGCCTGTCGGAGACGACCGGCGCCGAGCGGTTCGGCACCGCCTACCGCTTCCGGTCCGCCGACGGCCTGTACACCGGCGATCCGCTCCCCGTGGACCTGGCCGCGAACGCCGCCTCGCTCGGCATGGACGTGCTGCGCGCCGCGACCGTGGCCGAGTTGCGGGAGGCGCTCGCGGCGGCCCGCGCCTCGGACCGTCCCACATGTGTCTATGTGGAGACCGAAACGGGCGACACAGTGTCGGGCGCCCCGGACGCACAGGCGTGGTGGGATGTGCCCGTAGCCGAGACCGCGACCCGACCCGCTGCCGTGAAGGCCCGCGAGGAGTACGACCGGCACGCCGCAGGCCGCCGCCGCCACCTCTGACGTTTTTCGAGAGAAAGGCTCCGCACCCATGAAGACCGTCAACCACTGGATCGGCGGAAAGCCCGTCGAGGGCACGTCCGGCAACCACGGCCCGGTGTACAACCCCGCCACCGGTGCCCAGGACACCCGGGTCGCCCTCGCCTCGGTCGCGGACGTCGACGCGGCCGTCGCGTCCGCGAAGGAGGCGTACCGGTCCTGGGGCACCGTCTCGCTGTCCAAGCGCACCGCGATCCTCTACAAGTACCGCGAGCTGCTGGACGCCCACCGCGACGAGATCGCCGAGCTGATCACCGCCGAGCACGGCAAGGTGCACTCGGACGCGCTCGGCGAGGTGGCCCGAGGTCTGGAGATCGTCGAACTGGCCTGTGGAATCGCCGAGAAGCTCAAGGGCGAGCTGTCCACCCAGGTCTCCACCGGGGTCGACGTCTCCTCGATCCGTCAGCCGCTGGGTGTCGTCGCGGGCATCACGCCGTTCAACTTCCCTGCCATGGTGCCGATGTGGATGTTCCCGGTGGCCATCGCCTGCGGGAACACCTTCGTCCTCAAGCCCAGCGAGAAGGACCCGTCGGCGTCCCACCGGCTGGCCGAGCTGGCCGCCGAGGCGGGGCTGCCGGAGGGCGTGCTCAACGTCGTCAACGGCGACAAGGTGGCCGTGGACCGGCTGCTGGAGCACCCGGACGTCGCCGCGGTCAGCTTCGTCGGCTCCACCCCGATCGCCAAGTACATCCAGTCCAAGGCCGTCGAGCACGGCAAGCGGGTGCAGGCGCTCGGCGGCGCCAAGAACCACATGCTGGTGCTGCCCGACGCCGACCTGGACTTCGCCGCGGACAACGCGATCAACGCGGCCTACGGCTCGGCCGGTGAGCGCTGCATGGCGGTCTCCGTCGTCGTCGCCGTCGGCGACATCGGCGACGAGCTGGTGAAGAAGATCGCCGACCGGGCCGCCAAGCTCCGCATCGGCCCCGGCAACGACCCGTCCTCCGAGATGGGCCCGCTGATCACCAAGGAGCACCGGGACAAGGTGGCCGGTTACGTCCACGGGGCCGCGGCCCAGGGCGCGGAGGTGGTCGTGGACGGTACCGGCTACACGGTCGAGGATCACCCTGAATGTGCTGACGGCTTCTTCATCGGCGTCTCGCTGCTGGACAAGGTGCCCGCCACCGCCGACGCCTACCGCGACGAGATCTTCGGCCCGGTGCTGTGCGTGGTCCGCGCCGAGACGTACGACGACGCCATCGAGCTGATCAACTCCTCGAAGTGGGGCAACGGCACCGCGATCTTCACCCGCGACGGCGGCGCCGCCCGCCGCTTCCAGCTGGAGGTCGAGGCGGGCATGGTCGGCGTCAACGTGCCGATCCCGGTGCCGGTGGGCTACCACTCCTTCGGCGGCTGGAAGGACTCGCTCTTCGGCGACCAGCACATCTACGGCAACGACGGGGTGCACTTCTACACCCGCGGCAAGGTCGTCACCACCCGCTGGCCGGAGCCGTCGGAAGAGGTCGGCATCAACCTGGGCTTCCCCAAGAACCACTGACCCGGGCGCGTATGGGGCACCCTCGCCGGTCATCGACCGGCGAGGGTTTCTCTGTGTCACAGGGCAACCATCTACCCGTGTTGTAGGTCTTCTTGAGTGTTCGCCCGAACCATGGGCACACGACCACATTCAGGGGGATCTCCTATGCTTCGTACCCTTCGTTGCTCCGCGGCCGCGCTCGGCCTCGGGCTCGTGCTGGCCGCGGGCGCACCCGCTACCGCCGCCCCGCACGGCGGGAAGAAGACCGATCCGAACGGCCGCTTCACCGCCGAGGAGATCCACCACTTCCTGGAGGGTTTCTACGGCAACCACGGACCGCGCCCCTGGGAGCGCGAGAACCTGGTCTCCGACCAGCTGAAGGAGCGGATCGCCCAGACGCCCGACTACGACCTGCTGCTGTGCGCGCAGAACGAGCCGCGGGACATCGAGGTCGGCGAGGTGACCACGGCCCAGTCGGCCCGGGTCGGCTGGGCGACGATCACCACGTACTGGGGCCAGGGCTCGCCGAGCTCCTTCACCGCGTACGTCGACCTCGACGCGACCCGGCCCATCGAACTGCTCGATGTGGACTGCGCAACACCCGAGGGCTGACGCGGCCGAAAGGGCGGGAAGGCGAGGAATCGGCCAAAGACGGCCGGTTCCTCGCTTGCAGATCAAGGTCGTAGTCTCGCCGTATGAGCTGGTCACACGCGCTGAAGCAGACGGCCCAGGCGGGTTTGACGATCGAGCGCATCCGGCTGGAGCCGCTGGTCGCGGTCCGTGGCGCCTGCGGTGTGGCGATCGTCGTCGGGCTGACTCTCTGGTTCGGCTCGCCGACCCTCGCGGTGTCGTCGGCGTTCGGCGCGTTCTCCGCCGGGATCGCCATCTTCCAGAAGAGCTGGCGCCCCCGCCCGGAGCTGGCGCTGGCCGCGGCGTCCCTGCTCGCGGTCTCCACCTTCCTCGGCTATCTGGCCGCCGCCCACATCGCCACCTTCGTCGTGATGCTCGCCGTGTGGACGCTGCTGACCGGCATGTCGTGGGCGGTCGGCCCGGTGTCCGGGCTGGTGTCGACCCAGATGGTCGCGGTGATGCTGGTCACCGTCACCCTCCCCACCTCGGTGTTCGGCGCCCTGGAGCACGCCGCGCTGATCGGGGTCGGCGGGGTCGTCCAGGCGGCGCTGATCGTGCTCTTCCCGGTGCGGCCCTGGGGTGTGCAGCGCGACGCCCTCGCCGACGCGCTCGCCGGCGTGGCCGACTACGCCCGGCGGCTGCGCCACGACCCGCAGGCGCCGTTCGACCCGCAGCCGCTGATGGACGCCCGCAGCGCCGCCGCCGTCACCCCGCGCGCGGCGAAGCGGCGCCCGAGCCAGCTGCGCGGCTACCGGCTGCTGGCCGAGCGGATCCGGCCGGTGCTCGCCTCGATGGCCGATCCGGTGGTCGGCGCCCCGATGCTCGGGCCCGAGCGCGACCGGGTGCGTGAGCTGCTGGCCGCGACCGCCACCGTGCTCGACGCGGTGGCCCACGCCGTCCGCCGCAGCAGGCCGGTCCGGTTGCCGCCCGAGGCGATGGCGGTGCTGGAGGTGCCGGAGAGCGGCCCGATGCTGGGCGGCGCGGCCCGCCGCGCGGCGCTGAAGCTGATGGCCCTGGTGAACGACGTCGTGGAGTCCTCGGACGAGCGGGTGGAGGCGGTGACCTCCGAAGGCACCAAGGACCGCCGCCATCTGCCCCGCCCCACCGTCCCCGGCCTGGTGCCGGTGGCGCTGCGCGCCCTGCGCCGCGAGGTCCGCTGGGACTCGCGCATCCTGCGGCACGCGGTGCGCCTCACGGTGGTGGCGGTCTGCGGCTATCTGCTGGGCGCCGTGCTGCCGTTCGGCCACGGCTACTGGGCGCCGCTGACCTCGGTGATGGTGCTGCGCCCGGACTTCGGCCAGACCTTCTCGCGCGGGGTCGCCCGCTTCTGCGGCACCCTGGCCGGGGTCCTGATCGGCGGGCTGGTGGTGACGCTGGCCCATCCGGACCCGTATGTGAGCGCCACCCTGGCCGTGGTGTGCGCGGCCTTCATGTTCATGCTGCTGCGCACCGGCTTCATCGTGGCCTCGCTGTGCGTGAGCGCGTACGTGGTCTTCCTGCTCGGCATCGCGGGCGCGGAGGTCGGCCAGACCGTGCAGGCGCGGGTGGCGCTGACGCTGCTGGGCGGGCTGATGGCGATGGCCTCGTACGTGGTCTTCCCCGCCTGGGAGACCCCGCTGCTGCGCGACCGGCTGGCCGACTGGCTGGCCGCGGGCGGCCGGTACGCCATCGCCGTCTTCGACGCCCACGCCCGGCCCGCCGAGCGCCGCTCCCGCCAGGTGCGGGAGGCGCTGCTGGACCAGCGGGCGGCCCGCAGCGAGTACGAGCAGCTGGAGGGCCGGGCCCGCCGGGAACCGGTGCGCCACCGCGGGCTCGGCCCCCGGGCGGCGCGGGCGGCGCAGACCGCGCTGTCCACCGCGGGCCGGGTCACCATGCTGCTGGAGGCGCATCTTCCGGACCGCGACGCGGCCCCGTCGCCGGAGGCCGAGGAGTTCGCGGCGGCGCTGCGGACGGCGGTCCCGAAGGCCGTGGAGGCCGTACGGGAGCGGCGGCCCCTGGACTGGACCGCCGTACAGGAGTCGCTGGAGCACTGGCAGGAGCGCGCCGGGGAGCGGCAGGGGGTCGCGGTGCGCAGTGCGGAGCTGCTGGTGGAGGCGCTGGACGACCTGGCGGAGGCGCTCGCGGGGGGCGCGCGGCAACAGCGCGCGCTCCAAGACCCCACTCGTGGGGGTGACCCCTCGCATTAGGGGTGCCCCCTACATGAATTGTCGTGTTAGAACATTTAGGGGCAGCCTCTTCCGGCACATCTTCCGGAGCGTCACCTTCTGGTGTGACGGTGTGTTGAGCTGCTGTCGCGACGGCGAACCTGATGAGGGAAAGACTTTTCACGTACATGGGTGCTCAGCAAGAAGACAGCGTCTGGATACGACGGTTCCATCCGGCATCCGACAGCCGTGTGCGGCTGGTCTGTTTGCCGCACGCCGGGGGTTCGGCGTCGTTCTTCTTCCCGGTGTCCCAGGCGCTTTCGCCGTCCGTCGACGTCCTCTCCCTCCAATATCCGGGGCGTCAGGACCGGCGTCTCGACCCGCGGATCGAAAACATCGGCGAGTACGCGGACGCCATCGCCGCGGAGTTGAAGCCCTGGCTCGATCTGCCGATCGCCTTCTTCGGCCACAGCATGGGCGCCGTTCTCGCGTTCGAGGTGACGCGCCGGCTGGAGGCGGCCGATCCGGAGTTCTCCCCGGTCGCCCTCTTCGCCTCGGGCCGCCGGGCACCGTCCCGTTACCGGGACGAGAAGGTGCACCGGCGTGATGACGACGGCATCGTGCGCGAAATGAAGATGCTGAGCGGAACCGACGCACGGGTCCTCGGAAATGAGGAGATCCTGCGCATGGTGATGCCCGCGATTCGCAGCGACTACAAGGCGATCGAGACCTACCGCTCCGAGCCCGACGCCGCCGTCCGCGCACCGATCACCGTGCTGACCGGCGACAGCGACCCCAGGACCAGCCGGGACGAGGCGGAGGCGTGGCGGTCGCACACCACCGGCGGGTTCGACATCAAGGTGTTCTCCGGCGGTCACTTCTTCTTGGCCAACCATCAAGCGGAGATCACGAACCTGGTATCCGAGGCGCTTTCGGCGTCGAGGCCCTGACCCGGCCCTCACCCCGGCGACGAATCGTCAGCACGATCGAAACGCAAGAAAAGCCTGCGTCACGTTACCTGCCCTCGGCGTCACCGCCGGGGGCATGAGGTGATACTTCATCGGGGGATAAGACCTGTGCTCGCAAACCTTTTCGAATGGGAGAGCCGCCTCTCCGTCCTGCGCGACATGCTGCACGGCGCCACACAGGGCAGAGGTCGGCTGGCGCTTGTCAGCGGCGCGGTGGCCAGTGGAAAGACCCGGCTGCTGGACAGTTTTGCCGAACAGGCCATCGAGAGCGGTGCGTTGCTCCTCGAAGTGACCGGTTCACGGGCCGAACGTGAACTACCCTTCGGTATTCTCCGGAAGATCTTCGATAACGCCGCGATGCCCCCGGACGTCCGCTCCGAGGCGGTGGCCCTGCTTTCCGATATCGGCCCGGAGAGTACCGCCGCGGCGCGCATGCATGTGATGTCCCAGATTTCCTCGGTGCTGCTGCGACTGGTCGACGAACGCACCCTCGTCATCGCCGTCGACGATGTGCACTGCGGCGACGACCATTCCCTGCAATTCCTGCTCCACCTCGCCCGCCGGGTCCGCCAGGCGAGGGTTCTCATCGTCCTCACCGAATCCCCCCGGCTGCGCCAGCAGCAGCTGACCTTCCACGCCGAACTCCTCCGCCAGCCCAACTGTGTGCGGATGCGGCTGCCCATGCTCACCGAGGCGGGCGTCGCCGAGGCGCTGTCGAACACCCTGTCCGCCCCCGTCGCCTCCCGGCTCGCCCCCGAATGCCACCGCCTCTCCGGCGGCAACCCGCTGCTGCTGCGCGCCCTGCTGGACGACTGGCGGGCCGGGGGCGACCACGGTGAGGCCCTCCAGCGGCCCGCGCCCGGCGAGGCGTTCGCGCAGGCCGTCCTCGGCTGTCTGTACCGGGGCGAGCCCGATGTGGCGGCGATCGCCCGCGGTGTCGCCGTCCTCGGCGACGCCCGCTCCCCGCGGTCCCTGAGCGGCCTCCTCGACCTGAACGTCGGCACGGTCGAACAGGGCGTCCAGGACCTGCACGAGTGCGGGATCCTGGAACACGGCCGGTTCCGCGACGAGGTGGCCCGTACCGCCGTCCTCGACGCGGCCCCCGCGGCCCTCTGCCACGACCTGCACGCCCGGGCCGCCCGGCTGCTGCACGCCGACGGCGCCTCCGCGCTCGACGTCGCCCGCCATCTGGTCCGCGCCCGCCAGGACGGCGAGCCGTGGACCGTGCCCGTCCTCCGCGAGGCCGCCGAATACGCGCTGGTGCAGAAGGAAACCGACGTCGCGCTCCGCTGCCTCGAACATGCCCACCACGCGTGCGAGCCGGGCCCCACCCGCACCGCCCTCAAGGCGCGGCTCGTCAGCGTCGCCTGGCGGGTCGGCCCGGCCGTCGCCGAGGGGTATCTGCCGTCGCTCACCGAGGAGGCCGAGAAGGGCTGGCTCGCCCCGCGCGACATCGCCCCCATCGCCTCGTACCTCGCCTGGTCGGGGCGGCTGGACGCGGCCGCGGACGCCATCACCGCGCTGAACCGCACGGCGGGCCCCGGCGCGACCGACGGCGGCGATCCCGCGATGAGCGCCGCTCTCTCGGCCTCCGTCCAGTGGCTGACGATGCTCAGCCCGCCGCTGCGCGACCGCCTCCCCACCCTCGGCGGGGGTGCCGCCAAGGCCACCGGCTCCCCGCACGACGTGGCCGACCTCGCCCACGCGCACGCCGCCGCCACCCTGTCCGCCGCTTTCACCGAGGGCCGGGCCGACCAGGCGGTCATCGAGGCCGAACGCGTCCTCCAGCGCTACCACCTCGGCGACAACACCCTCCAGCCACTGGTCATCGCCCTGTACGCGCTCGTCGTCGTCGACCGCCTGGACCTCGCCCTGTCCTGGTGTGAACGGCTGCTCGGCGAATGCTCCTCCCGCAGCGTCCCCGCCTGGCAGGCGATGCTGTCCGCCGTACGGGCCGAAATCGCCCTGCGCCAGGGCGACCTCCAGGTCGCCGCGCACCAGGCGCGCAGCGCCCTGGCGCAGATCCCCGCGCCGGGCTGGGGGGTGGGCATCGGCCTGCTGCTGTCCGCGCTGATCCAGGCCGAGACCGGGATGGGCCACCACGACGAGGCCATGGCGCTGCTCGAACAGCCCCTCCCCGACGGGCTCTTCCGCACCGTTCCCGGGATGTACTACCTGCGCGCCCGCGGCCGCTGCCACCTGGCCACCGGCCGCTACCACGCCGCCCTCGGCGACTTCCAGGCGTGCGGGGAGCTGGCCGAGTCCTGGCGCATGGACACGCCCCTGCTGGCGCCGTGGCGGCTGGACGCCGCCGAGGCGTGGCTCGCCCTCGGCAACCCCGCCCAGGCCCGCTCCCTCGCCGAGGAACAGCTGCGCCGGGGCGCCGGTGACACCCGGCTGCGCGGCGCGCTGCTGGTCGTCCTGGCCCGCACCGACCAGCTCAGGCGGCGGCTGCCGCGGCTCAAGGAGGCCGTCGAGGTGCTGGAGGGCGGCGACGACCGCATCCAGCTCGCCATCGCCCTCGGTGAACTCGGCCGCGCCTACCGCGCGCTGGGCGACTTCAACCGGGGCCGGGTCTTCGTCCGCAAGGCCTGGCACGTGGCCAAGACCTGCGGCGCCGAGCCGCTGTGCCGGGAGCTGATGCCCCGGCAGGCGGACTCCGGCGAACTCGCCCCGGCCCCCGCCCAGCCCGGCGGCGAGGCCGAACCGCAGCGGGATGTGGAGGCGTTGACGGAGGCGGAGGTGCGGGTCGCGCTGCTGGCCGCGCACGGCAACACCAACCGGGAGATCGCCTCCAAGCTGTTCGTCACCGTCAGCACGGTGGAGCAGCACCTGACCCGCATCTACCGCAAGCTGAACGTCAAGCGACGCCGCGACCTGCCCGCCAAGCTCTCCGACAGCAGCCTGACGGGCACCGTATAGGCAGGTCAGGTCAGCGGGAGGGTCAGGACAGCAGTCCGCGCTCCATCGCCGTCATCACCGCCGCCGTGCGGTCGGAGACGCCGAGCTTCCGATACGAACGCAGCAGATGCGTCTTCACCGTGGCCTCGGCCACGAACAGCTTGGCGCCGATCTCCGCGTTGGTCAGCCCCTGGCCGACCAGCCGCAGCACCTCGCGCTCCCGGCCGGACAGCGGGGACGGCTCGGCCACCCGGGTGCGCAGCAGCTTGCCCGCGAGGGACGGGGTGAGCACCGTCTCGCCGCGCGCCGCGGTCTGTACGGCGCCGATCAGCTCCTGACGTGAACTGCCCTTCAGCAGATAACCCGCGGCGCCCGCCTCCACCGCCCGCAGGATGTCGGAGTCGTCCTCGTACGTGGTCACGATGACGACCTTGCAGCCGGGCACCTTCCGCAGGATCTGCGTGGTGGCCTCGACCCCGTCCATCCCGCCCATGCGCAGGTCCAGCAGGATGATGTCCGGCCGCAGCGCCATCGCCTGGACGACCGCCTCCTCACCGGAACCGGCCTGTCCGACGACCGTGATGCCGTCGGCGGACTCCAGCATGGCGCTCAGGCCCTCCCGCACCACGGGATGGTCGTCCGCCAGCAGAACCCGGATCTCCTGGTCAGCCATTCACTGCCTCCCCGGCCAGCGCCGCCGCCGGCACGTTCACCTCGACGGTGGTGCCCCGCCCGGGGCTGCTGGTGATGGACGCCATTCCGTCGATCTCCTCCATCCGGGCCTGCATCCCGCGCAGCCCGTACCCTTCCTGCGTGCCGTCCGGGGTGAAGCCCTCGCCGTCGTCGCGGATCAGCAGCCGGACGCCGGAGTCGTCGAAGACCAGGATCACATCCACCGTACGGGCCTGCTTGGCGTGCTTGCGGACGTTCGCGATCGCCTCCTGCACCGAGCGCAGCAGCACGACGCTGACGGCCATCGGCATGGGCTGCTCCTCGCCGCTGACCGAGCACCGCACCTCCAGGCCGGTCTCGGCGATCAGCCCGTCCGCCTGACGGCGCACCGCCTGCACCAGTGAGCCGCCGCGCAGCGCGGGCGGGGTGAGGGCCGCCACGAAGTCACGGGCCTCGGCGAGCGATTCCTTGGCCACCCGCCCGGCCAGCGACAGATGGTTCACCGCCTGGTCCGGTGCGCCGTGCACCTCCGACTCCGCCGCCTGGACCAGGCTGATGATGCTGGTCAGGCCCTGCGCGAGGGTGTCGTGGATCTCCCGGGCCAGCCGCTCGCGTTCGGCGGAGATACCGGCCTCGTGGGACAGCCGGGCCACCCGCTCCCGGCTGCGCCGCAGTTCCTCGATGAGCAGCCCGCGCTCCTTGCTCTGCCGCACCACCCGCTTGATCCACAGGCCCAGCAGCACCGACAGCGCGATGCTCAGCAGCGAGACGGGCAGCACGCCCCAGACGCTCAGGCCCAGCGCCTCACCGCTGACCGCCACCACCAGGACGGGGCACAGATTGGCGGCCGTGGCCATCGCGACCGCCCAGCCCATCGGCAGGCTCATGATGAGCATCGGGATGACGGCGAACAGCGCGAAGGCGCCCACCAGGTTGAACGCCGTGGTGATGGAGAACAGCGCCACCAGCCCGATCGCGTAGACCTGGTTGCGCGGCCCGTAGGTGTCCTCGACCATCAGGGCACGGCCGAGCGCGGCGTACCAGGGGACCGTCAGCGTCAACGAGCCGATCGCCACGGCGGCGAGCGGCTGGGAGCCGCCGGAGAGCAGCAGCAGGGTCGCGGTGACGAGGTAGGAGACGGCGAAGAAGCCGTCCCAGAGGCCGAACCAGCGGGTTCCGGACTCGGGACCGTAATACGCGCCGGTCGCCGATTCCTCCCCCGGAGAGTGAGTGCGCACGGCCTCAGTACTACCACGCGTGTCCACCGTGTCCACCGGACGGTTGACAGGAGGAACCCACCGTTCGGTCGTCCCGTGGCGCGCGCTCCGCTTCTAGCGTTGGTATCGGTTAGACAGCACGTGTCAAGCCACGAAGTACGTCGTCCCCCTGGCTTGAAAGAAGGTCACCTATGCCACAGATGAGTCAGTTCATGTCCGCGCTGATCGCGAGCGGCACGATTCTGATCATCATCCTCGCGACCGACATCGGCCGCCGCCGCATCACCACGATGCGCATGGTGCGCTCGGTCATCGCGGTGGCCGTGGTCATCGCGATCTTCGTCGAGTCGTTCCCGACCAAGGGCAACGACCTGTCCCTCCAGCTCCTCGGCGTCGGCACCGGCGTCATCTGCGGGCTGATCGCCGGTGTGCTGCTGCCCGCCTTCAAGGACTCCTCCTCCGGCGAGCTGTACACCATCGGTGGCATCGGCTACGCCCTGGTGTGGATCGTCCTCTCCAGCGGACGCATCATCTTCGCCTACGGCGCCGAGCACTGGTTCACCATGGACCTGGTCAAGTTCTCCATCGACTACAAGATCAGCGGCCAGGACACCTACGCCAACGCGTTCGTCTTCATGTCGCTGGCCATGGTGCTGACCCGTACCGCCGTCCTGCTCGTCAAGATGCGCAAGCTGAACGACGGCACCACCACGGGTGGCCAGTCGGCCGAGCCGGTCACCAGCGGCGCCTCGGTCTGAACCGAGCCTGGTTTCATGGTCCACCAGTCCCGGACGGGGCAGGCGCGACGACGTCTGACGCAGGAACAGGGTGAAGCAGTGGAACACAACGACAACGTGAGGCTCCGGCCTCCTCGCCACCGGGTCGACCGCCGTGCTCTCGGCTGGTGGACGCTCCAGTCATCACTCTTCGCCCTGCCCCTGCCGCTCACCTTCGGCATCCTGTGGGCCTCGATTCCCCCCACGCGGACGTTCTTCATGTGGGCCACGCTGATCTCGCTGGTCCCCGGGATCCTCTACGTGGCGGTCATGCCCGCCTGGCGCTACCGGGTGCACCGCTGGGAGGCCACCGACGAGGCCGTGTACGCGGCCTCCGGGTGGCTGTGGCAGCAGTGGCGGGTCGTCCCGCTGTCCCGCGTCCAGACGGTGGACACCCTGCGCGGCCCGCTCCAGCAGATGTTCGGCCTCTCCGGCATCACCGTCACCACCGCATCCTCCGCGGCGGCGGTCAAGATCAAGGGCATCGACCACAAGGTCGCCGGGGACCTGGTCGAGTACCTGACCCGGACCACCCAGGCCGTACCGGGAGACGCCACATGATGGCCGACACCGACGTGCGGCGGCCCGCCCACGCGGCGGGCCGTGACTGGGAGCGGCTGAACGGCCGGCTGCTCCTGGTCAACCTGTCCATCCTCGCCGCGCCGCTGGCCATGTTCTTCGCCAGCCTCGCGCTCACCGGCGGCAAGACCAACCTCCAGATCATCATCACCCTCGGCTCGCTGTTCGTGACCTTCCTGGTCATCAGCGGCATCGGGCTGATGCGGCTGTTCACCACCCGCTTCCGGCTCACCGAGGAGCGCTTCGAACTCCACTCGGGCCTGGTCTTCCGCAGTCGGCGCTCGATCCCCGTCGCCCGCATCCGCGGCGTCGACATGACCGCCAACCCGGTCCACCGGCTCTTCGGCCTCACCACGCTGCGGCTCGACACCGGGGAGCAGAGCGACAACGCGGGCCGCCGGTTCTCGCTCGACGGCATCACCCGGGCCGACGCCCGCGCGCTGCGCCGCCGCATCATCGAACTGCGCGACGCGGGGCAGGCCCGCCCGGTGGCCGACAGCGACGGCCGCCTCTGCGAACTCGACTGGTCCTGGCTGCGCTACGGCCCGCTGACCGTCTGGGGCGTCGGCGGTGTCCTCATCGCCGCCAGCAGCGTGTACCGCACCCTGCACGAGATGCAGGTCGACCCGCTCGAATGGGGCATCGTCAAGGACCTCCAGAACCGCTTCGGCTCCGTCCCCCTCTGGTACGGAATCCTGGTGTGCGTCGTCGTCCTCGTCGCCCTCGGCATGGCGGGCTCCACCGCCACCTTCGTCGAGAACTGGTACGGCTACGAACTGCGGCGCGAGGACGGCGGAATCCTCCGGGTCCGCCGCGGACTGTTCGCCACCCGCTCCGTCAGCATCGAGGAACAGCGGCTGCGCGGCCTCGAACTGGTCGAGCCGATCCCGCTGCGCTGGGCCAAGGGCGCCAAGCTCAACGCCGTCGCCAGCGGCCTGGGCAACCTGGAGGACAACCGCAGGCGCCGCGCCCTCACCCCGCCCGTCCCGCGCGGCGAGGCCCTGCGGGTCGCCGCCGAGACGCTGCCGGTGGGCCCCGGCCTCGTCGAACGCCAGGGGCTCACCCGGCACCCGCAGGCCGCCATGTGGCGCCGGGTCAACCGCGCCCTCCTGTGGACGGCCCTGATCATCGCCGTCCAGATCGGCCTCGGCGTGTGGCTCGGCTCCTGGCTGATCGTCATCGGCATCTTCTCCGGTGCGGTGGTGATGCCGGCCCTGGTCGGGTTCGCGCTCGACGCGTACCGCGGCCTGGGCCATGGCATCCGCGGCCGCTATCTGGTCGCCTCCAGCGGTACGTTCGCCCGCCGCACCGCCGCCCTCCAGCGCGACGGGATCATCGGCTGGACCATCACCCGGTCCGCGTTCCAGCGCCGGAAGGGGCTGCTCACCCTCGGCGCCACCACCGCCGCGGGCGACGGCGTGTACAAGGTCCACGACGTGACCGAAAGCCAGGGAATCGCCCTCGCCGAGACCGCGGTACCGCGGCTGCTGGCGCCGTTCGTCGAGCGGGTGCCCGACGGACGCCGACCCCACTAGACCAACTGGCGATCCCCCGAGAGGTGGAGGGGCGGACCGAGAGGCCGCCCCTCCACCTCTGAACACCTCTCAACGTGACCGAAGGCCTTTATTTCTGCGAGTTCCTTGTCGCCACCGGAATTCTCGTGCACTCTGGTTAATTAAACGCGGCCATTGTGTGGCGTGCAGTGGATAAGGGGCTCCCCGGGTACGGTAGGGGGCCATAGGGGGTTTGAAGGGGTTTCTTGCCGCACCGCCCTGTGTAAGGCTGACCTACGGTTTGGTTTATGTCTGCGAGGGTAATGGGGCGCGCGATGGTGAGTGAGTCCGTGGATTTCACGCACGAGCACACCGAAAAGCGGGGGAGCGGCCCCGATGAAGCCTCCCGCGGAGCCTCCCCGTGGCGGGCCCGGCTCTCCGAACTCCCCGAGGCCGAGCGCGCCGACGCCCTCACCGCATGGGTCGGCGAGATCGCCGCCCAGGCCCTCAAGGACAAGGCGCCCGACGTCCTCGACCCCCAGCGGCCCTTCCTCGACCTGGGCTTCGACTCCCTCGCCACCGTCGACCTGCACGCCCGGCTGACCGCCGCCACCGGACTGCGCCTGCCCGTCACCCTCGCCTTCGACCACCCCACCCCCGCCGACCTCGCCCGCCATCTGCGGACCGAACTCCTCGGCGCGGACGCGGGTGAGGACCTGCCGTCGGATGTGACGCCGCGCGGCCCCATCGCCGACGACGAGCCCATCGCCATCATCGGAATGAGCTGTCGATTTCCCGGCTCGATCGGTTCGCCCGAAGAGCTGTGGGATATCGTCGCCGACGGAAAAGACGTCATCTCCGAATTCCCGGTGACCCGGGGCTGGGATCTCGCCGGTCTTTACGACCCCGACCCGGACAAGGCGGGCAGCAGCTATGCCCGCGAGGGCGGATTCCTGCACGACGCCGATGAGTTCGATCCGGCGTTCTTCGGTATTTCGCCGCGCGAGGCCCTCGCCATGGATCCGCAGCAGCGGCTGCTGCTGGAGACCTCCTGGGAGGCGTTCGAGCGCGCCGGTATCGACCCCGCGGCGCTCCGCGGCGGCCGGGCCGGGGTGTTCGTCGGCGCCGAGCAGCAGGACTACGGACCCCGGCTGCACGAGGCCGAGCAGGGCTTCGAGGGCTACCTGGTCACCGGCAACGCCGCGAGCGTCGCCTCCGGCCGTATCGCCTACACCTTCGGCTTCGAGGGCCCCACCGTCACCGTCGACACCGCGTGCTCCTCCTCGCTGGTGGCGCTCCACCTCGCCGTCCAGGCCCTCCGCAACGGCGAATGCCCGCTCGCCCTCGCCGGCGGCGTCGCCGTCATGGCCAACCCCGGCTCCTTCATCGCCTTCAGCCGTCAGCGCGGCCTCGCGCCCGACGGCCGCTGCAAGCCGTTCGCCGCCGCCGCCGACGGCACCGCCTGGGGCGAGGGCGTCGGCATGCTGCTCGTGGAGCGGCTGTCCGACGCGCGGCGCAACGGCCACCGGGTGCTGGCCGTCGTACGCGGCACCGCCATCAACCAGGACGGCGCCAGCAACGGCCTCACCGCCCCCAGCGGCCCCGCCCAGCAGCGCGTCATCCGCCAGGCGCTGGCCGGTGCGGGACTGTCGGCCGCCGACGTGGACGCCGTGGAGGCGCACGGTACGGGGACCACGCTGGGCGACCCGATCGAGGCGCAGGCCCTGCTCGCCACGTACGGGCAGGAGCGGGACCCGGACCGGCCCTTGCTGCTCGGCTCGCTCAAGTCGAACATCGGCCACACCCAGTCCGCGGCCGGTGTCGGCGGCATCATCAAGATGGTCATGGCGATGCGCCACGGCGAACTGCCGCGCAGCCTGCACATCGACCAGCCCACCCCGCACGTCGACTGGGCCGCGGGCGACGTCGAACTGCTGACGCAGGCCCGGGAATGGCCGGACACCGGCCGCCCGCGCCGCGCGGGTGTGTCGTCGTTCGGCATGAGCGGCACCAACGCCCACGCCATCATCGAGCAGCCGCCCGCCGCCGACGACGAGGCTGCGGAGCAGGCCACTGGGGGACCCGCCCCCGCCGTACTGCCCTGGATCCTGTCGGCCAAGACCACCGACGCCCTCCGCGCCCAGGCCGAACGGCTGCGGCACCACCTGGAGGCCCACCCCGGCCTCGCCCTCACCGACATCGGCCACTCCCTGGCCACCACCCGCGCCACCTTCGAACAGCGCGCCGTGGTCCTCGCCGACGGCCGCGACGGCGCCCTCGCCGCGCTGCGCACCCTGGCCGCGGGCGACGACGCACCGGCCGTCATCCAGGGCGCCCCCGCCGCCGGGAAGCTCGCCCTGCTGTTCACCGGGCAGGGCAGCCAGCGCCTCGGCATGGGCCGCGAGCTGTACGCCACGTACCCCGTCTTCGCCGAAGCCCTCGACGACGCCTGCTGGTACCTCGAGGAGCAGCTGGAACACCCGCTCCTCGACGTGCTCTTCGCCGAGGAAGGCTCGCCCGAGGCGGCCCTCCTCGACCGCACCGACTACACCCAGCCCGCCCTGTTCGCCATCGAGGTCGCGCTCTACCGCCTGGCCGAATCCTGGGGGCTGCGCCCCGACCTGCTCGCCGGACACTCGATCGGCGAACTGGCCGCCGCGCACGTGGCGGGGGTGCTGTCCCTGGAGGACGCCGCCGCGCTGGTGGCTGCTCGTGGCCGTCTGATGCAGGAGCTTCCGGCCGGTGGCGCGATGGTCGCGGTGCAGGCGTCGGAGGACGAGGTACTGCCGCTACTCAGCGACCGGGTGGGCATCGCCGCGGTGAACGGGCCCGCATCGGTGGTCATCTCGGGCGACGAGGACGCTGTTGTTGAGGTTGCCGCGTCGTTCGAGGCGCAGGGTCGTAAGACGAAGCGGCTCACGGTCAGCCACGCCTTCCACTCCCCGCTCATGGACGGCATGCTCGCCGAATTCCGGCGCGTCGCCCAGGTGCTGGAGTACGCGCCGCCGCGCATCCCCGTCGTCTCCACCGTCACCGGGCGGCTCGCCACCGCCGAGGAGCTGTGCTCGCCCGAGTACTGGGTACGCCACGTCCGCGACGCGGTGCGCTTCCTCGACGGCGTCCACACCCTGGCCGACAAGGGCGCCACCACCTTCCTGGAACTCGGCCCCGACGCCGTGCTCACCGCCATGGCGCAGGACTGCCTGCCCGACACCGACGGCGTGCGGTACGGGTCTGCGCTGCGCGCCTCCCGCCCGGAGGGCGAGACCGTCACCGCGGCCCTGGCCCTGGCGTACGTACGGGGCAAGAAGGTCGACTGGGCCGCCCCGTACGCCGGTACCGGCGCGACGACCGTCGACCTGCCCACCTACGCCTTCCAGCGCCAGAGCTACTGGCTCAACGCCCCCGTCGCCACGGCCCCCGCCGCATCGGGTGATGCGGCCGATGGGCGGTTCTGGGATGTGGTGGAGCGCGGGGATGTGGCCGCGCTGGCTGCGGAGTTGGAGGTGGATCCGGGGCTGTCGTTGGGTGAGGTGCTGCCCGCGTTG
>NZ_JAIWIH010000048.1:0-82492 GCF_052851135.1 Streptomyces sp. BRA346 | reverse complement strand
GTGGTCAGCTGGCTGACCGCGGTACCGCTCGCGGGGACCTCCAGCCGGACCGTCATCGAGTACGAGACGCTGGGCGCCGTTGCCATGACCGTCTTCCTCTGCTTTCCCTTGTGCCAGGTGTGCCGGGCCCCGGATTGCAGGGCCACGTCCTCAGATGGTTGCACCTACCTTCTGGTACGAGGTAACCCGGCCCGACTTTCGGACATATTGTTCTGACATGCCACGTGGGGTCAGCCGAGTGGAAAGCCCCACTCCTTCGCGGGAACGCCGGGCGAGGCGGACCGTTCCCGCAGCGCACGCCCCTAGGCTCTGGCGCGCACAGCGCCGAACGACGTCCACCGGCGTCGAGGAACACGAGGAGCAGCGGGCATGGCTCAGGGCACCGTCAAATGGTTCAACGCCGAGAAGGGCTACGGCTTCATCGCCCAGGAGGGCGGCGGGCCGGACGTCTTCGTCCACTACAGCTCGATCAACGGCAACGGCTACCGCAGCCTTGCGGACGACCAGCGGGTCGAATTCCAGATCGTGCAGGG
This sequence comes from Streptomyces sp. BRA346, assembly GCF_052851135.1. Lineage (NCBI taxonomy): Bacteria > Bacillati > Actinomycetota > Actinomycetes > Kitasatosporales > Streptomycetaceae > Streptomyces > Streptomyces sp. BRA346. The sequence goes on along the minus strand of NZ_JAIWIH010000048.1, from coordinate 81,959 downwards.
CCGCAAGGGCCCGCAAGCCGAAGAGGTCCGCGTCCTCGGCTGAGGACGCGGACCTCCGCGCTATGACGTTGTAGGTGGCACCGACCCGCCATGCTCGCCTCGCGGCAAGTGGTCGCTCGTAGCGACGATGGTTGGGCCCGGGGGCTTGGATCGAGCCGGTGCCACAGCAAGGCTAACAAACCATCCCTGGAAGCGATTCCCCACCGGACGGCCCGATTTCACTCCGTCCCCCGGACGGTCCCTCAGCGGATCCGTTCAGTCCCTCAGCAGGTCCGGGACACCGTCCCGGTCCGGGTCGTCGCGCTCCCCCGGGACCACGGTCAGCCGCTGGGTCGCCCGGGTGAGCGCCACGTACAGCACCCGCAGCCCGGCCGGTGACTCGTCGGCGATCTCGGCGGGCGAGACCACCACCGTCGCGTCGTACTCCAGCCCCTTGGCCTCCAGGCTGCCCAGCGCCACCACCCGGTCGCCGAGCCCGGCCAGCCAGCGGCGGGCCTGCTCGCGGCGGCCCATGGCGACGACGACGCCGACCGTGCCGTCCACCTCGTCCAGCAGCCGGTTCGCCTCCGCGCGGACGTGACGGGCCAGGTCGCCGTCGCCGTCCGGGAGCGGCGCGAACCGCGGTACGGCGCCGGTCGAGCGGACCGCGCGGGGCGAGGGGGTGCCGGGCATCGCGAGCGCCAGCACCCTGGCGGCCAGCTCGGCGATCTCCGCCGGGTTGCGGTAGTTGACGGTGAGGGTGAAGCGGCGGCGCGGACGGGTGCCCAGCGCCTCGTCACGGGCCTCGGCCGCCTCGTCCGGGTCGGACCAGGAGGACTGGGCCGGGTCGCCGACCACCGTCCAGGTGGCGTGGCGGCCGCGGCGCCCCACCATCCGCCACTGCATGGGCGTCAGGTCCTGGGCCTCGTCCACGATGATGTGCGCGTAGTCGGTGCGCTCCTGCTCCGCCCGGTCCGCGCGGGTGCGCCGGGGGCCGCTGCGGTCGGCGAAGGTGGTCAGCTCCTCCAGACCGGTGAGCTGGTCCAGCGGATCGACCTCGCGGGGCTTCGCCGGGCGGGCCGGGGCGCCCAGGATGGTGTGCAGCTCGTCCAGCAGCGCCACGTCGTGCACCGACAGCGGGCCCTGCCCGTCCGGGCCGAGACGGGCCAGGGAGCGGGCCACCAGACGGGCCTCGCGCGGGTTCAGCACCCGCCGTGACCAGCGGCCCAGCCGCTTCTCGTCGGCCATCGCCGCGAGCACGGAGCGCGGGGTCAGCTCGGGCCACCAGGCGTCCAGGAAGTCGGCGAACGCGTCCTCGCCGGAGATGTCCTCGTCGAAGCCCTCGCGCGCCTCGGCGGCCAGTTCGGGGTCCGTGTAGCGGCGCGGGCCGCCCGAGCGGGCCCACAGCGCGTCCAGCAGCAGGCGGCGGGCGCGCGGGCGCAGCAGATTGACGGGGGCGGTGCCGCCCAGCGCGTTCTGCCGGATGCCGCGCAGCTCCTCGGCGTCCAGCTCGATGCGGCTGCCGAAGGCGACGACCCGCAGGCGCTCGGGCGGCCCGCCGGGTCTCTCGCCTCTGCCGGGCGCGTCGGTCGCGTCGGCCGCGTCGGCCGCGTCGTCCAGGGTCAGCTGGCCGTCGCCGTCGCCGTCGGCGGGCGCCGGGCCCGCGGGCGGCAGCTCCAGGGCGCCGCGGGCCGCCTTGCGCAGCAGCTTCGTCATGCGGGAGGAGCCCTTGACCCGGGCCACGGCCGGTTCGTCGTACGCGGTGGCCTCGGCGCCCTCGACCAGGGAGCCGACCGCGCGGATCGCCACCTGGCCCTCCTCGCCCAGCGAGGGCAGCACGCCCTCGGTGTACGCGACGAGCAGCGGGGTGGGGCTGACGACCAGGATGCCGCCGGCGTACCGCCTGCGGTCCTGGTAGAGCAGATACGCCGCGCGGTGCAGCGCGACCGCGGTCTTGCCGGTGCCGGGGCCGCCCTCGACCTCGGTGACGGACGCGGCGGGCGCGCGGATCACCAGGTCCTGCTCGGCCTGGATGGAGGCGACGATGTCGCGCATGGTGTGGCCGCGGGCCTGGCCGAGCGCGGCCATCAGCGCGCCGTCGCCGACCACCGGCAGCACCTCGCCGCCGAGGGTCGCGGTCAGCTCGGGGCGCATCAGGTCGTCCTCGACGCCCAGCACCCGGCGGCCCTTGCTGCGGATCACGCGGCGGCGCACGACCCGGCCGGGGGCGACCGGGGTGGAGCGGTAGAAGGGCGCGGCGGCGGGGGCCCGCCAGTCGATCACCAGCGGGGAGTAGTCGGCGTCCAGCACCCCGATGCGGCCGATGTGCAGGGTCTCCGCGATCTCCGCGCGGTCCCCGTCCTCCCCCGGCCGGATGGCGTCGTCGGCGGGTTCCACGGAGGTGTACGCACCGTCCGGGCCGCGCTCGCCGTCCTTGCCGAGGAGCAGATCGATGCGGCCGAAGAGGAAGTCCTCGAACTCGCTGTTCAGACGGTTGAGGTGGACCCCGGCCCGGAACACCTGGGCGTCGCGCTCGGCGAGCGCGCCCGGGGTGCCGACCTGGCCACGCTTGGCGGCGTCGTCCATGAGGAACTCCGCCTCGTGGATCTTCTCCTCGAGGCGGCGGTACACGCGGTCCAGATGGGTCTGTTCGATCCGGATCTCGCCGTCCCGGATCCCGTCCCCGGCGTCACGCGGCGGGGACGTCCGGCTTTCGTGCGTGACGTTCTGCGTGGCGTTCTGCGTGGCGTTCTGCGCGGCCACCCAAGCCCCCTTCTGTGTACATAGGGCAGCCGTCAACCGTACACCCACCCGTGCGCGCCACTCGGATATCGACCGGCTCGGACCGGCTCAGATATTGACCTCGGCCAGCCGCTGGCCGTCGAGGGTGCGGACCTCGAAGCGGGCGATGTCGCTCTCGTTCATCGCCGCGCCGCCCTGCGCGTACAGCGGCTCCTTGTTCCAGCGGGAGCCGTCGCCGTCCTTGATCCCGTAGCCCGCGCTGGGCACGGCCCACGTCGTGACGGTCTCCTCGTGACCGTCCTTGCCGATGGCGATCAGATCGCAGCTCTTGGGCCCCTTGAGGTTGCCCAGCTTGAGCGCGATGGCGGTGCCCCAGCCCTTCTGGGCCAGCGAGACCGAGGCGTCCACCTTGGTCTCGGGGTCCACCGAGCTGTACTTCTTGCCCTGGTCGTAGGCCGCCTGCGCCGGGTTGGCCGCGGCGATCGGGGGGTTGGCGCCGCCCCCGCCGTCGTCGGAACCCGAGGTGACCGACGCGGCCGCGAGCGGACCGCCGACGATCATGAGGCCCGCCGCGGCGACGAGGAAGAGCCGTCGGCGGTTCTTCGTGCGGCGGCTGACCGTCACCTCGTCGAGCAGCCGGTCCAGCATCTCGGGCCCGGGGCGGGCGGTGAGGGTGCCGGAGTCGGGGACGGGCGTGCCGTCCGTGGTGGTCGCGTAGTCCGCCAGCAGTGGTGGGATGCCCATCAGCCCGTCCAGCTCTGCCGCACACCGCTCGCACCCGATCAGGTGCTCCTCGAAACGCGCCGCGTCGGCCGCGTCGAGGACGCCGAGGGCATAGGCGCCGACGGCGGTGTGCTGCTGGTCGTCCGCTGTCGGCATCATGCCGAGACCCCCCGTTCCTCAAGTGAGAGCTTGAGCGAACGCAGCGCGTAGTAAACCCGGGATCGTACGGTCCCGGGCGGCACGCGCAGCACTCCCGCAGCCTCACTCACCGTCCGTCCCTTGAAGTATGTCTCGACGAGCGCCTCTCTGTGCGCATCGGACAGGTCATTCAGGGCATCGGAAATGGTCATCTGACGGAGCGCCCGGTCTATGTCATCCGCTGCGGGCATGACATGCAAGGGGGCCGCGTCGACCTCTTGGGGGCGGGCACGGCGGCTTCGGTGGCCGTCGATGACGATGCGGCGAGCCACGGTTACCAGCCACGGGCGTACGGAACCGCCACTGCGCTGTAGCTGGTCGGCGTTGCGCCAAGCCCGTAAAAGCGTCTCCTGAACCACGTCCTCGGCGCGGTGCCGGTCGCCTGCGACCAGGCGCAGGACGAAGGCGAGAAGCGGGCCCGCATGCTCCGCATAGAGCGCGCGCATCAGCGCGTCGTCCGGTGTCGTCCTCTCGGTCACGAGGGCATCTTTGCGTACGCAAGGCGCTGGGTCGAGGGGCGTACGGGCTGGAATGATCCGCCGTTCATTCACAACCCTGTGACATTCCTCCCACTTCTGCGCTGAACATTTCCCGGGCCACGCCACGTACTTGAGGCCGATAACCCGGCGCCGGGCGGGCGTCGGCCACCATAAAGGGCTCCCTCCCCAAACACCGCCCCGCAGGCCCCGGTCCCCCCATCCGGGGCCTGCGTCATGTCTGAAACTCGTTCATGTTTTGCTCGCGCTGTGGGTTTGAACGCCGTCGGTGGCGTGCCACGCGCTCCCGGTTGCCGCACAGCTCGCTGGAGCACCAGCGGCGGCGACGGCCCCGCGAGGTGTCCAGGTACACCAGCGAGCAGCTCTCCCCCTCGCAGCGCCGCAGCTGCCCCCGCGCGACGGGGTCGGTGAGCAGTGCGACGGCGTCGCGGGCGATCTGGGCGAGCAGCGCCCCGCAGTCGGGGGCGGCGGCGAGCCGCGCGACGAGGGTGCCGTCGGTGGCGCGTACGGCCCGCACGGCGGGCGGGGCGGTGGCGGCGAGCGCGTTCACCCGCTCCAGGTCCGGCCCTGCGGCCCTGCCCTCCACCTCCGTGTGCACGATGCGGTGGAGGAGGTCGCGGGCGGCGCGGAAGCGGGTGAGCCAGGCGGTGTCGACGGCGTCGAGGGTGGTGCCGCGGGGGATCAGGCCGGTGCCGAGCAGCCAGGCTCTGAGGGGTTCGACGCCGTCGAGGCGTTCGACGGGGGTTTCGCTGAGGCGGCCGTCGACGGTGGCCACCAGGTCCAGGCAGATCCGCCCGGAGTCGAACCGCAGGTCGAAGGCGTCCGCCGCCATGTTCCTGTCACCTCCAGGGCCGGGGCACCCTCCCAGGGTGCCCGCCGGGCCGCCGCCCCGGTACCCCGCCGTCGTGGCGGAGGCGGACGTTCCACCCCGCCCCTTCCCGAAACCGGGGGCAAGCCCCCGGGCCCCCTGCGGGGCTGCGCCCCGCACCCCCGCCGGGGCTCCGCCCCAGGACCCCGCTCCTCAAACGCCGGAGGGGCTGGGGGTTACGCCCGGAGGGGCTGAGGGTTACGCCCGGAGGGGCCAGGGGCAGGCCCGGAGGGGGCTGGGATGCGGGACACCCCGCCCCCGCTCCGCCGGAAGGTCGCGGCGTGGCGTCCCCGCCGCCGGGGATGTACCCAGGTTGTGGGCAATCGTTCCGCGGAGGGGGCACCTCCCAGCGGTAGCTGGGGGAGGAACGGGTGGGCACAACCCGACCACCGGGCCGCACCCGGCAACGAAAGGGCAAGGGGCACCCACGCGCCCCGGACCCAGCGACCGGGCCGCACCAGAACCCCGCTACGCGTCCGCGTACTTCGTGTCGGCCACCGGGTCCAGCGCCAGCCGGTAGCCCCGCTTGACCACCGTCTGGATCAGCTTGGGCGAGCCCAGGGCGGTGCGGAGGCGGGCCATCGCCGTCTCCACGGCGTGCTCGTCGCGCCCCGCCCCCGGGAGGACCTTCAGCAGATCGGCGCGGGCCACGACCCAGCCCGGGTGGCGGGCCAGGGCCCGCAGCAGGGCCATTCCGGCGGGCGGGACGGTGCGCAGCTCGCCGTCCACGACGACCGCGTGGCCGCGGATCTCCAGCCGCCGCCCGGCGACCGGCAACGGGCGTACCCGGCCGGGGAGTTCGCTGGTCAGCAGCTGGACCAACGGCCCGAGCCGGAAGCGTTCGGGCTGGCTGGTGGGGACGTCCCGGGCCTCCAGCGGCAGCGCGGTGACGGGACCGACGCACGCGGGCAGCACATCGTGGCGCAGCGCGTCGAGCAGTTCCTCGCGCATGCCGCGCCGCTCGGCGCGGTCCAGCAGGCTCGCGGCGGCGGGGGCGCTGGTGAAGGTGATGGCGTCCACCGCGCGGGCGACCGTCGCGTCCAGCAGCCGGTCGACCGGGCCGAGATCATCCGGCGGCATCCACCGGTAGACCGGCACGCCGACCACCTCGGCGCCCCCGGCGCGCAGCGACTCGACGAAGCCGGGCAGCGGCTCGCCGTGCAGCTGGACGGCGATGCGACGGCCGTCGACGCCCTCCTCCAGCAGCCGGTCGAGGACTTCGGCCATCGATTCGGAGGCCGGGGACCACTTCTCGGTGAGCCCGGCGGCCCGTACGGCGCCTTTCACCTTGGGCCCGCGGGCCAGCAGTTCGACGTCGCGCAGCCGGTTCAGCAGGGCGTCGCCAATACCCCAGCCGTCGGCGGCCTCGACCCAGCCGCGGAAGCCGATGGCGGTGGTGGCGATCACCACGTCGGGGGCGTGGTCGATCAACTGCTTGGTGGCGGTGAGCAGTTCGGAGTCGTCGGAGAGCGGCACGATCCGCAGTGCGGGCGCGTGCAGGACGGCCGCGCCGCGCCGCAGCAGCAGGGCGCCGAGTTCGTCGGCGCGGCGCGCGGCGGTGACGCCGACCGTGAACCCCGCGAGGGGTCCGACGGTCGGCGTCGCCTGGTGGTGGTCTCGCTGCATGTGGCTCTGACTCTCGGCTCTCGTCCCGGTTCACTGTCGTATGTGCGCCTTGGGGTGAGTCGTCATCCTGGCGCCGTCCCGTGACGGACGCGGTTCACGGAGGTTTCCCGGTTGTTAACGGGGCGTACGGTCACGGGCACGCTTTACGACCGTACGCCCCCGATCCCGGTCGGCTCACACGTCCGCGTAGGCGGGCTGCCGCGCCGTCTGCGCCTCCGGCGCACCGGCTCCCGCGGGCCGGGCCTTCGCCGGGCTGCGGCGGAGGTATACGGCCCAGGTGACCGCAGAGCACAGGGCGTAGAAGGCGAGGAAGGAGACGAAGGCCGGGGTGCCGGAGTGGGCGCTGCCGAAGGACTCCCGGAAGGCCAGGTTGATGCCGAGGCCGCCGAGCGCGCCGACCGCCCCGATCAGCCCCATCGCCGCGCCGGACAGCCGCCGCCCGTAGCCCGCGGCCTCCTCGCCGGTGAGCCCGCGGGCGAGGGCCTTGGCCTGGAAGATGCCGGGGATCATCTTGTACGTGGAGCCGTTGCCGATCCCGCTGAGGACGAAGAGGGCGATGAAGCCGGTGAGGAAGACGGGCAGGGACTTCTGCGCGGAGGCGTAGACGACCACGAGCGTGGCGGCGGCCATCCCGGCGAAGTTCCACAGCGTGATCCGCGCCCCGCCGTACACATCGGCCAGCCGCCCGCCGACGGGGCGGATGAGGGAGCCGAGCAGCGGGCCGATGAAGGTGAGCGAGGCGGCCTGGAGCGGGGTGCGGTCGAACTGGTTCTGGAGCACCAGGCCGAAGGCGAAGCTGTAGCCGATGAACGAGCCGAAGGTGCCGACGTAGAGCAGCGACATGATCCAGGTGTGGGCGTCGCGCGCCGCCTCCTTGGCCGCCCCGCTGTCGTTCTTCACCGGCGCCAGGTTGTCCATGAAGAGCGCCGAGAGGGCCACCGCGACCACGATCAGCGGGATGTAGACGGCGAGCACGATCCGCGGGTGGGAGGCCCCGGCCGTGCCGATGACGAGCAGGCCGATCAGTTGGATGACCGGCACGCCGATGTTGCCGCCGCCCGCGTTGAGCCCGAGGGCCCAGCCCTTCTTGCGCAGCGGGTAGAAGGAGTTGATGTTGGTCATGGAGGAGGCGAAGTTCCCGCCGCCGACCCCGGTGAGCGCCGCGACCACCATGAACGTGGTGTACGAGGTGCCGGGCTCCATCACCACCGCGGCCGCGAGGGAGGGCACCAGCAGCATCGCGGCGCTGATGATCGTCCAGTTGCGGCCGCCGAAGCGGGCCACGGCGAAGGTGTACGGGACGCGGAGGATCCCGCCGACCAGGGTGGGCATCGCGACCAGGAAGAACTTCCCGGCCGGGTCGACTCCGTACTCCGGCCCCATGAACAGGACCATCACCGACCACAGGCTCCAGATGGAGAAGCCGATGTGCTCGGAGAGGATGGAGAAGATCAGGTTGCGGGTCGCGATCCGCTCCCCTTTGTTCCGCCAGAACGTCTCGTCCTCCGGATCCCACTCCTCGATCCAGCGGCCCCCCTTGCGGGCGGGGGTGGTGGTCGGGGCAGTCATCAGGGCCTCCACAGTGCTCGGTGTCGCTGCCGACAGTAGGGACGGCGCATTACCGGCCTGTGGCGAGAGGTGACCGCCACGAAACCTTGCTCTCACCCACGGGGGTGGGGTGCGGTGAGGGGTCCGGCACCCACCCCGGTGTCGTACGTTCCCGGTACCGTACGAGTGCACCACCCGCCCGCCCGCCCGCCCGCCCGCGCCGGAGGATCGCATGAGCACCCAGCCGGATCACTCGTACGACCCGGTGCCCCCGCAGCCGACCGCCACGCCCGAGGCGCTGCGCGCGGCGGTGGCGCAGGTCGCCCCCGGATCCCTGGCCGTGTTCGACGCCGAGCGCGCGGAAGCCGTCCAGCAGGCCCGTGCCGAGGTGAGCGCGGCCCCGCTGCGCAGCTTCACCGGACAATGGTCGGTCAACGTGGCGATCGCGCGTCACCCCGCGCGTGCTGCCCGTCTCCGCGAATTGGAAACGCTGGCCGCAGAGACGGACGACATCGTCCAGGCGCGCGAGGCCATCGCGGAGATCGGCCGGATCCTGGACACCGCGTTCGCCGAGGCCGGGGTGAAGCGAGGGGGAAGCGTGAGCGACGCCTTGCCCCGACAGCGCGGCCCCAACGGTGCATACGTACACCGATCTGCCCGGAGGACCGCATGAGCGCACATCCCGTCGAACCGCCTACCGGCAGCGCCATCCCCCGGCCGGAGCGGACCCCGGAGTCGCTGCGCCTCGCCCTCGCGCGGGTCGCGCCCCACCGCCTCGGCGAGATGGAAACGCAGAAGAACGAGGCGTTCACGCTGGCGGCCGAGCACAACAACCTGGGTCCCATCCACCAGTGGCTGACCATCTGGGCAGGCGAGGTCGAGATCGAGCGCCGCCCCGACCTGGCCGCGCGACGTCGCAACGCCGAGCACGCCGTCCATACCCTCGACAGGGACGACCCCGCGTGGCGCGCAGCCATGCAGGAACTCCTGGCCGTCGTGAACGAGGCCCGGGAGGCGACCGCGTGAGCTGGGCGTGGGAGTACGAGCCCAGCGAAGAGCACGTCGCGGGCGGCGCCCCGCCCGCCCTGATCGCCGAAGTGGAGAAGAAGGCGGACGAGCTGGTTCGAGCGGCCGCCGCCCTGTACCTGGACGGCACTGCCTACCAGGGCCCATCGCCACGCGGCGAGAACCACCTCGTACCCGGCGGCATGTTCGTCTGCCAGGTGATCCCACGGCTGGAGCGTGTCTTCATCCTCCAGGTCACGGCCTGGTGACCGTCACCGCCTGACGCGCCGCCCGGCCGGGGCGACCGTGGGCTTCCGCCCGTGTGCCTGGGCCACGGGCTTCCCCAGCATTTTGTCAACGCCATTGACATACCTCTCCGCGCCCGCCTATACCTCTGCCCATCGAAGCGCTTCGACGAACGTTGCACGTGCACATTCCTCCCAACCCTCCCGGAGGCAGTGGATGTTGACGGCACGGAAACGGACGAGACGACGGACGGGACGAACGGGGCCCACCATCGCGGCCGCAATCGCGGGGGCCCTGGTCCTGGCGGGGTGCGGGGGCGGTGGGGACGAGGCCGGGGACGGCAAGACGCTCACGCTGTGGCATTACGAGGCGCCCAACGGGGCCATGGGCGCGGCCTGGAACCAGGCGATCGAGGAGTTCAAGAAGAGCCATCCGGGCGTGACGGTGAAGTTCGAGGAGAAGGGCTTCGAACAGATTCGAAAGACCGCCTCGATGGTGCTGGGCTCGGACAGCGCGCCCGATCTCATGGAGTACAACAAGGGCAACGCCACCACCGGGCTGCTCTCCAAGCAGGGGCTGCTCACCGACCTCTCCCCGGAGGTCACCAAGCGCGGCTGGGACAAGCCGCTCAAGCCGGGGGTGCGCACCACCAGCCGGTACGACGCGCAGGGCGTGATGGGCTCCGGCAAGTGGTTCGGGGTCCCGAACTACGCCGAGTACACGATGGTCTTCTACAACAAGACCCTCTTCGAGAAGCACAAGGTGAAGGTCCCGACCACCTTCGGCGAGTTCACCGCCGCCCTCGCGGACTTCAAGCGCAAGGGCGTCACCCCGCTCGCCAACGCGGGCGCCGAATACCCCGCCCAGCAGTACGTCTACCAGCTGGCCCTCTCCAAGGCCGACCGCTCCTGGGTGGACGCGTACGAGCAGTACAAGGGCAAGCCCGACTTCCACGACGCCGCCTGGACCTACGGCGCCACCACCTTCGCCGACTGGGTGAAGAAGGGCTGGATCGCGAAGAGTTCGAGCGGCACCAAGGCGGAGGACGCGGGCGCGGCGTTCATCGCCGGGAAGTACCCGATGTTCTTCTCCGGCAGCTGGTGGTTCGGCCGCTTCAGGTCGGAGATCAAGGACGAGTGGGGCACGTTCCCCTTCCCCGGCTCGAAGCTGACCCTCGGCTCCGGCGGCAATCTGTGGGTCGTCCCCAAGGGCGCGAAGAACAAGCAGCTCGCGTACGACTTCATCGACATCACGATGAAGAAGGGCATCCAGAACACCCTGGGCAACAAGGGCGGCGTGCCCGTGGCCGCCGATCCGGCCGCGATCACCGACCCCAAGGCCAAGAGCCTGATCCAGGACTTCACCGGCTACGCCGACCGCGGCGGCCTCGCCTTCTACCCGGACTGGCCGGTGCCCGGCTTCTACGACACCCTCGTCGCCGAGACCCAGAAGCTGATGACGGGCGACGCGGAACCGGGCGCCTATCTGGACGCGCTGGAGAAGGCGTACGAGGCGGGCGCGCCGAAGGGATGAGCAGGCAGCGCGAGTACCCGTACACGCTCTTCCTGATCCCCGGCGCGCTGGCGTTCCTCGCCGTCATCGTCGTACCCAGCCTGATGAACACCGGGATCAGCTTCACCCACTGGCAGGGCGTCGGCACCCCGGAGTGGGCCGGTCTGGACAACTACCGGACGCTGCTGGACGACGACGCCTTCTGGGAGTCCTTCCGGCACAGCCTCGCCATGGTGGTGGCGATGGCGGCGATCCCGACCGCGCTCGGTCTGGTGCTGGCCGCCGCGCTGTTCGACTTCGTCGGCAAGCACTTCGGCTCCCGCACCGCGAGCGTGCTGCGCGCCTGCTTCTACCTGCCGCAGGTGCTGCCGATCGCGGTGGCGGGCATCGTGTGGAGCTGGATCCTGGCCCCCGAGGCCGGCGCGCTCAACGTTTCTCTGAAGGCGGTCGGCCTCGGCTCGCTGCGCCACGACTGGCTGGGCGACCCGGACCTCGCGCTGTACACCGTGATGGGCGTGATGGTGTGGGTCCAGCTGGGCTTTCCGCTGGTGGTGTTCATGGCGGGGCTCCAGCGCGTCGACCCGGCGCTGTACGAGGCGGCCGAGCTGGACGGCGCCTCGTGGTGGCGGCGGTTCTGGCACGTGACGCTGCCGCAGATCCGCCCCGAGATCTCCGTCGTCCTGCTGTGGTGCACGATCGCCGCGCTCAAGGTGTTCGGCGCGGTGTACGTGCTCACCAAGGGCGGCCCGGGCGGGGCGACCAATGTCCCCTCGTACTTCTCCTTCCAGTCGTTCTTCGAGAAGACGCAGGTCGGCTACGGTTCCGCGGTCTCGACAGTGCTCACGGTGATCATCCTGGCGCTGGCCCTGGTCGCCCTGCGCCTCCAGACGAGGGCGGAGGACCAGGAGCGGTGAGGGCCGTGAAGCGATATCCGGTGCTGGCCGCGCTGATCGTGGCGGCCGTCCTCATGGTGCTGCCGTTCCTGGTGGTCGCCCTCAACGCGGTCAAGTCGCCCGCCGAGTACTCCGCGAAGGGGCCGCTGAGCCTGCCGGAGGGGCTCTATCTGGACGGGATCGCGGACTTCTGGGAACGGGTCGACTTCGGGCAGAAGCTGATCAACTCCGTACTGATCTCGGGATCGGTCGCGATCGGCGCCGCCGTGCTGTCCGTCCTCAACGCGTACGCCATCGGCATCGGCAGGGTGAAGGGCCGCCCCTGGGTGCTGGCCTTCTTCGTGCTGGCCAACATGCTGCCGCAGGAGGCGCTGGTCTACCCCGTCTACTACCTGTCGAAGGAGGTGGGGCTGTACGACACCCGGCTGAGCGTGATCCTCGTCTTCATCGTGATCCAGGCCGCGTTCGGCACCTATCTGCTCTCCTCCGTCCTCGGCGCCTTCCCCCGGGAGGTCGTCGAGGCGGCCCGGATCGACGGCGCGAACAAGTGGCAGGTGCTGTGGCGGGTGGTGGTGCCGGTCAGCCGCCCGACCATCGGGGTGCTGCTGGTGTTCTTCTTCATCTGGACCTGGAACGAGTTCCTGCTGCCGCTGGTGATGCTGATCTCCAACGACAACCAGACGGTGTCGGTCGCCCTCGGCGTCCTCCAGGGCCAGCGGCTGATGGACGCCACCATGACCAACGCGGCCGCCCTGCTCGGCGTGGTCCCCGCGGTCATCTTCTTCCTGATCTTCCAGCGGACCCTGACCCGTGGCATCGCCGCGGGCGCGGTCAAATGACGCACACAACGAGGAGGGCCCCGCATGAAGTTCAGCGACGGCTACTGGCTGCTGCGCGAGGGCGTCGGCGCCGCCCACCCCACCGGGGTCCTCGACGTGGAGACCGGCCCGGGGCACCTCACCGTGCACGCCCCGACCCAGCCGGTCCGCCACCGCGGCGACCTCCTCAGGGGCCCGGTCCTCACCCTGACCTGCACCGCGCCGCTGCCCGGCGTGATCGGGGTCCGGCTCACCCACTTCGCGGGCGGGGCGGACCGGGGCCCGTCGTTCGAGCTGGCCTCTTCTGAAGAGCCGTACGGGGAGGTGTCCTGCGACGTGTCCTGCGACGAGGACGAGGCCCGGCTCACCTCCGGCGCCCTCACCTTGACGATCGCCCGCACCGGCCCCTGGCGCGTCGCCTTCGAGGCGGACGGACGCACCCTCACCAGCAGCGGGCCCAAGGACGCGGGCATCATGGAGACCGCCGACGGCCACCACTATCTGCGCGAGCGGCTGGCCTTGCGCGTCGGCACCTCCGCGTACGGCCTCGGCGAGCGCTTCGGCCCGCTGGTGAAGAACGGCCAGACCGTCGACATCTGGAACGCCGACGGCGGCACCGCCACCGAACAGGCCTACAAGAACGTCCCCTTCTACCTCACCGACGCGGGCTACGGCGTCTTCGTCGACCACCCCGGCGCGGTCTCCTTCGAGGTCGGCTCGGAGGCGGTCTCCCGCGTCCAGTTCAGCGCCGAGTGCCAGGAGCTGACGTACTACGTCATCCACGGGCCCACGCCCAAGGAGATCCTCCGGAAGTACACCGCCCTCACCGGCCGCCCCGCGCTGCCGCCCGCCTGGTCCTTCGGGCTGTGGCTGTCCACCTCCTTCACCACCTCCTACGACGAGGGGACGGTCACCGGCTTCGTGGACGGCATGGCGCAGCGCGAACTGCCGCTGTCCGTCTTCCACTTCGACTGCTTCTGGATGCGCGAGCACCACTGGTGCGACTTCACCTGGGATCCGCGCGTCTTCCCCGACCCGGCGGGCATGCTGCGGCGGCTGCGCGAGAAGGGCCTGCGCGTCTGCGTGTGGATCAACCCGTACATCGCGCAGCGCTCCCCGCTCTTCGCCGAGGGCAAGGCGGCCGGTCACCTGCTGAAACGGCCGGACGGCTCGGTGTGGCAGTGGGACCTGTGGCAGCCCGGCATGGCCCTGGTCGACTTCACCAGCCCCGCCGCGCGGGCGTGGTACGCGGAGAAGCTGACCGCGCTGCTCGACATGGGCGTGGACTGCTTCAAGACCGACTTCGGCGAGCGGGTGCCGCTGGACGTGGTGTACGCGGACGGCTCCGACCCCGAGCGGATGCACAACTACTACACCCACCTGTACAACCGCACCGTCTTCGAGGCGCTGCGCGAGCGGCGGGGCGAGCGCGAGGCCGTCGTCTTCGCGCGCTCGGCGACCGCGGGCGGCCAGCAGTACCCGGTGCACTGGGGCGGCGACTGCGAGTCCACGTACGAGGCGATGGCCGAATCGCTGCGCGGCGGGCTCTCCCTCGGGCTGTCCGGCTTCGGCTTCTGGAGCCATGACATCGGCGGCTTCGAGGGCACCCCCGACCCCGCGCTTTTCAAGCGCTGGATCGCCTTCGGGCTGCTGTCCTCGCACAGCAGGCTGCACGGCTCGTCCTCGTACCGGGTGCCGTGGCACTTCGACGAGGAGTCGGTGGCGGTGCTGCGCTTCTTCACCCGGCTGAAGCTGCGGCTGATGCCGTACCTGTACGAGGCGGCGCGGCAGGCGCACGGCGAGGGCGTGCCGGTGATGCGCGCCATGGTCCTCGAATTCCCCGGCGACCCGGGGTGCGCGGGCCTGGAGCGGCAGTACATGCTCGGCGGCGATCTGCTGGTCGCGCCGGTCTTCGACGACGAGGGCGAGGTCGCGTACTACGTCCCGGAGGGCGTGTGGACGCACGTGCTCAGCGGCCGCACCGTGCGCGGCCCGCGCTGGGTGCGCGAGCGGCACGGCTTCCTGAGCGTGCCGCTGCTGGCCCGACCGGGCGCGGTGATCCCGTTCGGCGCGGCGTACGACCGCCCCGACGCCGACTGGGCGGACGGCATCACGCTGCGGGTGTACGAACCCTCCGCCCTGCCCGGCACCGGGGTCACGGTGCGGGTCCCCGCCCTGGACGCCTCGACGGCCGTCGCGTTCACCGTCGTACGGGACGGGCACACGCTGCACGCCGAGGCCGTGGGCCGGGCCCCGGCGCCCTGGCGGGTGGAGGTGGTGGGCGGGCCGTCCGCCGACGCGGAGGCGGGGACGGCCGCGCTCACGCTGCCGCTCAGCCTGCCGCTCAGCAGCGCCGGGGCTTGACCCAGGAGCACTCGAGGTCCGTTTGTTGTGCGCCTCGTACGGCCCGGGGCCGCACCCCTTCGGTGCGGCCCTCGCCGGACTTCGCGAGCGTCACCACGATCGCGTCCTCCAGGCTCTTCACCGACGGGGCGAGGTAGTTGTTGAGGACGATGCTGTAGACCAGCTCCTGGCCGTCCGCGTCGGTGACGTACCCGGAGAGCCCGGAGGCGCCGGTCAGGGAGCCGGTCTTGCCGCGCGCGTTGCCCGCGGCCGGAGTGCCGCACATGCGTGAGCGCAGCGTGCCGCCGACAAAGCGGTCCGGGGCGCAGGCCACCGGCAGCGATGCGTACCACTCCGCGTACCAGGGCTGCTGACGGACCGCCAGCAGCAGCTCGGTGAACTGCCCGGCCGCGATGTTGTCCATCCGGGACAGCCCGGACCCGTCGACCTGGCGCACCGCTCCCGTGTCCACCCCCTGTTTCTTCAGCCAGTCGGCGATGGCGGCCAGCCCCGCGCTCCAGGTGCCCCGGCCCGCCGTCTCGTAGCCGATGGCCTTGGTGAGGACCTCGGCGTGGATGTTGTTCGACAGCTTCATGAACGGGATCAGCAGCTTCTTGAGCGGCATCGATCGGTGCGACGCGAGCTGGCGCGCGTCCTGTGGCGTGGCTCCGCCCAGCCGGGCCCGCCCTTCGACCCGTACGCCGTGCTTCTTGAGCGCGTCGGCGAACACGGCGGCCGCGTACCCGGTGGGCTCCCAGACGCTGACCCACTCCTTGGCGGTTTGCGCCCCGGCCGCGATGGCACCGCTGACGGTGATGGTGTTGCTGCCGTGCCCGCGCTCGACGGTGAGACCGCCGCTCCCGGTGGTAGCCCGGTTGTCGATACGGACGTACCGGGTCTTGGGCGTGACCGTGACCTCGGGCCGTTCCCCGTTGGCGCCCCCGGGCGCTACCTCGACGATGACGCTGCCCGCGTCGTAGTCCGTGTCGGGGGCGACGGTGAGCGCGGAGATCTGCGCCGCGTAGTACGACGACTCGTCGTCGGCGGCCCAGGAGCGACCCACGCGCTGCGCGTCGAACCGGGTGTCGTCGGCGATCAGCCGCCCCGTGACCCGGGTGATCCCCGCGTCGGCGACGCTCTTCGCCAGCCGGTCGTAGTCCGCGGCGAGCATCGTGGGGTCGCCGGTCCCCCGCAGGTACAGATCACCGCGCAGGGTGCGCCCATGGCGGGTGCCCTCGCCCAGGACATCGGTCCGGAAGGTGTGGTCGGGCCCCAGCAGCCCCATGGCGGCGGCCGAGGTGAACAGCTTGGTGTTGGAGGCGGGCATCAGCCGGTCGTCGGCCCGGTGCCGGTACAGCACGTCGCCGGAGTCGGCGTCGGCCACCACCACCCCGGCCGCCCCGCCCCTTAAGCGGGGGTCGTCGAGAATGCGGTCGACGGCCTCGCCGAACCCGGCACGCGAGGCGTCCGCCCCGGCCGGTGAACTCCAGGTGAGGGTACAGACCAGCCCGATGACGAGGGGCCAGCTCCAGGCGCGCGCACGACGGTTCACGGGTCTCCTCATGCCACGGGAGGATCCCGTACCGGGTCGCTCCGCGACAGAGCGCGTACGGGTGGCAACCGAAGTTCCGGATCGCCGCGTCCCCCGTATGGGGAGCGGGATCCGAACACGACGAGAGGCGACGTATCAATGGCCATGCCCGGAGCCGAGCTGCTGTGCATAGCGGTCGGCCTGTTCCTCTACGCATGCGCCTGGCGCGACGCCCGGCTGGTGCGACGGCTGCGCCGCGAGGGAGTCCGTACGGAGGGGCTGGTGGTCGCCAACGTCGTCAACCGCCAGGACCGGAACCGGAATGCGCTCCAGACGCCCATCATCCGGTTCCACGACCACCAGGGCTACGAGGTGGAGTTCGCGACCGCGATCCAGGGCGTCGGCCTGGGGCTGGCGACCGGCCGGACGGTGGACGTGAGGTACCTCCCGGGCGAGTCGCAGAAGGCACGGGTATGGATGCGGCGCCACGTGGTCGGCCCGATGACGGGCCTGGCCCTGGGCGGCACGGTCTTCTTCGGCTTCGGCCTGGTGATCGCCTTCAGCTGACGACCGCCGTCAGACCGCGCCGGGGAGCTGTTCGCGCACCCATGCGGGATCGGGGTTGGTGTGCGGTCGGCCCGCCACGACGACCGTCGGCACGGTCTCGTTGCCGTCGTTGGCTTCCCTCACCACCGCCGCTCCCGCTGGGTCGCGCCAGATGTCGACCCAATGCGCCCGACGGGCGCTACGGCCCAGCCGGGTGCGCAGCCGGAGGCAGTACGCGCAGCCCGGTCGCCAATAGACGACGGGTCGGCCGTCGGCCGCGCTGCGGCGCTGCGCCTCCAGCGCGCCGATCGACCGCGGGAAGACGAGAGCCGAGTTGACGCCCGCGAGCAGCACGAACACCAGCAGGATCGCGGCGGCCGCACCGGGGCTCCCCCGGAGGGTCAGCCCGGTCGCGAGACCGGCTCCGCAGAGCACCAGCAGCATCGGCAGGGTCCACACGCGCATCGATCAGCCCTCGACGGACATCGTGAGGCTGCCCGGCAGGGCGGCCACGGCCTCGCGGAGGCGTACGGCCAGGTCCCGCGTAACCGGAGGCGCGGCACCGTCGGCCTGAGCCACCCAGCCCGCGACGGCGCAGTGGTGCGCGGCGATCAGCATGTCCACGGCCAGCCGGGGCCGTACGTCGCCCGGCGCCCCGACCCCGAACCTGCGGTGCAGGATCTCCAGCGCCCCCTGGGTCGTGGCCTCGCAGAACTGGAGGCCGTGCGCGGCCATCGAGGGCGTGCGCTCGGCCAGCCGGCGGCTGAGCAGGACCCGGCGGGCCCAGCCCTCGTCGGCCATCCGGTCCAGCGCGGCCAGCAGCGCGTCCCGCCCCAGCTCCACCAGCGTCCGTGGGCCCGGGTCCACGGTGTCCAAGTCCTCCAGGAAGGCCCGCCAGAGGTCCTGTTCGGGGGCCATCGCGACGTCTTCCTTGCTGGCGAAGTTGCGGAAGAAGGTGCGCTTGGAGACCTCCACCGCCTCGCACAGCTCATCCAGCGTGACGCCGCCGAAGCCGCGCTCGGTGAACAGCTCCAGCGCGGTGTCGATCAACGCCTGACGGGTGCGCAGCTTCTTGCGTTCGCGCAGCGACGGGGTGGGGGCGGCAGTCACGACGCCGAGTGTAACGCGAACGCGAATGCCACTTGCGCGCTTATGCCACTCAGTGGCATAACTGAAGCCGTCACCACCTCCCGCGAAAGGCGAACGCCCCATGCGCGCCCTGCTCGTCGACAGCTCCGCCCCGTCCGGTCTCCGCCTCGGCGAGACCGCCGACCCCGAACCCGCCCCGCACGAGGTCCTGGTCCGGGTCACCGCCACCTCCCTCAACTACGGCGAGACCGCCCACCGCACCGAGGCCCCCGACGGCACGGTGCTCGGCTGGGACGCCGCCGGGGTGATCGAGCGCGCCGCCGCCGACGGCTCCGGGCCCGCCGCCGGAACCCCCGTCGTCACCTTCGGCGAGGCGGGCGGCTGGGCGGAGCTGCGCGCCGTCCACACCGGCCTGATCGGCATCCCGCCCGCGGGCGCCGACCCCGCCGCCCTCAGCACCCTCCCGGTCGCGGGCGGCAGCGCGCTGCGCGCCCTGCGCCGCATCGGCGCCACCCTCGGCCGCCGCGTCCTGATCACGGGCGCCACCGGCGGCGTCGGCCGGTACGCCGTCCAACTCGCCCGCCTCGGCGGCGCCCACGTCATCGCCTCCACCAGCGACCCGGACACCCACGGCGACGCCCTGCTCGCCCTCGGCGCCCACGAGGTGATCGCCGAACCGGAAGCCATCGCCGAACCGGTGCACGGCGTGGTGGACCTCGTAGGCGGCCCCCAGCTCGTGGCGGCGTACGACACCCTCGCCGCCCACGGCACCCTCGTCTCCGTCGGCCATGTCACGGGCCAGCCCGAGACGTTCCCCTTCGGCGCCCTCTACGGGGACGCGGGCCGCCACGACCGCTCGATCGTCACGTTCTTCCTCCTGGAACGCCCCGACCTCGGCCCGGACCTCACCTGGCTCGCCGAGCGCCTCGCGGCGGGGGACCTGGACCCGCAGATCGCCTGGCGCGGCGGCTGGGACCGGGCAGAGGAGGCCGTCGCGGTCCTCCTCGACCGCCGCCTCCACGGCAAGGCCGTCCTCGACATCACCTGACCATTACCGTCAGGACCGGCGCCTCCGGCGAGGACTGCGCGGTCCCCACCACCCGGTAGCCCCACGCCGTGTAGAGGGCCTGCACCTTCCCGTCCTGGTTCAGGGCGTTCACCATCAACGAGGCCTGCGCCTCGGGCCGCCCGGCCAGCAGGACGTCGTGCAGCCTGCGGGCGATCCCCTGCCTGCGCCACTCTTGGCGGACCATCATCTCCTTCACCGAGACCGTGGGTGCCCGGGTGATGTCCGACCCTGGCTCCGGGCGCGTACGTCGCCACCAGCGGTCGCCCGCTCCGTCGAGCCGGTTGGCGTAGACGTAGCCGACCGGCTCGCCCGCGTCGTACGCCACGACGGCCTCCCACCCCGGCTCGGCGGCATGCCGCCGCAGCCGCTCCCCGAACGCCTCCGGGGCGTAGTGCGGCAGGTGGATCTTGTGCGCCCGGCACTCCTTGTAGATGCCCATCAGGTCGTCCCACACGGACTCCACGTCCCCGACGCGGATGAGCCTCACAGGGCCCCGGTGCGGGCCGCGAATTCCCGCACGCCCGGCACGCGGGCGGACGTGTACAACAGGTCCGCCGTCAGAGCCCGCAGCGCCGGCCGCCGCACTTCCTGCGGCGCCTCCTGCTCGACCCTGCGGAGCGCCGCGAAGGTCTGCGGCTCGTCGCCGAGGGCGTGCCACATGCGGGCTGTGTCCGTCCAGGCGCGGGCGCGGCGCTCCGCGGTCGGCATACGCTCGATGTCCAGCCCTGCGACGATCTTCACACCCTCGTCAGGCGTGCCGAGCGCGTTGAGCACGCCGATCCGGTACACGTCCACCTGCGTCCGGCTGACGTCCACGGTGAACAGCCCCGGTACCGCCTGGCGCCGCTCCGCCTCCTCCTGAGCCTCGTCCAGCAGGCCCAGCGCCGTGGACCGGTCCCTGCTGGTGGCCGCCGTATACGCGGCCGTCAACATCAGCGTCGTACGCACAGCCCCGGTCGGGGACTGCCCGGCATCCAAATCGGCCGCCTCCCGGGTGAGCAGCCGCACCGCAGCCGGGCTACGCCCAGACCGCCGCATGGTGATCGCGAGCACCCGGGAAGCCTCACCGATCGGCACCGGGTGGCCGCTGGCCCGGGCAGCGGTCAGCGCACGGTCGGCAGCCACCCAGGCCGCATCACTGTGCTGTTTGAGCGCCAACTCGGCGGCCAGCACATATGCCCGCGCGAGCACCACGCTCGCCTGCTCTCGGGCCCGCCCGCTCGACGCGTCCCGCGTCGCAGAGGCTGCGGCGAGCAGGCCCGGAAGCGCGCGGCCGAGAGAGGCGTAGCGAGCGGCGCAGAAGTCCGACCGCGCGCTCGCCGTCTGCTGGACGAGACGGGCCAGCGGAACCGGGTCAGCGGAAGGGAGCCCAAAGAGAGCATCCTCAAGACCCGCCACCAGGTCGAAGGAGCCGGACGCGGCACCGGCCGGGGCGACCCCCACAACGGCCGTCGCTCCAGTCGCCAACGCACCGGTGAGCAGATTCCTACGACGCACCGCATCCTCCTCGTCCGATGGCCGCTCCACCGTATCGATCGTGGGTGCATCCGGCACAGGAGTCGCGGTCAGCCTGTCGAGTGGAAGGTTCAAGAACGCTGCGAACCGCACCAGCGCGGGGTAGTCGAGCCGCATGCGGCCGGACTCGATCCGTGAGACCGCCGACGCGGAGTAGCCGCACCCCTGGCCGACTTGCGCCTGGGTGAGTCGGGCGGCGCAGCGGGCCCCGCGAAGGATCGACCCGATGTCAACTCTCGCTGAACCACTGTCCATAGGTACCTCCTGCGGAACAACGAGAGTCACGACGATAGGGGTACCGCAGGCGGGTGGGGAGGGCGTATGGAAGCACACCGTGTGCAGGTTCGGCACACGGCGTGCGGAAGGCCACCGCACGCTCCCGCAGAAGGCGGTGGGCCGCGATGGTGATGCCACACCCGGCAGCAGGCCGGGCGTTTCCCCACCCACCAGGCGGCCGACGAGATGACCACCACGATGATCAGCAATCCCTCACCACTCACCCCCACCGGCACAGGCCATCCGGCCTACTCCCAATCACTCCCGTGCGCCGACGCGTCCGTAGCCATCGCGCGCCTGTCCGTCGCCGCGACCGTGCGCGCCCGGGGGGTGGAGGACCTGGTGGACGACGCCCGCCTGATCGCCTCCGAACTGGCCGTCCCTGCCGTCCCCCACATCGTCCAGGCGAGCGAGACCGCCCAGTCAGGACGCGGCATGGCCGTGGTGGAAGCCCTCGCCTGCCGCTGGGGCATCGCCCGCAAGCCGTGGGGCAAAGGCGTCTGGGCCGAGTGCGCCATCCCCGGTCACCTGCCGTGACGCGCGACCGACAGCCCCACACCACATCCACCCACCTGCATGGAGAAGCCATGACCACGTGCCCCGCCCCCGGCCAGCCCGCCCCGGTCCGCCCCTGGGGCCTGCGCCGACTCGGCCCGTACCCCACGACGGCGGAGATGCCGTTCACCACCGTCACCATCGACCCAGACACCCAGACCGGCGTGTTCCACGACCGTGACGGCCTGGTGGTCGAGATGGGAAGGCACGGCACCAGCTCCGCCACCTCGACATCGACCGTGACGAACCTGGACTCGCGCAATGACGCGGGTTCCGACCAGGACTCCCAGCAGGATTGACCGCCCCGATGGCCGACACGAAACCGGTCCTGGTGGTCACGGAACCGCTCGACATCACCGCCGACATGGTGATCACTCACCTCAACGAGTTCGGTGTTCCCGTGGTCCGCCTCAACCCAGCGGACCTCCCGGTCGGGGAGTTAACGGTCGCGGCTCGGTTCGGCGGTGGCCCGGCCTCCACCCCGGTGGCCGGGCAGCTCCGTACCCCGTCGAGGACCGCCGACCTGGAGCACGTACGGGCGGTGTACTGGCGCCGCCCCGTCTGGCCCGCCTTCGAGCACCTGAACACGGACGACGCACGCTATGCCGCAGCGCAGGTCCGCCACGGAATCGCGGGCACCCTCTATGCCCTCTACGGCCCCCGGTGGGTCAACCACCCCGCCTGCAACGCGGCAGCAGATCACAAACCCACCCAACTCGCCGCAGCCGTACGCCTCGGCCTGACCGTGCCCGCGACGCTGGTCACCAACGACCCGGGCGAGGCACGCCGGTTCATCACCACGCACGGGCAGGTGATCACGAAGACGCTGCGGTGGACTCCGTACGAGCGAGATGGCATCGGCATGACGAGCTGGGCCGAGCCCGTCACCGCCGACGAAGTCGACGACACCGTGACGGCGGCACCGCACCTGTTCCAGGCCCGTGTGGACAAGGTGGCCGACCTCCGGGTGCTCGTCGTCGGCCGACGGTCGTTCGCCGTCCGTATCGACTCCGGACTGCTGGACTGGCGCAAGGACTACTCCGCCCTGTCGTACCGCGTGGTAGACCTGCCGGATCGGCTGGAGAAGGCGCTACTCGCCTGCCTCGACCACTTCGGCCTCCCCTCCGGGAGCTTCGACCTCGCACTCGACCGCGACGGCGAACCCCACTGGCTGGAGCTGAACCCGAACGGCCAATGGGGATGGCTGGAGGAGAAGACCGGCCTCCCGATGGCCGCCGCCTTCGCCGACCTGCTCGCACAAGGAGACAACCCCCGATGACGCCCGACACCGCACCTGAGCGGCACGCCCTCGCCGACCGGCTCCAGGAGGCCGGAGTCCTGACTCATCCGAGGTGGCGCGCGGCGGTCGAGGCCGTACCCCGGGAACTGTTCCTCCAGCCCGGCGTGTTCCTGCCCGCCGACGACGGACGCTGGCAGCCCGTCACCGCGCTCGGCACCGACCCGAAGGAATGGTCCGAGATCGCCTACCGCGACGAGTCCCTCGTCACGCAACTGGACGGGCACCTCACGGCCGACCAGACCGCCGACCCCGTACCCGGCGTGCCCACGTCATCGTCCACCACCCCCGTGACGGTCGTCGGCATGATCGAGGCCCTGGACGTCGAGGACGGTCACACCGTGCTGGAGATCGGCACCGGTACCGGCTACTCCACCGCCCTGATGTGCCACCGGGTCGGAGAGGACAACGTCACCACGGTCGAAGTGGACCCGGGCGTGGCCGCCCGCGCGGATGCGGCCCTGGAGGCCGCCGGGTACTCCACCTGGACCGTGACGGGTGACGGGCTCCTCGGCCACCCCCGCCGCGCCCCCTACGACCGGGTCATCGCCACGTGCGCGGTACGCCGCGTCCCCCACACCTGGGTACGCCAGACCAAACCGGGCGGCACCATCCTCACCACCCTCGCCCCCGGCTCGTGGGCGTACGGCACCGGCCTTGCCAAGGTCACCGTGAACGACGACGGCACGGCCGAGGGGCGGATCATCGGGGAGTCGTCGTTCATGCAGGCCCGCTCGCAGGCCGTCGTACCGCTCGCCGGGGACCTGTCGGCGCGTACCGCCTATGCCGACAGCGAGCGCGAGGCGAAGATGCCGCCGACGCTGCTGGAGGAGTGGATGCCCGCCTTCCTCGCCCAGCTCGCCGCGCCCGGCGCCCAGCTCGTACGCGCCGCCCGGAGCGATGGCGTCCGGCAACTCTACGTATTCGATACCGACCGCGAATCCTTCGCCGCGTTCGCCGAGAACGGCCGCGACTGGACCGTCCGGCAAGGCGGACCGGTGGCCCTGTGGGACGACATCGAGCGGGCTCTCATCGCCTGGCAGGACGCCGGACGCCCGGAC
This sequence comes from Streptomyces sp. BRA346, assembly GCF_052851135.1. NCBI lineage: Bacteria > Bacillati > Actinomycetota > Actinomycetes > Kitasatosporales > Streptomycetaceae > Streptomyces > Streptomyces sp. BRA346. The sequence continues at coordinate 58,022 of NZ_JAIWIH010000048.1, read as the reverse complement.
ATCAGTACCGTGCGGCTCCGCATCACCCGCCGATCACACACGTACTGGATCGGGGACGAGCCCACATCGCGCTGGGAACACCAGCTCATCTGAGCCCCGACACGACGAAGGCCCCGCCGGGTGGCGGGGCCTTCGTCGTACATGGGATGAGTGGAGATGGCGGGAATCGAACCCGCGTCCAACGGTGCGGAATCAGGGCTTCTCCGAGCGCAGTCCGCTGTGCTTTTCTCGGCCCCGGAGATCACGCGGACAAGTCTCCGACGGGCTCAGTCACTGTTTGATTTCCCACTACACCCCGTGACCGGGTCTAGTGGTTTAGTTCCCTAGTCGATGCCAGGATCCGGGTCGGGAACAGCCCCGGGCTGACACTTCGCAAAGTCGCTACTTAGGCAGCGAGGGCGAAGGAATCGCGCTTGGTGTTGGCGATTATTGGTTGCGACATATGGTTTACGAGATCATTGCCGCTTCCTCGGCTCGCTTCCCCTGCTTCGACAGCCGCTGTCGAAACCGATCATCCCCATGTTGATTTTTCAATCGTGGTGCCACGCCCTCCGAGGGGCGCAGAGCCATCATAGGTGAACAACGCGCTACGGGGCCACATCATTCCCGCCGGGGCGACGTCCGAGGTCAGAGTCGGCCGCGCTCGCGGCGGCGGGCCGCCGAGATCGCCCGTTCGGCCTCGCGGCGGTCCTGCTTCTCGCGGAGGGTCTGGCGCTTGTCGTAGTCCTTCTTGCCCTTGGCGAGCGCGACCTCGACCTTGGCGCGGCCGTCCTTGAAGTACAGGGACAGCGGCACGATGGTGTGGCCGGTCTCCTGGGTCTTGTGGAGCAGCTTGTCGATCTCGGCCCGGTGCAGCAGCAGCTTGCGGCGGCGGCGCGCCGAGTGATTGGTCCACGTCCCCTGGCTGTACTCGGGGATGTGGACGTTGTGCAGCCACGCCTCGCCGTTGTCGAGCTGCGCGAAGCCGTCGGCGAGCGAGGCGCGCCCCTGGCGCAGCGACTTCACCTCCGTGCCGGTCAGCACCAGACCGCACTCGTAGGTGTCGAGGATGTGGTAGTCGTGCCGCGCCTTCTTGTTCTGCGCGATCAGTTTGCGACCCGTCTCTTTAGCCATAGCGAGGTCATTCTCGCACTAGGACCCGCCCCCGAGGCCACTCAATACCGTCCGGGCGCGTGCCTCGGCGCTCGCCCCGTCGTCGCCGTGGACCTTGAGGTCGGGGGTGATGCCCTGCCCTTCGACGGTGCGGCCGGCGGGGGTGCGGTAGTGGCCGACGGTCAGTTCGGCGACCGAGCCGTCGGAGAGGGTGCTGGGCATCTGCACCGAGCCCTTGCCGAAGGTGCGGGTGCCGACGACGATGGCGCGGCCGCGGTCCTGGAGGGCGCCGGTGAGCAGTTCGGCGGCGCTCATGGTGCCGCCGTCGACGAGGACGACCAGCGGGGTGCGGGTGTCGCCGCCGGAGCGGGCGTCCAGGACGCGCTGCTCGCCCCGTACGTCGTACGTGGCGACCAGGCCGCCGTCGAGGAAGGAGGAGGCGGCGGTGACGGCCTCGGTGACCAGGCCACCGGAGTTGCCGCGTAGATCGAGGAGGATGCCGTCGCCTGGGGGTACGTCCCGCACCGCGCGGCGCACCTCCTCGCCGGACCCCTTGGTGAAGGAGTCGACCTTGATGCGGACGGCGCCCGGTCTGCGGTCGCCGACGCGGTCGACGGTGACCGGCTCGGTGGCCAGCCGCGCCCGGTGCAGGGACTGCCGCCACCGGTGGCCGTCGCGCTCCAGGCCGAGCGCCACCGGGGTGCCCGCCGAGCGGCCGGTGTGTCCGCGCAGCCGGGAGACGACCTCGGTGACGGGGCGGCCGGTGGCCTTCATGTCGTCGACGGACAGCAGCCGGTCGCCGGCCCGGAGCCCGGCGCGGTCGGCGGGGCTGCCGGACTGGACGTGGTCCACTTCGATCCGGCCGCCGGTTCCGACCCGCGCGGAGACCCCGATGCCGACGTAGGCGCCGTCGAGGTGCTGGCGGAATCCTTCGTACTCGCGGGCGCTGTAGACCGCGCCCCATCGGTCGCCGCTGCGGCTCACCACGTCACGGGCGGCCTGCGAACCGGACTTCCCGTCCTCCTCGGCCTTGGCCGCGGCCGCCTCGACCTGGTCGCTCCCGACGGAGCCGGCGGCGACCGGGCGGATCGGTATCCGCGCGGTCGACGAGCCCCGGTCGGCGGCCCGGGCGGGGCCTTCGGCCCCCCACGAACCGGTGGCGGCGCCGGTGGCGAGCACGCTCACGAAGACCAATGTCAGGGCGGCCCCGTGGCGAATGCGGCGGGGATGGACGAACAAACACGGGCCCGACATGCCGGTGAGTGTAGGGCAAGCCCAGGCGCCGTACGGCTCGTTGTGAGGTACGGCGCCCCAGGCGAATGTCACACCTTGAGGTACTTGCGGAGCGCGAAGAAGGCCGCGAGGGCGGGCATGAGCAGCCCGATCGCCAGCACGAGCGGCAGCTTGGCCAGCACCGCGTCCCACCCGATGAAATTGATCACGTCGATCTTGCCCGCGAGCCAGTTGTTGACCAGGAAGTACTGGCCGCCGACGAGGAGTACGCAGGCGAAGCCCGCGCCCATCAGCCCCGCGATGGCGGCCTCCATGATGAACGGCATCTGGATATAGAAGCTGGACGCGCCGACGAGCCGCATGATCCCGGTCTCCCGGCGTCGGCTGAACGCCGACACCCGTACCGTGTTGACGATCAGCATCAACGCGACCACCAGCATCAGCGTCATCACGCCGAGCGCCGCGTAGTTCATGCCGTTGAGCAGATTGAAGAGATCGTCGACCAGGGCCTTTTGGTCCTGGACCTCCTGCACCCCGGGCCGGGCGGCGAAGGCGGTGGAGATGACGTCGTACCGAGTCGGGTCCTTCAGCTTGATGCGGAAGGACTCCTGCATCTGGTCCGGGGTCAGCGAATCGGCGAGCGGCGAATCGCCGAACTGCTCCTTGTAGTGCTTGTACGCCTGCTCGCTGGTCTCGAACTGAACCGAGTCGACGATGTTCATCTGGTTCAGTTCGGAGCGGATCTCCTTTTTCTGGACCTCGGTGGCGGCACCCTTCGCGCAGTTGGCCGAGGACTCCTTGTCGTTCTTGTTGCAGAGGAAGATCGAGACGTTGACCTTGTCGTACCAATAGCCCTTCATCGTGCTCACCTGCTGGCTCATGAGCAGGGACCCGCCGAACAGGGCGAGGGAGAGGGCTACGGAGACGATCACCGCGAAGGTCATCGTGAGATTGCGGCGGAGACCGACGCCGATCTCCGACAGGACGAACTGGGCGCGCATGGCGTCCTTTCAGTGCTGGTAGCCGTAGACGCCGCGGGACTGGTCGCGGACGAGACGGCCCTTCTCAAGTTCGATCACGCGCTTGCGCATCTGGTCCACGATCTGCTGGTCGTGCGTGGCCATGACGACCGTGGTGCCGGTCCGGTTGATCCGGTCCAGCAGCTTCATGATCCCAACGGAGGTCTGCGGGTCCAGGTTGCCCGTCGGCTCGTCGGCGATCAGCAGCATCGGACGGTTCACGAACGCGCGCGCGATGGCCACGCGCTGCTGCTCACCACCGGACAGCTCGCCGGGCATCCGGTCGTCCTTGCCGCCCAGGCCCACCAGGTCGAGCACCTCGGGCACGGTCTTGCGGATCGCGCCGCGCGGCTTGCCGATCACCTCGAGCGCGAAGGCGACGTTCTCCCCGACGGTCTTGTTGGGGAGCAGCCGGAAGTCCTGGAACACCGTGCCCAGCTGGCGGCGCATCTGCGGCACCTTCCAGTTGGACAGCCGCGCGAGATCCTTGCCCAGCACATGGACCGCGCCGTGGCTCGCCCGCTCCTCGCGGAGCAGCAGCCGGAGGAAAGTGGACTTGCCCGACCCCGAGGAGCCCACCAGGAAGACGAACTCGCCCTTTTCGATCTCGAGCGAGACATCCCGGAGTGCGGGACGGGTCTGCTTGGGGTAAGTCTTGGATACGTTGTCGAATCGGATCACTGATGCACCACGGTCGACCTGGGTAGCGGTACGGGTCGCAGCCGGAGCGGCTCCCGTCGGTGAGCGTGACCATACGCGAAGCGCGCGCGGGCGCGCAGCGCCCATCCGGCTTGGTGCGTTTATTCACGGCACTATTGGGGGCAAACGGTTGACAAAGCGGCCGACGAGCCGTCCAAAACGGCCACAGAACCGGTACGGATGCGGCACGGAATCGTGCGGGGCGCGCCGAACCGGGCGGAAGCTGGCACAGTGGAAGGGGAACCAACCCATTTCCCTGAGCGTTGGCCCCATATCTACTGCGGCACCGCCGCGCGGGAGGAGAAAGCGCATGACGTACGACAGGCTCGTCTGCGCCAACTGCGCGAGCCCGGTCAGCGAGGGCCGCTGCCCGGTCTGCCGGGCCAGCAGGGAGCGCCTCCAGCAGCAGGACGGCCTCTTCGGCGGGCTGACCCCGGCCGCCCTGATAGCGCTCCTGGTGGCGCTGATCGCGGTGGCCGTGCTCGCTCACGAGATGGCGGCCGCGGCGTAACGCAGCGTAATCACACGATCGGTACAGACGCCCGAGGGGCCCGGAGCTCTGCAGCGCTCCGGGCCCCTCGACGTGCGATGCGGCGTATGAATCAGGCCACGTTGTTGTTGCGGTTCGCGAGACGCGGCACGACGCGGAAGCCGATGCCACCCGCGATCATGGTCGCGGCACCGATCAGCAGGAAGGTGGTCTCGGAGGAGGCACCGGTCTCGGCCAGCTCTTCCTTGGCCTTGCCCTGCTCGACCGGCTTGGAGCCGACGCTGTCGGTGTCCGTGTTGTCGTCGCAGTTCGTGGAGTCGAGGTCCACGGTGCAGGTGGAGTCGTCGCCGCCCGCGCCGCCGCCCTGGCTGGGCGAGGAGCTGGGCTGGCCGGAGGGCTCGTCGGTCGGCTGGTCCGTGGGCTGGCCGGTCGGCTGGTCCGTCGGCTCGTCCGTCGGCTCGTCCGTGGGCTCGTCGGTCGGCTCGTCCGTCGGGAGCGTCGGCAGCCCGGTGGGCAGGCCCGTCGGCTCGTCCGTCGGCTCGTCGGTGGGCTCGTCGGTCGGCTCACCGGTGGGAATCTCGGTCGGCTCATCGGTGGGGTTGTCGGGCTTGCCGACGCCGACACCGACGTCCAGGCCCTTCTCGTCCGCCTTGACCGAGGCGTCGACGCCACCGATCCCGACGTCGATCCCCACGGCCGATGCGGCGCCGGCGGCGGTCAGCGACGCCCCGGCGGCTATCACCGCGGCAGCCGCTACGCGCGCGACACGCAGCCGCGTCTTCTTCGTCATCTGCCTGCTACCCCCAGTAGCTGTACTCGTAGTGGAGAGCAGCTATGCACGGGGCCACGGCCGTCAGGGAAGAAATCTCCGCGGGCTCTGCCTGTTCAGGCGATCCGCCGGTCCCCGTTCACACGCGCCCCAGTCATACGCATGCCGCGCGTCAGCCTTCCCAGTTTTCATGACACCGTCAAGCGTCTTAGGGGGCGAGATGTCCGCTATGAAGGCGCTTGTGTGACGCATGGGTACAGGACTGTGACCAAAAAACGTCCTTGAGGGACCACTTGGCGATCGCTGGACCGGGCACAAGGGAGCCCCGGCCGGTGCTCAGCTCCCCTGTTCGCGCTGCTTGCGCCAGCGGATTCCGGCCTCCAGGCTGGGCTTGTCGTTCCTCTCGCAGGGGATCCGCACGGCCGAGTTACTTCTCCTGCTTCTTGCGCCAGCGGATCCCCGCTTCGAGGAAACCGTCGAGCTCGCCGTCGAGCACGGCCTGCGGGTTGCCGACCTCGAACTCGGTGCGCAGGTCCTTGACCATCTGGTACGGGTGCAGGACGTACGAACGCATCTGGTTGCCCCAGGAATTGCCGCCGTCGCCCTTGAGCGCGTCCATCTTGGCCTGCTCCTCCTGGCGGCGGCGCTCGAGCAGCTTCGCCTGGAGGACGTTCATCGCGGTCGCCCTGTTCTGGATCTGCGAGCGCTCGTTCTGACAGGAGACCACGATGCCGGTCGGGATGTGGGTCAACCGCACCGCGGAGTCGGTGGTGTTGACGCCCTGCCCGCCGGGGCCCGACGAACGGTAGACGTCGACCCGCAGCTCGGACTCGTCGATCTCGATGTGGTCGGTCTGCTCGACCACCGGCAGCACCTCGACCCCCGCGAAGGAGGTCTGACGGCGGCCCTGGTTGTCGAACGGCGAGATGCGCACCAGGCGGTGGGTGCCCTGCTCGACGGAGAGCGTGCCGTACGCGTACGGCGTCTGCACGGCGAAGGTGGTCGACTTGATGCCGGCCTCCTCCGCGTACGAGGTCTCGTAGATCTCCGTCTTGTAGCCGTGCCGCTCGGCCCAGCGCAGATACATCCGCTGGAGCTGCTCGGCGAAGTCTGCGGCGTCGACGCCGCCCGCCTCGGCGCGGATGTTGACGACCGCCTCACGGGCGTCGTACTCGCCGGACAGGAGGGTGCGCACCTCCATCTCGTCGACGGCCTTGCGCACGGCCTCCAGCTCGGCCTCGGCCTCGGCGCGCGCGTCGTCGTCGCCCTCGTCGGCGGCCAGCTCGAACAGCACCTCGAGGTCGTCGATCCGGCCGCGCAGCTCCTCGGCCCGGCGCAGGTGCCCCTGGAGATAGGAGAGCTTGCTGGTGACCTTCTGCGCGTTCTCCGGGTCGTCCCACAGGGACGGGGCCGCCGCCTGCTCCTCGAGCACGGCGATGTCGGCCCGCATCTTGTCGAGGTCCAGGACGGCCTCGATCGACCCCATGGTCGAGGAGAGGGACTTCAGCTCTTCGGATACATCGACGACTGCCACGTGCACCAGCCTAACCGCTATAGAAGGATCTCCGGCCCGTCGGTCCCCGGCCGGGACAGCGGGCCCTCAGGGCGTCACTGGGGGCCTGCCCGGCGTCACCGTCCTGAGTCCCCCTGTCCCGCGTCACTGTCCCGGATCACTGTCCCGAGTTCTGCGACGACGAATGCTCGCCGCCCTTGGGCGCATCGCCACCGTCGTCGCCGCCCGCGACCAGCCATCCGCCGACGCCCACGACGACCAGCGCCGCCACCGTCGCCGCGGCGACCTTGAGCCGACGGCGGCGCAGGGCCCCCGAGACCGCGGGATGGCGCGCCGAGCCCGCCCGGCGCTCACCGTGGACGCGGGGGGCGCGGGCGGTGCCGTGTGCGCCGCCCGCCAGCTCGTCCGCGCTGGGCACGCGCATGCTGGTGTGCGTCTCACGGCTGCCGTCCGGCACCGCGCCGGGGACCAGCGGCACCGCGCCGCGCCGCCGCTGCTGGTGCGGCCCGCCGTGCCCGTACCCTTGGCCGTAGGCCTGGCCCGGGCCCGGTCCGGCGGGGGCGGGCCGGTGTCCGCCCTCGGGGGCCTCGCCCTCGCCCTGCTCCTCGGCCTCGTCCGGCTCGTCGATGTCCAGCGGCGGATAACCGGCCAGGGTGGGCAGGATCTCGCGCAGCCGCGCGGCCAGCTCGGAGGCGCGCAGCCGGGAGGCGGGCGCCTTGGCGAGGCACTGGAGCAGCAGCTGCCACAGCTCGTCGGGGATGCCGGGCAGCGGGGCGACGGTCTCCGTCACGTGGCGGCGCAGGATCGCGCCGGGGTGGCCGCCGCCGAACGGGGTGAAGCCCGCCAGCAGCTCGTACAACACCGTGGCCAGCGCGTACACATCCACGCTGGCACGCGGCGGCAGCCCCTCGATGATCTCCGGCGCGAGGTAGTCGGGGGTGCCGATGACGCTGCGCGGGTTGGGCGAGCGGCCCTGGGAGGGCGCCTGCCCGCGGGACGGGCGGCCGCCGCGGGCCCGGCCCGGCTCGTCGACCAGGCGCGCGATGCCGAAGTCGGTCAGCAGGGCGGGGTGGGAGCGGCCGGGGCCGAGCGGTCCCTGCATGTCCAGCAGGACGTTCTCCGGTTTGACGTCCCGGTGCACGATTCCGGCGGCGTGCGCCGCGGCCAGCCCGTCGGCGACGTCCGCGGCGATCGCGACCGCGGCCTCCGGGGACAGCCGCCGCTCGCGGTCGAGCCGGGTGCGCAGATCGGTACCGCGGATCAGGTCCATGACGAGCGCCAGGTCGTTGCCGTCGACCACGAGATCGCGCACGCCGACCACCCGGGGGTGGTCGAGGCTGAGCAGCGCGGTGCGCTCCTGTACGAAACGGCCCACGAGCTCCTGGTCGGAGGCGAGGTCCTCGCGCAGGAGCTTGATGGCGACCGGGCCCTCGGGACCCTCGCCCAGCCACACCGTGCCGGCGCTGCCGCGTCCCAGGACCTGGTGCGCGGTGTACCGGCTGCCGATCTTCCGTGACAAGACTGCTCCGAATCCTCCGACAGGGGCACGTTGGCGACAAAGCTACGCGGCTACTGGCGCGTTGGGGGCACCAGGCAGCGCCAACTGTCACTTCTGAGCGGAAAACACCCCTTGGATGTCGACAAATCACCTGACTCGGCGCATCCGTCGGGGTGTTGAGGGGGTGCCGAAGGGCTCGGCGGATCCTGGCGGATTCAGTCGGGCGTCAGCTCGGGCCGCCGAGGGCGGAGATCCAGTCCTTGACCTCGGTGACCCAGGTCGAGACCGCGTCCCAGTAGCTCTTGCCCTGGGCGACCCAGTCCTTGAGCGGGGTCAGCTCCCAGACCAGCCACGAACCCACGACCAGGATCAGGATCACGAACAGGCAGCCCTTGAGGCAGCCGAGCCCGGGGATCTTCATCTTGTTGGGGTTGGACCCGCGCTGCCGGGGCTCGCGCCGCGGCTCCGGCTGCTGCGGCGGCGGCGCGTAGCGCTGCGGCTGCGGCTGCTGGGGTTGGGGGGCGTACTGCTGCGGCTGCTGCTGTTGCTGACGGCGCTGCTGACGGCGCGACGGCGGCTGCTGCGGGGGCTGCTGCGGCTGCTGGTACGGCTGCTGTTGCTGCTGCTGGTACTGCTGTTGCTGATACTGCTGCTGGTACTGCCCCGGCGGCGGCGCGGGGCGGTGGGGACGGCGGCGCAGCGGGTCCTCGCTCGGGTCGAGGTACTGGACCTGGGTCTGCTCGTTGCGGTCGCGGGCCGCGCGCATCTGGTTCTGCCAGGGGTGCTGATCGTCCTGGCCGGGCGCGCCGCCGGGCGGCACCGGGGGCATGGCCCGGGTGGGATCCGCCCCGGGGGCGCCCGGGCCGTTCGTGGGCAGCGCCTGGGTGGGATCGGCGTTGGGGCCCGTGGTGGGGAGCACGTTGGTGGCGGCGGCCGGGTCGTACTGGTTGCCCGGGGCGTTCGTCGGCAGCACCTGGGTCGCGTCGCCCGGGTCCGCCGGAGCGGTGTCCGGGACCGGGGCCGGCGCCGGGTCCGGCGCGAGCAGCGCGGCGACGCCGAGCGCGGCCTCCGCCTGCGCGGCCGAGGCGTGCACGCCGATACCGGCGGCGACCACGCGCAGGCCGCGGGCCAGGCTCTCGGCGCTCGGACGTTCGTCCGGGTTCTTGCGCAGGCAGCGCTCTATGACCGTCCACAGCGGCTCGGGCACGGTGGTGGGGCGGCGCGGCTCCTCGCTGAGGTGCCGGTGCAGCACCTCCAGCGCGGTGTTGCCCGCGAACGGCGGACGGCCGGTGACCAGTTCGTACAGCATGATGCCCGCGCCGTAGATGTCCACCGCGGACGTCTGCGGACGGCCCTCGGCGGACTCCGGCGCCACGTAGGCGGGGGTGCCGACGAACTCCTGGGTCCGCGTCAGGCCGGGCGAGTCGGCGAGTCGCGCGATGCCGAAGTCGGTCAGCATCGGGTGCATCTCCTCGCCCTCGCCGGTGCCCGCGAGGAGCACGTTGGCGGGCTTGAGGTCGCGGTGCACGATGCCGTCGGCGTGGCTGGCGGCGAGCGCGTCGGCGATCTGCGCGGTGAGGAGGGACGCGGCGACGGGGGTGAACGGGCCGTTGGCGCGCAGGTAGTTGTGGAGATCCGGACCGTCGATCAGGTCCATGACGAGGGCGAGCAGATCGCCCTCGACGACGAGATCGCGGGTGCGGACGATGTTGGGGTGGGTGAGACGGAGCAGTACGGAACGCTCGCGGAGAAAACGCATGACGATGTCCGCGTCGTTCGCCAGCTCCTCCTTGAGGACCTTGATCGCGACCGTCTCGCCGGGCTGCCCGGCCACGGCCGCCTCGGCGCCCGCCGTCTCCCGCTGGCTGGCCCGCCAGACGGTGCCCGTGGCTCCGCGTCCGAGCGGCTCCTCGAGCAGGTACTTGCTGCCTACCGGCCGCACGTCATGCGCTCCCTGGTCGTGGTCATATCACTTGCATCGCTTGCTGCATCGCTTGTACTGCCTGCCGTACTCGTCCGCCCACTGTAATGGGGACGCACAAGGCGCCCGTACCGATCGCCGCTGATCACCGCGGATCACCGCCCGCGCGGGGCACGGCGGCCCGGGCGGGGCCCCGCCGGCGGGTCCGCCACAGGACCGCGGCGGGGTCTGCCGCGGAACCCGGGGGAAAGACGCGTGATCCGGGGAGTCGGTTGCCCACTCCCGTCCTCCTGACACAGGCGATCGGCCCTCACTCACGCAGCGGATCCGGTCGCAATCAGCCAGTTTCGGCCGACTAGCCGACCAATCAAGATCATGTCGCGCCGGGCGGCGGGCGAAGTGTCAGCGGCAGGTGCGAGGATGCACGCAGCACGGAAGCGCCGAGCGGCGGGGGGCTCACGCTCCGTGACCCGTACGACCCCGTACGGACCTGTACGTGCCGAAGCGCCTGGGGGCGAGACGGTGGGGTTGGCACCCCCGCCCGGCTCCCCGGACAGAAGGGACCGTTGACGGCGATGCAGATTCGGCTGACCGTCCTCGGGCCGCGCAGCGCCCACCCGGGCCGCCCCGGCCATCCTGCGCCCGCGCCGCCGCCGCACGCCCTCGCGGGCGCGGTGGACGTGCTCGTGACCGCTCCCGTCGGCACCGCCCTCGCCTCCGTGACGAGCGGCCTCGCCGCCGCCGTCGCCGCGGCCGGGCACGACGCCGGGGGTGGCACCGGTGCGGTCGTGGTGTACGCGGGCTCGGAGCGGCTCGACCCGCAGCGCTGCGCGCTCGGCGAACCACCGATCGTCGACGGCGCGGTGCTCTCCCTCCACGCCCCCGCCGACCCCGACCACTACCCCGGCTACCCGGGGTATCCGGGCTTGCCCGAGGCGGCGGTGTCCGACGCCACGGTCCACCTGGACGTGATCGCCGGGCCCGACGCGGGCGGCGTCCACCTGCTGCACGGCGGCCAGGTCCGCATCGGCCGCTCCGCCGACGCCGACGTCCCCCTGGACGACCCCGACGTCTCCCGGCTGCACTGCGCCGTGACGGTCACCGAGGACGGCCGGGTGACCATCGCCGACCTCGGCTCGACGAACGGCACCGCCGCCGACGGTGCCCCGGTCGGCCGCGACCCCGTACCGCTCGCGCCGGGCGCCCTGCTCCGGATCGGCGAGTCCGCGCTGCGGCTGCGCGCCCCCGGTGCGGCCCCGTCCTCCCCCGCCCGCCTCCCCGCCCACCCGGACGGCGAGGGCCACCTGAGGGTCACCCCCCGCGCGGACGGCGTGGCCCACGCCACGGGCCCCTGGACCGGCGCCCCGCCCACCCGCCACCCCGGCCGCGGCTGGACCCCGGTCGACGCCGCCACCGCCCACCCCGGAGCCCCCACCACCCACGGCACGGGCACCCAGCCCCACGCGGCGGCGGGCGCCCCGGCGGCGGACCCCGGAGCGCGCCCCTGGGCCGATGGCCCGGCGGGCGGCAGCGCGCCGTACGGCGGCCCGGCCGACAGCGGGCGGGCCCCCGGCGGACCGTCGGCAGCCCCGGCGCGCGGCACGCAAGAGCCGTGGCCGGGCGACGGCAGGCACCCCGCGGACGGCGGCGCGGCCGCCGGGCCAGGGCGCGGCGGCCCGGCGGGCGGCAGCGCGTCGCACGGCGCCACCGGCCGACGCCCGGCCGACGACCGTGGACTCCCGGGACCGTCGGGCACCCCGGCCCCCGGAGACACCGCCGCGGACGGCAACGCGCACTACGGCAATCCCACGGGGAGCAGCCGGGGCGGACGGTCGGGAGCCCCCGCGCACGGCGCGCAGGAGCCTCGGCCGGGCGACGGCAGGCACCCCGCGGGCGGCAGCCGCTCGCCGCACGCCGACCCGGCCGACGCCGGGGCGCGCGGCGCCACCGACCGGCGCCCGGGCGACGACCGCACGATCCCCGGACAGCCTCGCGGGGGCAGGCACCCCGCAGACCACCGCGGCACGCCCGGCAACACGGGCCACCCCGGCGGAACCGACCACGACTCGGCCGGGCAGCGGAGCGGTCCGGCGGGCGGCAGCGCGTCCTACGGCGCCCAGCCCGGCAGCGGACCGCGCGGCACAGCCGACCGGCATCCGGGCGCACACGACCGCGGCCCCACCGGACAGCCCGGCGCGGCCGGTGGCCCGGCCGCGGACGGCGGCGCGTCGTACGGCAGCCAGGGGCCCGACGGTCGGTCCGGAGCCCCCACGCACGGCGGGCAGGAGCGGTGGCCGGGCGCGGGCACGACCCCCGCGGACCGTCGAGGCGGGGCCGGAGGTGCCACCGCGGGTGGCGGGACGCCGTACGGCGGTCCGGTGCCGACCGGACCGCCGTACGGCGCAGCCGACCGGCGTCCCGGCGGGCAGCCGGGTGCAGCAGCGCGTCCCGAAGCGCCGTACACCGACGCGACAGAGCCCGGCCAGCGCGACGGGGGCGGCTGGGGCCCCAGCGGGCAACCGGGCGCAGCAGCGCGCGACGGTGCGCCCGAGGGCTCCGCGGCCGTCGCCAGGACGCCATACGGCGACCGGCGTCCCGAAGCGCCGTACCCCGACGCGCCAGGACCCGGCCACCGTGACAGGGGCGACTGGGGCCCCGACGGGCAACCGGGCGCCACAGCCCGCGACGGCGGGACGCCGTACGGCCGGCGTGATGGCGCAGCCGACCGGCGTCCCGGCGCGTCGGACGCCCGGGCCGCCGACCGGGGTGGGACGCCGTTGCGGGGGACCACCGTGCCGCGGGGGCTTGGCGAGGCGGCGGCGTACGCGTACGACGCTCCCGGGGCGCAGGTCCGGCGGCGGGGGATAGGGGCCTGGGTGCGGCAGTTGACCGGGGGCCGGGGGGCGGACGCGCGGGACGCGGACGAGGCCGCGGGCGCCGAGGAGGCGGCGGCGCGGGCGGCCGAGGAGGCCGCCGCGCTGCACCGGCGGTGGCCGGACCCCGCCGCCGTGCTGATGACGGCGCTGGGGCCGGGGCCGCGGCTGTGGGAGCGCGGGCCGGGCCACCCGGACGCGCTCACCGTGCGGCTCGGCTCCGCCGACCGGCTCTCGGGCGCGGGCGGACTGCTGCCCGCCGCGCCGGTGACGGTGGATCTGCGGCAGGCGGGTTCGCTGGGGCTCGCGGGGCCGCGCGGGCGGCTGGCCGGGCTCGCCCGGTCCGTCGTGGCGCAGCTCGCGGCGCTGCACTCCCCCGGCACGCTGGAGATCGTGCTGCTCAGCACCGAGGACCGGCCCGCCGAGTGGTCCTGGCTGGGCTGGCTGCCGCAGCTTCAGCCGTTGCGCGGGCAGGACTGCCGCCTGCTGCTGGCGTACGACGCCGAGCAGGTGACGGCCCGTACGGCGGAGCTGACCCGGCGGCTGGACGACATCGCCGCGGGCGCCGCGGCGGGCCCGGCCGGGCCGTACACCGTGGTGATCGTGGACGGCGATCCGGGCCCGCCCGCGCTGCGCGAGACGCTCGCGCGGCTGGCGGTCGGCGGTCCGGGGGCCGGGATCCATCTGCTGTGTCTGGCCGAGGCCCCGGCCGCGTCGCCCGCGTCGCCGCTGTCGGTGAGTTACGAGACGGCGTGCGCGGCCTCCGCGTCGTTCGCGTCGTGCGAGGTGGCGGCGCTGCTGAGCGGCGACGTGGCCACCGGGTTGCAGATCGTGCGCCGGGATGCCGCCACGGGCGGCGCGGGCGTCCCCATGTGGGTGGCCGGGGCCACCACGGCGGCCACCGTGGACGCGGTGTCGGGGGCGTGGGCCGAGCGGTTCGCGCGGGCGCTCGCGCCCCTGCGCCCGGCCGCTTCCGGCCACGGCGACGAGGGCGGCCCGGGGCGCCAGTTGTCGGCCCCGCTGCCCGACTCGGCCCGCCTACTGGACGAGTTGGGGCTCGCCCGGGCCACCCCCGCGTCGCTGATGGCGCGTTGGGCGGCCGCCGCGGACGAGGTTCCGGCGGGCGGCCGGGCGCTCGCGGTGCTGGGCGCCGGGCCGCGCGGACCGGTCGCCGTCGATCTGGCCGCCGACGGCCCGCATCTGCTGATCGACGGCGGGCCGGGCGCCGGAAAGACGGAGCTGCTGCGGTCGCTGGCCGCCTCGCTCGCGGCCGCCGAACGACCCGACCGGCTGGAGCTGGTGCTCCTCGACGGCGCGGGGGCGGGCGGCGGCGCGGAGCGTGGCGAGGGGCTGCGGGTGTGCACGGATCTGCCGCACGTGTCGACGTATCTGGCGGCCTCCGACCCGGTGCGGATGCGGGAGTTCGCGCAGGCGCTCAGCTCGGAGCTGAAGCGCCGGGCCGAGCTGCTGGGCCGACTGGACTTCGTCACCTGGCACACCCGGCTCCGGGAGGGCGTGCCCGGCGGCGCTCCCCCGCGGGTGGTCGCGCCCCGCTCCCCCGGCGACATCGACCCGCCGCCCAGTACGACGCTGAGGCTGCGCCCCCGGCGCGGTCACGACGACCAGCACGACACGGAACCGACCGCACCGCGCCCCTTCCCCCGCCTCGTCGTCCTCGTCGACGACTTCGACGCGCTGGTGGCCCCGGCCCTCGGCAGCCCCGGCCGCCCGGCGGCCGGTTCGGTGGTGCGCGCGCTGGAGGCGATCGCCCGGGACGGCGCCCATCTGGGCGTCCATCTGGTGGCGGCGTCCGGCCGCCCGGACCGTACGGCGGATACGGCGGCGGTCGAGCGGGCCGGGCTGCGGATCGTCCTGGAGCCCCGTCCGCTGGGCCCCGCCTCGTCCGAGCGGCCGGAGGCGGAGCCCCACAGCTCGGACGCGTCCGCCGAGTCCGGCGGTGAGCACGCTCCCGGCCGCGGCCGTCTGCTGCGGCCCGACGACGCCGCGGCGACCCCGTTCCAGGCGGGCCGGGTCACCGGGCGGATACCGCGCACCGCGACCCAGCGGCCGACGGTCGTACCGCTGGAGTGGGAGCGGATGGGCGATCCCCCGGCCCGCCGCCCGCTGCGCGAGCTGGGCAACGGGCCGACGGATCTGGCGCTGCTCGCCAGCGCGCTCCAGCGCGCCGCGCAGTCGGCGGACGCGCCGACCGCGCCCGCGCTGATCTGACCGCTGATCCGACCGTCGTACGGACGACCGGGGCGGGCGGGCCGCACCACGGCCCGCCCCGCGCCACGGCCCGCCCCGCGCCACGGCCCGCCCGTATCACCCGCCCCATCCGCCCCACGACTTCATTGACGCTTTAACCGATTACGGATCTGTCCGTTCCGCTCCCCCTTTGCGTTCAGGTGTTCATCACGGCCCGGTCACGACCGTGAGTGAACGCCGATAAGAGTATTGCCACGTTGGGTGACCGGGCGTAGGACTGTCGCACGGGACACGGCCGCGCGCGAGGCGGTCGGCATCGGAGGGAAACGGGGATGCAGAAATCGCTTCGCAGGAACAGGAAACGGAAGAAGCGAACCGCACGAGCCGCGCTGGCCGCGGCATCGGCGGGAGCGCTCATGGTCACCGCCGCGGGCTGCGGCAGCGACGACGGGGACACGGTCAGCGGCGGCCCGGTACCGGTCACCGTGAAGCTGCCCAGCCTCAAGGGCCAGAAGCTCCAGGTCACCGCCGTCTGGACGGGCACCGAGCAGGAGAACTTCACCAAGGTGCTGAAGGAGTTCGAGAAGCGCACCGGCGCCAAGGTCTCCTTCGTGCCCAGCGGTGACGACATGGCGGGCTTCGTCGGCTCGAAGATCGCGGGCGGCTCGCCGCCGGACGTGGCGATGGTCGGCCAGGTCGGGGTCATGCGCGAATTCGCGCAGAAGGGCTGGGCGAAACCGCTCGACGCCGCCGCCAAGGCGGAGGTGAACAAGAACTTCGCCAAGGGCTGGCAGGATCTCGGCTCGTACGACGGCAAGCAGTACGGGGTGTATTTCAAGGCCAGCAACAAGTCCTTGATCTGGTACAACACCTCGGCCTTCGATTACGCGGGTGCGAAGGAGCCGAAGACCTGGAAGGAATTGCTGACCCAGGCCCAGCTGATCTCGGATTCCGGCACCGACGCGGTCGCGGTCGGCGGCCAGGACGGCTGGACGCTGACCGACTGGTTCGAGAACGTCTATCTCTCCCAGGCCGGGCCGAAGAAGTACGACCAGCTCGCCCAGCACAAAATCAAGTGGACCGACCCGTCCGTCAAGAAGGCGCTCGAAACGCTCGCCCAGCTGTGGGGCACCAAGGGCCTGGTCGCGGGCGGCCGGAGCGGCGCGCTCCAGACCGCGTTCCCGGATTCGGTCACCAAGGCGTTCGGCAATGCCGCCGAGCCCGACGCGGGCATGGTCTTCGAGGCCGACTTCGTCGCCGCCAACGTCTCGGACGCGGGCGCGGAACTCGGCGGGGACGCGAAGGTGTTCCCGTTCCCGGCGGTGGGCGCCAAGCCCCCGGTGGTGACCGGGGGCGACGTGGGCGTGGCGCTGAAGAACAGCAAGGCCGCGCAGGCGCTGCTGACGTTCCTGGCCTCGCCCGACGCCGCGACCATCTGGGCCCAGTCCGGCGGGTTCATCTCGGCCAACAAGAACGTCAAATTCAGCGCGTATCCCAATGACCCGATGCGCGACATCGCCAAGGCGCTCATCGCAGCGGGCAATGACTTCCGGTTCGACATGTCCGACCAGGCCCCGGCCTCCTTCGGCGGAAAGCCCGCCCAGGGCGAATGGAAAGCGCTCCAGGACTTCCTCAAGAACCCGAGGAACGTGGAAAAAATCCAGCGCCAGTTGGAAGCCGATGCCGCCAAGGCGTACAAGAACTGACGACTCGACCGGGAGATCCACAACATGTCGACCGCGACTGCGGGCGGCGCGGCCACACCTGGCCGGGCGTCGTCCTCCCCACCCGCCACACCACGCATCGCCAAGAAGAGGAAGAGCGTCCTGGGCACCCGGCCCTGGCTGGCGGCGGTGTTCCTGCTGCCCGCGCTGGCGTTGCTCGGCGCGCTCGTCGTCTACCCGATCGGCTACTCCGTCTACCGCAGCTTCTTCGACGCCAGCGGCAACGGCTTCGTCGGCCTGGACAACTACACGGAGATGTTCTCCGACGACGCCACCAAGACGGCGATCAAGAACAACATCATCTGGCTGATCCTGGCGCCGACCGTCTCCACCGCGCTCGGCCTGATCTTCGCCGTGCTCACCGAGCGGGTGCGCTGGGCCACCGCGTTCAAGCTGATCGTCTTCATGCCGATGGCGATCTCGATGCTGGCCGCGGGCATCATCTTCCGGCTGGTGTACGAACAGGACCCGGACAAGGGCGTGGCCAACGCCATGTGGGTGGGCGTGCATGACTCGTTCAGCGCCTCGCCGCCCTTCCCCGGCGCCCATCCGCGCCCGACCGCCGGGCTGACGGAGTCCGGAGGCGGCTCCTTCACCACCCAGGACACCGTCCGCGCCGGGTCCCCCGCCTCGATTCCGCTGGTCGCCGCCAAGCGCGACGACATCGGCGGCGCGCAGGACGCCCGGGCCGCACGGCCCGAGCCCGGGAAGGTCACCGGCACCGTCTGGTTCGACTTCACCAAGGGCGGTCTGGGCAAGGAAGGCTCCATCGACAAGGGCGAGAAGGCGATGGCCGACCTCAAGATCGAGGCGGTCAAGGACGGCAAGGTCGTCGCGAAGACGACCTCGGCCGCGGACGGTACGTACACCCTCCCCGCCAAGGCCGAGGGCGCCCAGCTGCGGCTGCCCGCCTGGAACTTCTCCGCGCCGTACAACGGCATCGACTGGCTCGGCCCGTCCCTCGTCACCCCCGCCATCATCGGTTCGTACGTGTGGATCTGGGCGGGCTTCGCGATGGTGCTCATCGCGGCGGGGCTCGCGGGCGTACCGCGTGAGCTGATGGAGGCCGCGCGGATGGACGGCGCCAACGAGTGGCAGGTCTTCCGGCGGGTCACCGTGCCGCTGCTGGCGCCGGTGCTCTCGGTCGTCGTCGTCACGCTGATGATCAACGTGATGAAGATCTTCGACCTGGTCTACATCATCGCGCCGGGCCCCTCGCAGGACGACGCCAACGTCCTCGCGCTCCAGCTCTTCCAGTCGTCCTTCGGGACCGACGTCAACCAGGGCCTCGGCAGCGCGATCGCCGTGCTGCTGCTGTTGCTGGTGCTGCCCGTCATGTTCTTCAACCTCCGCCGGATCCGAAGGGAGAGCCGCCGATGACCAGCGCGGACACGGTCGTACAGGCGAAGCGGTCCCTGATCGGACGGATCGCGGAACGGGCCGGGGGCGGGGTGGTGCAGGTCGCCCTCGTCCTCATCGGGCTCTTCTGGCTGATGCCGACGGCGGGGCTGCTGCTGTCCTCCCTGCGCGACCCCTCTCAGGTGGACATCTCGGGGTGGTGGAAGGTCTTCAGCGACCCGTCGCAGCTGTCCTTCGACGCGTACGACAAGCTCCTGAGCAACCAGCAGATCACCGACTCGCTGTGGACCACCCTCGCCATCACCGTCCCGGCGACCCTCCTGGTGGTCATCTTCGGCGCGCTGGCCGGGTACGCCTTCGCCTGGATGGACTTCCCCGGCCGCGACTGGTGGTTCCTGATCGTCGTCAGCCTGCTGGTCGTCCCGGTCCAGGTCGCCCTGATCCCGGTCGCCAAGCTCTTCGGCGAGATCGGCATCTTCCAGACCACGACCGGTGTGGTGCTCTTCCACACCGCCTTCGGCATGCCCTTCGCGATCTTCCTGCTGCGGAACTTCTTCGCCGAGATCCCCCGGGAGCTGCTGGAGGCGGCCCGCCTGGACGGCGCGGGCGAGCTGCGGCTGTTCTTCCGCGTCGTCATGCCGCTGGGCGCCCCGGCGATCGCCTCGCTCGGCATCTTCCAGTTCCTCTGGGTCTGGAACGACATGCTGGTCGCCCTGATCTTCGCCGACAGCGGCAACCCGCCGATCACGGTGGCGCTCCAGCAGCAGGTCCGGCAGTTCGGCAACAACATCGACATCCTGGGCCCCGGCGCGTTCGTCTCGATGATCATCCCGCTGGCCGTCTTCTTCGCCTTCCAGCGGCAGTTCGTGGCAGGCGTGATGGCGGGCGCGGTGAAGTAGCCCACCCGAAGACCCCACCAACCCGGCTGCGGCCCGGCACCCCCTTCGGGCGCCGGGCCGCAGCCATCCCGCCGACGGACCCGCTGGGCCGAACGGGGGCACTTTGGGGGGTGGCCCGCCATGGCGCCGCGGCATCCGGGAGGCGTTCAGATGATGGTGTGAGGAACCACCCGTCCCGCGCCGCCCGTCCCAGGACGCACGATGCCCCTCACCGCACCGCCCGCCGCCCCCCGCCCCCCGTGGCTCGCCGATCCGCCCCTGGTGCGCGGCTACCGGCGTACGGTCCCGCTGCGGATCCGGCGCGCGGTCATCGCCATGACCGGCGTCGAGCTGCGCCGCGCGGCCCTGCACGGGCTGGGGCGGCTGTCCCTCACCTCCGGTGCGCTACGGCTGCGCTGGGCGCGGCGGCGGCTGGGGCGGCTGGTGCGTACGGGGCTGCTGTCCGCACCGGACCGGATGGTGATCGCCGACGACCGCGGCACCCGGATCGCGACCGTCGTCCGCACGCCCACCCCCCTGTTCGCGCGCGCCGAGAACCTGCGGCTGGTGTGCGAGGCGCTGGACCGGGCGCGGCTCGACCACTTCGTCGTCCGCTGCTACAGCAACGTCGCCTCCGCCGTGGGCGTACGGGCGGACCAGCGGGCCGCGGTGGTGACCGCGCTCGGCGAGCTGTGCGAACGCGAGGCGGGCTACGTCTCGCTGCCCCCGCGCCGCAAGGGCGGGGCGGCCCCGCTGCGCCTCGGCGCCACGGCCCGCGCCTGGCGCGCCCTGGCCGCCGCGCCCGTCATCCGCTTCACCCGCTTCCACACCACCCCGCGCGGGGACCTGGTCCTGGGCTCGTCGCACGGCTGCGACATCGAGTTCTGGGACCGCGCCCCGGCGGACGGCCCGGCGAAAGCCCCAGCGGAAGCCCCGGCCGAGACCCTCCACGCCCCGCGCCCCAACCGCACGACCGCCTCCGTACCGCTCACGGGCGACGCCGTCCGCGCACCGGACCACATGTTCACCCGGCTCGCCCCGGCCGAGGGCTGGTCCCCGGGCCCCCTCGTCCGTACGCGCCCCGAGTTCACCACCCGGCTGCCGGACGAGGTCCGCTTCCCCATCGACGTCGTCTACACCTGGGTCGACGGCTCGGACCCGCAGTGGCAGCGGCGGCGCGCCGCCGTGACCGGCACGGAGGAGACCGCGGGCTACCACGAGCAGGCCGCCAACGCCGCCCGCTACGCCAACCGCGACGAGCTGCGCTACTCCCTGCGCTCGCTCCACCTGTACGCCCCCTGGGTGCGCCACATCTACCTCGTGACGGACCGCCAGGTGCCCGACTGGCTCGCGCTCGACCACCCCGGCATCACCGTCGTCGACCACCAGGAGATCTTCGACGACCCGACCGTGCTGCCCACCTTCAACTCGCACGCCATCGAGACCCGGCTGCACCACATCAAGGGCCTCGCCGAACACTTCCTCTACTTCAACGACGACGTCTTCCTGGGCTCGCCCGTCACCCCGCAGGACTTCTTCCTCGCCAACGGCGTCACCAAGTTCTTCCCCTCCCGCGCGCTCATCCCGCTGGCCCCCGCCGACCAGCTGGACGTCCCCGTATCGGCGGCGGGCAAGAACAACCGGCGGCTGCTGGAGGGCCGGTTCGGGGCGACCGTCACGCAGAAGATGAAGCACACCCCGCACGCCGTGCGCACCAGCGTCCTCGCCGAGATCGAGCGGGAGTTCCCGGAGCCGATTCGCGCCACCATGGCCAACCGGGTGCGGTCCACCTCGGACATCTCGCTGCCGTCCTCGCTGCACCACTACTACGCGTTCCTCACCGGCCGCGCGATCCCCGCCCAGCTGCGCTACGACTACTTCGACCTCGCCAGGCCCACCACCCCGGGCCGGCTCGCGCGACTGCTGCGGTCCCGCCACTGCCAGGCGTTCTGCCTCAACGACACGGTCTCCTCCGAACACGACCTCGCCGGTCAACAGGCCCTGCTCGGCCCCTTCCTCGACGCCTACTTCCCCGTCCCCAGCCCGCTGGAGCGGGCCGTCACCCGACAGGAGCCGCGGCAGCCATGCCCCTCGCCATCGCCCTCCCGCTGAACCCGGACGTCCTGGCCTCCAGCGGCCCGTACCCCCGCGCGCTCAATGTGCTCAGCCGCAAACAGACCGCGGTCCAGCGGCAGTTGCGCCGCTCCGGCCTGGCGGGCTACGAACCGACCACCCAGGCCACCCTGCTGGCCCTCGCCGGACAGGCCCCGGCGGGCGGCGCGGTGTACGACATCGGGGCACACATCGGGCTGTACTCGGCCCTGGTCGACGCGGTCTACGGGCGGCGCCCCGGCGGCCCGCGCACCATCGCCTTCGAACCCACCCCGGGGACCGCCGCCCTCTGCCGCCGCATCCGCCACTGCAACGCCCTCGACTACGAGGTGCAGCAGACCGCGCTCTCCTCCCGGCCCGGCACCGCGGAGCTGTACTTCTCCCACAAGTCGGAGTCCTCGAACTCCCTCAACCCGGCCCACCGCAAGCACACCGAATCGGTGACCGTGCCGGTCACCACGGTGGACGCCTTCACCGAGGACCGCGGCCTCGTGCCCCACCTCATCAAGGTCGACGTCGAGACCTACGAGGCGGACGTCCTGACCGGCGCCCTCGCCACCATCCGCCGCCACCGCCCCTGGATCATCTGCGAACTCCTCCCCAGCGCCGACCACGGCACCCTCCGCACCGCCCTGGCCCCCCTCACCGCCATGGACTACGGCCTGCACCCGATCACCCCGGAGTCCCCCTGGCAGCGCTACGACGAGACCACCTACCAGCAGGCGGTCAGCCCCCAGTCCCGCGACTGGCTCCTGGCCCCCCGCCCCCTCACCCCCGCCTTCCACCGCGCCGTACGCCGCTGGCTGATCGCGATCCTGGCCTGCGACGAGACGACGAACCTCCTCGCCCCCGACAAGGCGTCCTTCCCCTACGCCTGGAACGCCCCGTACCGCCCCCGCGCCCTCCGCCCCGCCCTCAGTCCCGCCGGGCCCGCGACGCCTGGCACGCACGCTCGCTGCGTTGTCGGGCCCGTCCAAGTAGGCCCGCCCCCGGACTCCGTCCGGGAGGTGCCCCCCTGAGGACGACCCTCCGCCTTGCGACCGCACGCGCCCCCAGCTTCCGCTGGGAGGTGCCCCCTGACGCCGCGGGCTGATCCGACGCGACTGTGCGGACACCCCCTGGCCCGCCGCGCCTTCCCCTCGGCCGCCCAGCCCCTTACGCCGACGCGCTGACCGCCCGCGACACGTCACGGAGCAGGCTCTCCACACCGGCACCCCAGCGGGAGCTGATGACCAGGTCCCGGGCCGGGTCGACCCACAGCAGGTGGCCGCCCCCGTTGCCGCGGGCGCAGCGCCCGGTCGCCGGGGCGGTCGGCCATACCGTGCGGTGGTCGTTGAGCCACCAGGACAGCCCGTAGTTCGGCTTGACCCGGCACGGCGTCCACATCTGCTCGATCCAGCGGGCGGAGACGACTTGCGTGTGTTCCCAGCGGCCGCCGCGCAGGCACAGCTGCCCGAGGCGGGCCAGGTCGAGCGCGTTGATCCACAGCCCGCCGCCCCAGTGGGCGCCGCCGGAGACCACCGGCACCCGGCTGCCGTCGAGGTCCAGATACGCGTCGGCGTAACCGTGCCAGGACCAGGACGACGACGCCCCGATCGGCGCCATGACACGCTCCCGCAGCACGTCCGGCAACGCGCGGCGGAACAGCACCGTGAGCGCGAGGGCGGTCAGATTCACCCGTACGTCGTTGTACGCCCACCCCTCACCGGGCGGCCCGCCCGCCGACTCGGTCCCCTCCCGCGTGCTCTGCGCGTCCACCGACGTCGGCTTGCCCCACAGCTCGCCCTCCCACTGGCTCGTCTGGTCCAGCAGATGCCGCCAGGTGACGGCCCGCCCCTGGGCCCCGTCGAACTGCGGCAGCCCGACCCGCGCACGGACCGGCTCGTCCAGCTCCAGCAACCCGTCGTCATGGGCGATGCCCGCCACCAACGCCAGCACGCTCTTCGTCGCGCTGTACGCCATCTCCACCCGCGCCGGATCCCCCCACGACGCGATCACCGCACCCCGCCGCGCGACGACCCCACTCGCGCCCCCGCCGTCCAGCAGCGGCCCGATGACCTCCCGATGGGAGGCGTCGGCGACCTGCGCATCGAGGTACGCCGCCATGTCCCCCACCCCCGGCACCGACCGCTCCCCCTGCCGCCGAGCAGCCTCCGCCACACCCCCGGCGTCCACGCCCTCCCAGGGATCCCCGAACCCGCCCGCCTCGTCCATATCCCCGCTCCCCGTAGCCGTCGATTACTGGAAGTTGAGCCGGTGGGGGTGTGCGGGGTCAATGGGGCACGTGAAGATGCGCATCTGACCGCGCCCGACGTATACGCCGGTGGGGTCGTTCGCCCCCATCACGTCCACGATTTCCCGGTCCTCCAGAGGCACCCACGTCAGTGAACCTCCGTTCCATTCCTGGTCGCTGACGGTCAGCAGAGGACGCATGGGCGCGCCGCAGGAGCAGTCGATCCGGGCCGGGCCGGTGAGCCCCCACCGGGCGAAGCCGCCGACCTTCCAGCCCGGCGCGATGGACAGGTCGTGCGTATAGGTGAGTTCGTACTCATCCTCCGCGGCCGCGTCCATGAGGTCCTCCTCCCAGGCATCGATCTTCTCCTGCACGTCCTCGCTCAACAGTTCGGGCCACTCGTACTCGACGACCTGCTCCGGGTCGAGCACGCACGTATTCGGGACGCATTCCGCCCGTCCCACGACGACCGGCTCCGGGTTGTCCGTGAGGACGTCCCCCACGTCCTGCGACCGCCGCCACTTCAGCCGTACGTCCATCGTCCGGTCCGGGCCGTGGCCCTCGAACGGACACCAGAAGACCTGGAGCAGATCGCATCCCTCGGGGCCGGTCAGGTCCGGGATGTCCCGGGTGAAGAGCTGGGCCGCGGCGAGCAGGGGTATCGGTTCGTCGTCCCGCACCCCGCGGCCCTTCTCGTGGACGGCCTCGCACAGGGGCCACGGCTCGTCGGCGGGCCAGAGGAACGGCCCCGCCACCGAACTCTCATGCTGCCCCGGGGAGCCCGGCCGGGGGTGCAGCCGGGTCGTCGTCCTGCGGTGTTCGGCGAGTTCCGGAAACATCGCCTCGATATCGACCGGCCGCTCGGGCGTCGTGCGCGTCATGCGGACAGAGCCTCCCACGGGGGCGGCATCGGCGCGGGCCGGGGGCTGCGCACGCACTCCTTCGGGTGCGACAAAAGGGCGCATATACGGCGTGTCGCCTAGGGTTCAGTGCGTACGACGTATCCGCCGCGAAGGGCAACGCGCCATGAATCGCCTCGGTGTCCGGAGGTCCCGCGGTCTCGCGGCGTTCGCCGTGATGGCCGGGGGGATGGGGGTGATGGCGGGGACCGCCGTCACCGGCGTGGGTGGGGTGTTCGTGGGGGCGGGGGTGGTGGGGGTCGGGGGTGATCTGGTGTTGCAGCGCAGTGCGCCGGGGTTGATGGGGCGTCTGGGGCGGCTGCATGTCGGGGAGACGCTGCGTTTCGAGTTGCGGTGTGTGCTGCTGCTTCTGCTGCTGGGGCGGATGCACGTGACCGGTCCGGTCGGACTGGCGTCGGCGATGGCGCTGGTGCTGTGTCTGCTGGGCGGTCAGGCGCTGCATGCCGCGATATGCACGCTGATCGGCCGTCGGCGGCGGCTCGCGGTCGCGGCGCGCCATATCGATCTTCGGCGGCTGGGCATCAGCGACCGGCCGCCGCGGCGGCTGACCGAGTGGCCGGGGCTGCGGATGCTGGCGTACGAGGTGGCGGCGCTGGGCGGGCTGGGGGCGACGCTGGTCACCGGGGACGCCCGCTGGGTGGTGGCGGGGCTGACCGCGGCGGCCGGGGGGTGTGCGGTGACGGTGCTGGCGCTGCTGCCGTACCTCGTGGGGGCGCTCCGGCTGCCGGGACCGACGCGGGTGCTGGGCGCGGTGAACGCCTGGCTGGTCCGGCACCGGCCGGAGACGGTGCTGTACTTCTCGGGGCCGCGGACGTCCGCGTACCAGGTCGGCATGTGGCTGGAGACGGTGGCGGCGCTGCGCGCCCCGGCGCTGGTGATCGTGCGGGAGCGGCATCTGCTGGAGGTGCTGGCGCCGACCGCGCTGCCGGTGCTGTGCGTGCCGGACGGGACGCATCTGCGGAGGCTGGATCTCGGCAGCGTGCGGGTCGCGCTCTATCCGGCGAACGTCGGCGAGAACATCCATCTGCTGCGCATCCCCACCATGCAGCACGTGTTCCTGGACCATGGCGACGGTCATGGCGACGGCGAGTCGGCCGCCGGGGTCGATCCGTACAGCAAGGTCTACGACCAGGTATGGGTCGCGGGCCGGGCCGGGCGGCAGCGGTACGCGGAGGCGGCGGTCGGCGTCGAGGACGCGGACATCGTGGAGGTGGGGCGGCCCCAGCTGGACGGCCTCCAGGTCCAGGAGGAGGACCGCGCCCCCATACCCCTCCCCACCGTGCTGTACGCGCCCGGCCCCACCTCGCTGACGGCCGAAGGCGAGACGCTCGTACGGCGGCTGCTGGAGAGCGAGCCACCGGTCCGGGTCCTCTACCGGCCGCACCCCGCCACCGACCGCCGGTCCGCCGCGCACCGGCGCATCGTCGCCCTGATCGGCGCGGCGAACGAGCGGCGGGCCGGGCAGGGGACGGACGAGCCCGAGGAGGCCGGGGCGCTGCGCGCCGAGGCCGCCCGCTGCCGGGCCGAGCTGACACGACGTATCGCCGCGCTGCACGCACGGCTGCGACCGGCCTACGCCGACGAGGCCATGCTCACCCGCGACAGCGCCGCCCCCGATCCGGCGGCGGTGGCCGAGGCCGGGGAGCTGGGAGAGCAGTGGCACCGGGCGCACTGGGCGGCCTCGCCGCCCTGGCTGCACCAGGTGGTGGAGGCGGACACTCCGGCGCTCCATTCCTGTTTCGACCAGGCGGATCTGCTGATCGGTGACCTCTCCGGCGTGGTCGCGGACTTCATCGCCACCCTCAAGCCGTACGCCCTCATCGATGCGGCGGGGGTCGGCGCGGCGGAGTTCCGGCGGCAGCACACCGTGGCCCGCGCCGCCTATCCGCTCGGCCCGGAGGCCACCGGGCTGGACGACCTCATACGGCTGTTGTTCGAGCCCGACCGGGACACGTTGCGCGCCGCCCGCCACGAGCTGAGGGCGTATCTGCTCGGCCCCACCGCCCCGCCGGCCATCCAGCGCTTCAACGAGGCGGTCGACGCGCTCGCCGCGAAGGGCGAGGCGCTCATCCGGCTGCGCGAACTCCAGACGATCCGCGAGGGAGCTGAGGGAGCACTCGATGAGCCTCCGGCGACCGCACCGTGCCCGTGCACTCCTTCCGCTCCGCCGCCCGCGAAGTGAACGGGTCCGGCGTGCCGTACGTCGAACCGGGGCACCCCGGACGCTGGTCCGTCACCCGCCGGCCGTACGACCCACACCTGTCCCTCACCCCCGGCCCCGACCATGAGCAGCCATCCAGGACTCAGGAGCGATCATGGGAACGCAGCACGTCATAGCCGTCGGCCTCACCAAGGCGCCCTCCGACGGCAGATGGGCCGCGGACGCACGGGCGGCCGACCGCACCCGTGACGGCCACGGCGGCCCCCGCCGCACCCGCCCGTCCGCACCCCCCGGCGACGCCGCCTGAGCCCATCTCACCCACCGGAGCCCGCATGTTGCCGCGTACCCCTCGCCCCGGCCCGCGCCCCCGCGTCAGCGTGATCGTCCCCGCCCGCAACGCCATGCCCGCCCTGACCCGCGCCCTCACCTCCGCCATGGAGCAGACGATAGGCATCGCCCGGCTGGAGATCATCGCGATCGACGCCGGGTCGACCGACGGCACCGCCGCGGAGCTGGACCGGCTGGCCGCCGACTGCCCCGCGCTCAAGGTCGTCCACCAGGAGCCCGGCGGCGGCCCGGGCAGGCCCCGCAACACCGGACTCGACCTCGCCCGCGGCGAGTACGTGTTCTTCCTCGACGCCGACGGCTACCTGGGCCCCGACGCGCTGCGCCGCATGGTCGCCATGGCCGACCAGAACGGCACCGACGTCGTCCTCGGCAGGATGGCCTCCCCCACTGGGCGCGGCGTCCCCCGGGCGGTGTTCCGCCACAACCAGCTGCGCACCGATGTCGTCGACTCGCACGCCTACTCCACGCTCGGCCCCTGGAAGCTGTTCCGCCGCTCCCTCATCGAACGGTTCCACCTGCGGTTCCCGGAGGACTGCCGCACCGACGAGGACCAGCCCTTCACCGCGGCCGCCTACCTCAACGCCTCCGCCATCTCCGTCGTCGCCGACTACGACTGCTACCACCTCACCCGCCACGGGACGGCCGCCCGCACCGGCCTCACCGACCGCATCGACGCCATCCGGCTGCTGTTCCAGACCGCCGCCCGATACACCCAGCCCGGTCCGCGCCGCGACCATGTGATGCGGCGCCACATCCGCCGGGAGCTGTGCGGCGCGCTGCGCGCCCTGCCCCGCGAGGACGAGACCGAGGCGCGGACGCGGTTCCTCCCCGAGCTGCGCCGCTGGGCGACCGACCACTGCTCGGACGCGCTCTTCCGCACCCTCACCGCGCCCGAACGGCTGATGGTCCACCTGCTGCGCACCGGCCGCTTCGACGATCTGCTGACGGTCGTCCGCGCCGCCAAGGAGGACGCGGGCCGCGGCCGTCTGGTCGAGAAGGGGCGCGTGTACTGGCTGCACCCCTTCTTCCGCGACCCGGCGGCCGACGTCCCCGACGACTGCTTCGACGTCACCGACCGGCTGCCGGTCCGCCACCACCTCACCGGCGCGGCCTGGCACGGCGGCTCCACCCTGCGGATCCGCGGCCGGGCCGAGGTCACGGGGCTGGACGCCGGTCCCGAGGACCGCACCGAACTGGTGCTGCGCCACCGCGATGCCAAGGACGAACTGTGCGTGCCGGTCACGGCGGTGGACGAGGAGGCAACAGCCACCGGAACGGTCAACCGGGACTTCGCGGCGGACATCGACATCGCCACCGCCGACGACGGCGCCCCGCTGCGCCCCGGCGTCTGGGACGTGTTCCTCGACGTCCGCGCCCAGGGCGTCAGCCGCACCATACGCTTCGGTAACCGCCACGACGAGGGGCTCGACATCGGCACCGCGCGCCGCGTGGTGGCCGCGGGCCCCGGTCGGCGGGCCCGCGTCACGCCGTACTTCACCACCCCGTACGGCAATCTCTCGCTCGACATCGGCCCGGCCCCGCGCGGCGCGCCCTGCGAGGTGACCGAGGCGCTGTGGCACCCGTCCGACAAGGGCACGCTGGTCGTCGCCGGGCGGCTGCTGCCGCCGGGTACGCCGCCCCGCAACCGGGTGCTGCGGCTGCGGGCCGAGCACACCGACGGCCGCGTCCTGGACCACCCCGTGCGGTACGCGGCGGGCGACCCGGCGGGCGCGTTCACCGCCCGGCTGCCGGTGCGCGACCTGGGCCGGGGCCGCTGGACGGTGACGCTCGTGCTCGTCGGCCGCGGCGACGGCCCGCCGCGCGCCGCGCCCGTACCGCCGCCCGCGCGGCTGCCCGGCACGCGCTGGCTGCGCCGGGGCCGTCCGTACTACGCCAAGCCGCTCACCGGTCGCGGGGAGACGACCCTGGAGCTGCGCGTCGCCCCCGTGCGTCTCCTCGCCGCCGTCCGCAACCGCCTCGGCGGCCGCATCTGACCGGCCCTCGGCAGGCGTACCTGACCGGCCCTCACCCGCCGACAGCCCCGCCGATACGGGCCCGGGCCCGCCGCAACCGGCGCCGCACCCCCGCGGCGACCTTGAGGGGCGCCACCTCCAGGGCGAGGGCCGGGGCCGCCCGCCGGGTGAGCGGTTTGGCGTAGTACGGACGGCCGAAGCGGAACCAGCGGATCCCGGTCAGCCGCCCCAGGCAGGGCACGACGATGGTGCGGCCCTCCAGGACCAGCGTCAGGGTCCAGCGGCCCGCCGCCAGCCGTCCGACGGGCAGCCGGGCGGTGAAGGCGCCGGACCCACCGCCCGGTTCGAACCGCGCCGCGACCTCGCGCACCGCGCCCGTCCCGCTCTCGGCGCGCAGCCGCAGCGTCCCGCCGCCGCGGGAGCGGGCGGCGGCCTCGCCGGTCAGCCGCCCGCCGACGATCAGGACGCCCTTCCGGGCGCCGTGCCAGGCGGTCCGGGTCACCCGGCACGGGGCCTCGCGGGAGGGGGCGTGGGCGACCTCGCCGACGTCGAGCGAGAGATTGCCGTACGGGGTGATGTACGGGACCACCACCACGGGTTCGCCCCGCGGGGGCATGACGGCGCGCCGGGGCGGGCAGTCCTGCGCTCCCTCCGCGCGGTGGCTGCCGAACCGCACGACGCGGCTGACGCCCTGGGCGCGGACGTCGAGGTAGAGGTTCCACAGCCCGCGTGCCAGCGGTGCGCCGTCGTCGGCGGTGGCCGGGTCGATGTCGGCGGTGAAACCGGACGGGTGGGGCGTGGCGGGCACCCGGACCTCGGGGTGGTCGGACTCGTACGCGCGCAGGATGACGTCGGTGCCCGCATCGATCGCGTCGATGCCTTCGATGGCGGCGTCGCCGGTCAGCCGCAGCACCCCGCCGTGCCAGCGCGCCGTATCGAGGCGATGGCGGACCGGCAGCCGGTCCGTGATGTCGAAGCAGTCGTCGGGGACGTCGGCGGTGTGGTCGCGGAAGAAGGGGTGTTGCCAGTAGACGCGGCCCTTGTCGACCAGATGGCCGCGGCCCGCGTCCTCCTTGGCATTGCGCGCGACGGTCAGGACGTCCTCGAAGCGGTCGGTGCGCAGCAGATGGACCAGGAGCCGGTCCGGGGCGTCGATCCGCTGGAAGATGGTGTCGGTCACCCAGGTGCGCGCCACGTCCCGGAACGCGGGGAAGAAGCGCTCGCGCGCGTCCCGTTCGCTCTCGCGGGGCAGCAGCCCCCGCAGCGGGCCGCACAGCTCCCACTCGACGTGACGGCGCATGATCTGGTCCCGGCGGGGACCGGGTTCGAGGTAGCGGGCCACGGTCTCGAAGCACAGCCGGATGCCGTCCATGCGGTGGGCGAGGTCGGACGCGGTGAGGGTGAGGTTGCTGCGGTTCTCGCGGTAGCGGACGTAGTAGCAGTCGTAGTCGGCGACGACGGAGATGCCGGAGGCGTTGAGGTAGGCGGCCGCGGTGAACGGCTTGTCCTCGCAGTTGCGGTAGGGCGGGAAGCGCAGCCGCAGCCGCTCGATGAGGGAGCGCCGGAAGAGTTTCCAGGGGCCCAGGGTCAGATAGGCGTGGGAGGAGAAGATGTCGGTGCGCGGCTGGTTGTGCGAGAAGACGGCCCGGGGCACGGCGCGTCCGCCCACCGAGGCGATCCTGCCGAGCACGATGTCGGTGCCGTTGTCGTCGGCCATGGCGACCATGCGGCGCAGCGCGTCCGGCCCCAGGTAGTCGTCGGAGTCGAGGAAGAACACGAAGTCGCCCCGCGCGCGGTCCAGTCCGGTGTTGCGGGGGATGCCCGCACAGCCGGAGTTCTCCTGGTGGACGACGTGCAGCGCGGGGCACGCGCGGGCGAGCCGCTCCAGCTCCTCGCCGGTTCCGTCGGTCGAGCCGTCGTCCACCGCGATGATCTCGATCCGGTCCGGGCCGAGGGTCTGCTCCATCGCGGAGGTGACGGAGCGGGTCAGCTCCGGCATGGCGTTGTAGGCGGGAATGATCACGCTGACGCGCGGCGGGCACACTGCGGACGCAGACATGGCGGTTCTCCGGGATCGACGGCCGACGGGATCGTTCGCGGTCGGGGGATCAGTCGCGGTCGGGAGCGTGGTCGGGGGCGCGGTCGGGAAAGGCGCGGGTGGGCTCCACGGCGTGCGGGGGCAGCCCGCCGCCGTGCCCGGGGGCGAGGTGCCGCGACGGCACCGTACGGCTGTCCGGCCGCCGCTGCGCGACGGGCGGCAGGGGCTGCACGGTGACGTCCTCGCCCAGCATGAGGGTCCGTACGACGCGCTCCGCCGCGTGCCCGTCGTCGTACGGGCAGAAGCGGCCCCGGAACGCGGCGCGCAGCGCGGCCGCCTCGGCATCGCACCAGCGCCCCTCGCGGAACACGGCGATCAGTTCGTCCAGGGTGCGGGCCACCGGGCCCGGGGTCTCGCCGGGGCGGCCCGACAGCAGGTCGAAGTAGACGCCGCGCGAGGCCCGGTAGGTGTCCCAGTCGTCCGCGTAGATCACGATGGGCCGGTCGAGCACGGCGTAGTCGAACATGATCGACGAATAGTCGGTGATCAGCGCGTCGGCGGCCAGGCACAGCTCCTCGACCGACGGATGGCGCGACACGTCCCGCACCAGCCCCGCCTCGTCCAGTTCGCGCAGCGCCGCCGACGGCCGGTACGAGTAGTGCGCTCGCACCAGGAGCGTGAAGCCCGGGCCCAGGGCGCGGCTGACCCGCTCCAGATCCAGCCGGGGGACGAACCCCTTCTGGTAGTCGCGGATCGTGGGGGTGTAGAGGACGGCGGTGTGGCCCTCGGGAACGCCGAGCCCGGCGCGGACGCGCCGCACGTCGTCCGCGGAGGCCGAGACCAGCACGTCGTTGCGCGGATATCCGTATTCCAGCAGCCGGTAGGAGGCGGGGTAGACCCGTTCCCACACCTCGCTGGAATGCGGATTGGAGGAAAGGGCGACGTCCCAGCGGTCGATGCGCTTGAGGAGATTCCCGAAGCTCATCCCCGCCGCCGCGGCCGGATAGTGCTGCTGGTCCAGGCCCATGCATTTGAGCGGTGTGCCGTGGAAGGTCTGGAGATGCACCGTGCCGGGCCGCTTGACGACGTCGTTGGGGAAATTGACGTTGTTGATGAGATAGGCGGCGCGGGCCACCGTCCGGTAGAAGTCCCGGGTTCCGGTGACGACGTAGTCGACGCCCTCCGGAAGCGAGGCGATCTCCGACTTCTTGACCACCCACACCCCGCGGATGTGCGGCGCCAGTTCCCGGGCCTTGTAGTAGATCGCCGCCGGGTTGCACAGCACTCCGCGGCCCCAGTACGCGCTGTAGACGGCCAGGTTGGGGTCGACCGGGCGCTGCCGGTGGGCCCGGTACAGGGCCCGTTTGCCCCGTACGGCCAGCGCCGCGCGGGCGATCCGCTTGGCCTTGCGGGCCCCCGACACGGCCCGCGTCGCCATCTCGTGCTCCCGGTAGCGGGCGAACGAGCCTCGGGCCAGCGCCGCGAAGCGCCACTCGGCCCCGGCGGGCGGCGTGAAGCCGTCGGGGAGGTGGGTGCGGTACCAGGCGGCGGCCCGGCGGAAGAAGCGCGGCCGGTCGGCCGTCGCCACCCGGGAACGGCGGTCCAGGCAGAACAGGAAGTGGGAGACGGCCCGTTCGAAGAGCAGGCACCGCAGCGGATTCAGATGGGGATGTTCGTCGAGGAAGGCGAAGAGCCGGGCGTACTGGTCGAATATGACGAAGTGTTTCTCGCCGGGGCTTCCCGTGCTGGCCCCGACCCGGCGCTGGCGGTATTCCAGGCCGACCAGGTCCACGCAGGCGATGCGCCGCGCCGTCAGCATCGTCAGATACGACAGCAGCGCGTCCTCGTAGATTCCCTCGCTGAACGCGAATCCGTGGCCGGTGTAGAAGGCGCGGCGGTAGACGCGGTTGGACGACATCGCGAAGATGCGCAGGAATTCGGGGCGCTCCAGGACGGAGAACACGTCGGTGCCCGCGGAGTTCAGCAGTTCCCCGAAGACGCTGGGTGCGCTGCGCCCGGACCAGTAGGTGCGCACGTGGTTGAAGTAGAGGATGTCCGGGTCCTCGTTGAGGGCGAGCCGTTCGGCGAGGCCCTCCAGGGTGCCCGGCGCGAGGGTGTCGTCCCCGTCGAGGAACAGCAGATAGTCGCCGGTGGCGTGGTCGACACCGGTGTTACGGGCCTGGCCGGGGCCGGAGTTGACGGGCTGGTGCACGGGCACCACCCGGCTGTCGCGGGCCGCGCAGGCGTCGATGATGGCGCCGCAGTGGTCCGGCGAGCAGTCGTCGACGGCCACCACCTCCAGGTCGTGGAACGACTGCGTCAGCACGGAGTCCAGGCAGGCCTGGAGAAAGCCCTGCACACGGTAGGCGGCGATGACGATGCTGAAGCGGGGCATGCGGCTCCTCGGGACGCGACGGCGGGTCGAGGCGCGAAGCGCTCACTGACTCACCACCGTAGGGTCGTACGTCCTGATATGCCCGATAAGCCCATGGAGGGGCGGCCAAGCGGGTGAAACCGGGAATCGCTGCGAAGTCATGAACACGGCATCTGTACGATCTTCCTCCCAGCCGCACCACCCCGACCAGGCCGAAAAGACCCCGGGCCCGAAGGCGTCGGCCCCCTCATCCGATGCCCCCGCGCCCCGGACCGCCTACACCCCGATCTACCAGAACAAGACCCTGCAACTGCGGGCGCCCGACCACTTCGGCCCGACCACCGACTTCGACCTCGATCAGCCCAAGGTGGACATCGCCGGGGGCCTCGCCTCCGACGTGCAGGACATCTCCATGTTCGTCAACGAGTTCCGGGCCGGGGAGGCGATGGCCAAGAGCTCCGGCACCACCCCGAAGGAGTGCGAGGAGGCGGTGACGACGGACCCGCTGGAAGGCACCCTGGGCCCGAGCGATCTGGTCGATGAACAGCTCATCGCCAAGGGCGACCGGCTGTGCATGGTCACGTCCAGCGGCAATCTCGCGATGCTGAAGATCACCGCCGTCATCCCGCCCGAGGACGACGCCGACATCCCCAGCTACAGCACCTCGGTGACGCTCTGGAAGCGCGCCTCCTAGCCAACGCACCGCACGCCGAAGGGGCGGTCGGTGGCCATCGGCCACCGACCGCCCCTTCGCGGTGTCTCAGCTGTGCGTACGCAGCAGGGTGCGCATCGTCCGCATCGCCACCGACAGGTTCGCCAGGTCGAACGTCTCGGACGACTGGATCTCGTCCAGGGTGGTCCGCGCCCGCTGGAGGATCGCGGCGTTCTTCTGCTCCCAGGCCTTGAACCGCTGCTCCGGCGTCGAACCGCCGTTGCCCACCGACAGGACGTCGGAGGTGAGGGCGGCCTGGGCCGCGTACAGGTCCTCGCGGATGGAGACGCGGGCCATGGACTGCCAGCGGTCGGCCCGCGGCAGTTCGATGATGCGGTCCATCAGCTGGCTGATCGACAGCCGGTCGGCCAGGTCGTAGTAGACCTCGGCGACGGCGAGGGGATCCTTGCCGGTGCGGTCCGCGATGGCGACGATGTCCAGTGTCGGGAAGGCGGACGAGAAGCCCGCCACCCGGGTGGCCAGGTCGTCGGGGACACCGGCGGCGGTCAGCTCGTCGTGGATGCGCTGGTACCACTCGATGTCGCTGCCGCGCAGCAGCTTGGGCAGCTGCGCCCGCACCGCGGCGACCCGCTCCGCGAAGAAGTCGATCGTCCCGGCCAGCTCCAGCGGCTGCGGCCGGTTGTTGAGCAGCCAGCGGGTGCCGCGCTCGACGAGCCGCCGCGAGTGCAGCCGCATCCGGGTCTGGAACTCGGCCGCGACGACCGTGTCCAGCGCCTCGACCTCGTCCCAGATCTCCCCCAGCTCGAAGATCGCCCGGGCCGCGGTTTGGGCGCGCACGACCTCCTCGGTGGAGGCCCCGCTCTCCTCCCGCATGCGATGCAGAAAGGTCGAACCGGCGGTGTTGACGGTGTCGTTGACCAGCACCGTGGTGATGATCTCGCGGCGCAGCGCATGCCCGTCGACGTACTCGGGGAACCTCTGGCTCAGCGCCTGTGGGAAGTAGGCGTGCAGCAGCCGCTGAAGGTACGGGTCGTCGGGCAGCTCGGTGCCGATCAGCTCGTCCGCCACGGTGATCTTGACGTAGGCGAGCAGCACAGCCAGCTCGGGCTGGGTCAGTCCGCGTCCGGCGGTCAGCCGCTCGCGGATCTGCCGGTCGGCGGGCAGGAACTCCAGCCCGCGGTCCAGCCGTCCCTCGCGCGACAGGCGGCGCATCAGCCGCTGGTGGGCGTGGAGGAGGCTGGGGGCCTGGGCGCCGGAGATGGCGAGGGCCACGTTCTGCGCGTAGTTGTTGCGCAGCACCAGCGCGCCGACCTCGTCGGTCATCTCGGCCAGCAGCTTGTTGCGCTGCTTGACCGTCATGTCGCCCTCGGTGACCAGCGCGTTGAGCAGGATCTTGATGTTCACCTCGTGGTCGGAGGTGTCCACCCCGGCGCTGTTGTCGATCGCGTCGGTGTTGATCCGGCCGCCGTTGGTGGCGAACTCGATGCGGCCGAGCTGGGTCAGGCCCAGGTTGCCGCCCTCGCCGACGACCTTGGCCCGCAGGTCCTGGCCGTCCACCCGGATCGCGTCGTTGGCCTTGTCGCCGACGTCGGCGTGCGATTCGGTGGACGCCTTGACGTACGTACCGATGCCGCCGTTCCACAGCAGGTCGACCGGGGCCTTGAGGATGGCCTTCATCAGGTCGGCCGGGGTCATCTTGGCGACCTTGGTCTCGATGCCGAGCGCGGCCCGCACCTGCGGGGTGATCTGGATGGCCTTGGCCGTACGGGGGTGGATGCCGCCGCCCGCCGAGATCAGCTCGGTGTCGTAGTCCTCCCAGGACGAGCGCGGCAGCTCGAACAGCCGGCGGCGCTCGGCGTACGAGGTGGCCGCGTCCGGGTTGGGGTCGATGAAGATGTGCCGGTGGTCGAAGGCGGCGACCAGCCGGATGTGCTCGCTCAGCAGCATGCCGTTGCCGAACACGTCACCGGACATGTCGCCGACGCCGACGACCGTGAAGTCCTCGCTCTGGGTGTCGTGGTCCAGCTCGCGGAAGTGCCGCTTGACGGACTCCCAGGCGCCGCGCGCGGTGATGCCCATGCCCTTGTGGTCGTACCCCGCGGAACCGCCGGAGGCGAAGGCGTCGCCGAGCCAGAAGCCGTAGGACTGGGCGACCTCGTTGGCGATGTCGGAGAAGGTCGCGGTGCCCTTGTCGGCGGCGACGACCAGGTAGGTGTCCTCCCCGTCGTGCCGGACGACGTCCTTCGGCGGCTCGACCTGGCCGCCGACCATGTTGTCGGTGATGTCGAGCAGACCGGAGATGAAGGTCTTGTAGCAGCCGATGCCCTCGGCCAGCCAGGCGTCCCGGTCCACCGACGGGTCCGGCAGCCGCTTGCCGACGAATCCGCCCTTGGCACCGACCGGCACGATGACCGTGTTCTTCACCATCTGCGCCTTGACCAGGCCCAGGATCTCGGTACGGAAGTCCTCACGCCGGTCGGACCAGCGCAGGCCACCGCGCGCGACCTTGCCGAAGCGCAGGTGCACGCCCTCGACGCGCGGCGAGTACACCCAGATCTCGTACGCCGGGCGGGGCGCGGGCAGATCGGGCACGGCCTGCGGGTCGAGCTTGACCGACAGGTAGTCGTGCGGCTCGCCCTCCCCGTTCTTCTGGAAGTGGTTGGTGCGCAGGGTGGCCTTGATGAGGGTGAGGAACGAGCGCAGGATGCGGTCCTCGTCGAGCGAGGCCACCTGGTCCAGCGCCGCGTCCAGCTCCTCCATCAGGGCATCGGTCAGCTCCAGCCCCGCCCGCTGCCGCTCGGGCGACATCCGGGCCTCGAAGAGGGAGACCAGCAGCCGGGTCGTGTGGACGTTGTTACGGAGGGTGTCCTCCATGTACGACTGGCTGAAGGTGGAACCGGCCTGCCGCAGGTACTTGGCATACGCGCGCAGCACCATGGCCTGCCGCCAGTCGAGACCGGCGCCCAGCACCAGCTGGTTGAAGTTGTCGCTCTCGGCCTGGCCGGTCCACACCGCGGCGAACGCGTTCTGGAAGCGCTCACGGGCGTCGTCGGCGAGGGCCTCGCCCTCGCGCAGCGGCAGCCGCAGCCCGAAGTCGTAGATCCAGGCGGTGGTCTTGTCCGCGCAGCGCAGCTCGTACGGGCGCTCGTCGACCACCTCGACGCCCAGCGTGTTGAGCACCGGCAGCACGGCCGACAGCGACACCTGGCCGCCCGCCCGGTAGATCTTGAAGCGGCGCTCGGCGTGGGCCGCGCCGACCGGCTCGTACAGGCTGAGCGCGAAATCCTGCTTGCTGTCCTCGGCGGTCAGCCGCTCCACGTGCTGGAGGTCGGCGACGGCGCCGCGCGGCGTGTGGTCGGCCTTGTAGCCCTCGGGGAAGGCGTGCTGATAGCGGCGCAGCAGCTCGGCGGCGCGCTCCTCGCCCACCTCCGACACCAGGGCCTCGGAGAACCCGTCGGCCCACGAGCGGGCGGCGTCGACCAGCCGGTTCTCGATGCGCTCGACATCGGCGTCGGTCAGGTCGGGCAGCTCCGTACCGGGCTGGACGCGGACCACGAAGTGCAGCCGCGACAGCACCGACTCGGTGTGCAGGGCGGTGAAGTCCACCGGCGGGCGGCCGCTCAGCTCCTCCAGCAGGATGTCGGTCAGCCGCAGCCGCACATCGGTGGTGAAGCGGTCCCGGGGCAGGTAGACCAGCGCCGAGTAGTAGCGCCCGTACTCGTCCTGCCGCAGGAACATCCGCAGCCGGCGCCGCTCCTGGAGGTAGAGCACGCTGGTGACGATCGAGCGGAGCTGGTCGACCGGGGTCTGGAACAGCTCGTCGCGCGGGTAGGTCTCCAGGATCTGGAGCAGGTCACGGCCGTCGTGGCTGTTGGGCCCGAACCCGGCGCCCGCCAGCACCTCGTCCACCTTGCGCCGGATGACCGGGACCCGGCGCACCGACTCGGTGTACGCGGCGGACGAGAACAGCCCCAGGAAGCGGCGCTCGCCGATCACATTGCCCTCGGCGTCGAACTTCTTCACACCGATGTAGTCGAGGTACGACGGCCGGTGGACGGTGGCGCGGCTGTTGGCCTTGGTGAGGACCAGCAGCTTGTGCTCGCGGGCCTTGGCGCGGGCGTCGGCCGGCAGCCGGTTGAACGACGGGGACACCGGGGCGGCCCCGGCGTGGGCGCTCTCGTCGGTGTCCTGATGGGCCGGATCGGACCGCAGGATGCCGAGGCCGGTGCCGGGCACCGCGCTCAGCACGTCCTCCTCGCCACCGGCCTCGGTGGGCGCCTGGGTCAGCTCGTACTCGCGGTAGCCGATGAAGGTGAAGTGGTCGTCGGAAAGCCAGCGCAGCAGCTCACGGGCCTCCTCGACCTCCTGCTCGCGCACCTCGGCGGCCTTGGGCTCCGCGGGCAGCTCCTCGGCGAGCCGCAGCGCCGACTGGCGCATCTTGTCCCAGTCCTCGACGGCCTCGCGGACGTCGGACAGGACGCGCAGCAGGTCGGCGGTGATCTGCTTGAGGTCGCCGCGGTCGGTCTCCCGGTCGATCTCGACGTGGATCCAGGACTCGACGACGGCGTCGTGCGGCAGGTTCTCGCGGGCCTTGCGGTCGTACGAGGCGTCCAGCAGCTCGATCAGCTTGCCGGTGATGTCGCGCCGCACGACCACCTGCGGGTGGATCACCACATGGATGCCGCGGCCCGCGCGGGTCAGCTCATTGGTCACCGAGTCGACCAGGAACGGCATGTCGTCGGTGACCACCTCGACCACCGAATGGCTGCACGTCCAGCCGTGCTGCTCGACGGTCGGCGTGTGCACCCGAACGTTCGCCGTGCCCTGGGGGCGCGCCTCGGCAAGCCGGTAGTGCGAGAGCGCCGCACCGAAGACGTCGACCGGGTCACGGTCCGCGAGGTCCTCGGGTGGCGTGTGCAGGTAGTAGT
This sequence comes from Streptomyces sp. BRA346, assembly GCF_052851135.1. NCBI lineage: Bacteria > Bacillati > Actinomycetota > Actinomycetes > Kitasatosporales > Streptomycetaceae > Streptomyces > Streptomyces sp. BRA346. The sequence continues at coordinate 18,986 of NZ_JAIWIH010000048.1, read as the reverse complement.
GCTGGAGGTATGCGGTCAGGGTCTCCGGGCCCGGGCCCTGTACCGGTGGTTGCCCCCCGGCAGGGCTGTTCTCAGCGACCCGGGCGGCCCGTGCGAGCAGCTCGGCCTTGGCTTCGTCCAGCTTGGTCTGCATGTCCTCTGGCTCCTGTCGCGCGCCGTTGCGTGACATAGGTGGCGGTGGCATGACGCCGCGACTCGGGGTATCCGGTCACGTACGACGGTATGCCGGATCGGGAGAAGGCCGCGGCGTACTCGGCCGTAAGTGACCAAGACCCCACGCGGCGTCGACCAGCGGCAGCGGCTCCGGCCCGGAGGCCCCCCGGGCTGGGAGCGAGGGCCTCCTTGCCCCCGTGGACTATCGCGCTGATCACGCAGTAAGGCTATCGCTCCACCCCAGGGGCTCGTCATGAGCCGTTCGTGTACAAAACCCGACCCCGATGTTTGACGACACCGGACAGCCGGGGAGCGTGCGGCGCCACCCGATGCGCTCTTGGCAAACCTCTGGTGCGGAGGCAGGGTGAGATCGTCGGTGGTAAGCGTGGAAACGTGGAGGTGGGCGGCATGAGCAGCACTGCTGCGACTGCGAAGATCCTGCTGGTGACCGGGGACGCGGCCGAGTCCCTGGAGGTGCTCTACCCGTACCAGCGCCTGCGCGAGGAAGGCTACGACGTACACATCGCGGCCCCCTCCCGCAAAACGCTGCGCTTCGTGGTGCACGACTTCGAGGAGGGCTACGACACCTACACCGAGAAGCCCGGCTACAGCTTCCCCGCCGACCTCGCCTTCTCCGACGTCGACCCGGGGCAGTACGCCGCCCTGGTGATCCCGGGCGGCCGGGCCCCGGAATACCTCCGCAACGACCCGGAGCTGCGCAAGATCTGCAAAGCGTTCTTCGACGCCGACAAGCCGGTGGCGCAGCTCTGCCACGGCCCGCTGCTGACGGCGGCGGTCGGCGCGCTGACCGGGCGGCGGGTGACCGCGTATCCGGCGCTGGAACTGGACATGCAGGCGGCGGGGGCGACGTTCCAGGACGCGGAGGTCGTGGTGGACGGCACGCTGGTGTCGTCGCGGGCGTGGCCGGACCATCCGGTGTGGATGCGGGAGTTCCTGGCGGTGCTGCGGACGAAGGCACCGATCAGCTGACAGATTTCGCCATCTGTCAGCTGATAGCTGTTACCTCTCAAGCGTCAGCTGCTATCTGATATCCGCTACCCGTCAGCTGGCGTCTGTCACCTGTCACCTGTCACCTGTCACCTCTCAGCTGTCAGCTGTCAGCTGTCAGCTGTCAGCTGTCAGCTGTCAGCCAGCGCCTCGGCCTCCCGTACGGCCTCCTCCAGGGTGTCGACCACCGGCACCCCGGCGGAGAGCAGACTGGTCCGGCTGTGCGAGCCGCCCGTGTAGAGCACCGCCCGCGCCCCCACGTGCTGGGCCGCCACCGCGTCGTCCACCGCATCGCCGATCACCACGATCCGCTGCGGCGGCACCCTCTCCAGCGCGGCGAGGTGCCGCACCATCTGCTCGGCCTTGCCGGTGGTGCTCTGACCGGTGCGGCCGTCCACGCGGACGAAGTGGCGCTCGATGCCGTGCGTACGCACCAGGGGCATCAGGTTCTCGTGCGGCGCCAGCGAGCACAGCGACTGGGTGAGCCCCGCAGACTGCCACTCCGTGAGCAGCTCCCGGGCGCCGAGCGCCAGCCCCGCGCTCTCGGCCAGCGCCCAGTAGTGCCGGTGGAAGGCCTCGTCCATGACCTCCCACTCCTCGTCGGTGGGCAGCCGCCCCATCAGCCGCTCGTAGAAGAGCGGGACCGGTACGCAGTACAGCTCCCGGTAGCGCTCCAGCGTGATCGGCGGCAGGCCGATCTCCCCGAACGAGGCGTTCGTCGCCTGGATCACGACGTCGATGTCATGGAAGAGCGTGCCGTTCCAGTCCCACACGATGTGCGTCACGCGGTTCGTCCCCATCCCTCGACGGTACGGCCTACTCGATGAGATTGGGGATCTCCTGGGTGGCGTACCACATCAGCTCGTGGTCCTCCGCACCGTCCACCGTGAACTGCGCGTCGTCGTCCCCGAGGTCCGCCGCGCCCAGCGCGTCGGCCGCCGCGGCGACGTCCCGCTCGGCGTCGTCGGCGTCCAGGTGCACCGCCGCGGCCTCGGACAGCCGTACGGCGGCGGCGATCCGCACCTCCCCCAGCGCGGACTGGTCCAGCCCCCGGTCCGGGTCGGGGACCGCCTGCCCGTCGGGCACGTCCACGGCCACCACCACGCGCCGCCGCGGCACCTGCCGGTCCACGGCGAGCAGCCGCAGGGATGCCTGCGCGGCCCGGCTGAGGGCGGCGTACTCCAGCTCCTCGATGTCGTCCGACACGTACCACTCGCGCAGCGCGGGCGTCACGGCATACGCGGTCAGCGGCCCCGGCCCCAGTTCTCCCGTCTTGTGCGCCTCGGCGAGACCGGAGAGGGTCAGGGGGACGTAGACGCGCATGGGCCGCCACTTTCACGAGACATCAGGTCCCGCCAGCATACGTTCGACGCCCCCGCTTTGAGTGCTGGGTTTTTCCCCAGCTGCCGCGGGGAGGTGCCCCCGTCGGGGCGGCGGCGTGGAGCACCTTCAGCTCGAACCGTGGGGCCGGTCGGTCGGGGCTGCCGGTCCCCGTTCGGGGGATTCCCGGGGGCCGCGGGCCCCGGGCTCGTCCGCTGTCCCATATGCCGCCACCAGTCCTTCCACCGGATCGATTCCCCCGGATAGGTGAACGGCCCGGCCGGGTCCGGGGGCCCGGTGACGGGCGTTGCGGGTGGCGGAAACGCGTCGGTAGAAGTCTCCCCGACAGAAAGCTACTGCCCGGTATTTCCCGGGCCCGGCAGAGACGGCGGGACGCATGCACGAGATCACCCGGACCACGACGCGGACCGACCGGGGCGCGGCGGGCACCGCCGCGCGGCGCCGGAGCGGTGGGGCCGGGGGCCGTGGCGGGCCGCCGGGGCGCCGCGATTCCCGGCGGCCGGGCGGCGCCACCGTACGGCGACCGGACGGCGCACCCGGCGGCGCGACCGGAAGCGCGACCGCACTACGGCCCGGCCCCCACACCGCGACGCGGCCAATCGGCGGCGGCCCCGCCCGGCGCACCGCGGCCGTCTCGCGTACGGCCGCCCTCGCCGCCGTACAGCGCGAGCGGGACCGGCTGCCCCACTACTGGTTCGCGCACCGGCTGCTGCTCACCCTCAGCGGCCAGCGGCCGGTCCACACCCTGCTCGGGCACACCCTCCCGGACGCCTACGACCAGCTGATCGTGCTCGCGCCCCGCGCACCGCTGCGCCCCGCCGCCGGATGCGCCGTACCCGTCGTACGGCGCTGCGGGGAGTACCGGCCGCGGCACGGGGTGATCGAGGCGTTCGCCCGGATCGCCTCGGCCGACCGGCTCAGCGCGCTCGCGTTCCGGCTGGAGCTGGGCGCCGACGCCCGCTGGCGCTGCGCCGCCGTCGACCTCGGCCCGCTGGTCACATCGGCGGGGCCGTGAGAAGGCCGGGGCACCGTGCGTAGTCGCACGGTGCCCCGGCCTCTCGCGCCATTCCGCTACGCGCTACTTCTTACGGCGGCGGCCACCCTTGTTGGCCTTGCGCCGCTCCGCGCGGGTCAGCCCGTCGGCCTCGGAGCGCGGCGCGGGCGGGATCTCACCGTTGGTGAAGTCGCCTTCCACGATGCCGCCCTCGCCGTCGACCGTCGGGGCCGAGAAGTGCAGCCGGTCCGGCCGCTGCGGGGCGTCCAGGCCCTTGGCGTGGATCTCGGGACGACCCGTCGAGGGTGCGCCCGCGCCCGCCGGGACCGCGTCCTGCACGTCCTTGTCCAGCGTGGCCTTGGCCTCCGCATCCTCGACCGGGACCTCCTCGACCTGCTGCTCGACCTGGACCTCCAGGTTGAACAGGTAGCCGACCGACTCCTCCTTGATGCCCTCCATCATGGCCTGGAACATGTCGAAGCCCTCGCGCTGGTACTCGACCAGCGGGTCCTTCTGGGCCATCGCGCGCAGCCCGATGCCCTCCTGGAGGTAGTCCATCTCGTAGAGGTGCTCGCGCCACTTGCGGTCCAGCACGGACAGCACGACGCGCCGCTCCAGCTCACGCATGATCTCGGAGCCGAGCTGCTCCTCGCGGGCCGCGTACTGCCGGTGGATGTCGTCCTTGATGGCCTCGCCGATGAACTCGGCGGTGATCCCGGCGCGGTCGCCGGTCTCCTCCTCCAGCTCGTCGACGGTCACCTCGACCGGGTAGAGCTGCTTGAACGCGCCCCACAGCCGGTCCAGGTCCCACTCCTCGGCGAAGCCCTCGACGGTCTCCGCCTGGATGTACGCGTCGATCGTGTCGTCCATGAAGTGGCCGACCTGCTCCTGGAGGTCCTCGCCCTCCAGGACGCGGCGGCGCTCGCCGTAGATGACCTCGCGCTGCCGGTTGAGGACCTCGTCGTACTTCAGGACGTTCTTACGGGTCTCGAAGTTCTGCTGCTCGACCTGCGACTGGGCGGAGGCGATGGCGCGGGTGACCATCTTGTTCTCGATCGGCACATCGTCGGGAACGTTGGCCATGGCCATGACGCGCTCGACCATCTGCGCCTTGAACAGCCGCATCAGGTCGTCACCGAGCGAGAGGTAGAAGCGGGACTCGCCGGGGTCGCCCTGACGGCCGGAACGACCGCGCAGCTGGTTGTCGATACGGCGCGACTCATGGCGCTCGGTGCCCAGCACATACAGCCCGCCGAGGTCCTTGACCTCCTCGAACTCGGCCTTGACCGCGGCCTCGGCCTTCTCCAGGGCGGCGGGCAGCGCGGCCGCCCACTCCTCGGAGTGCTCCACCGGGTCCAAGCCGCGCTGGCGCAGCTCGGCCTCGGCGAGGTCGTCGGGGTTGCCGCCGAGCTTGATGTCCGTACCTCGCCCGGCCATGTTCGTCGCGACCGTGACGGCGCCCTTGCGGCCCGCCTGGGCGACGATCGTCGCCTCCCGGTCGTGCTGCTTGGCGTTGAGCACCTCGTGCGGCACACCGCGCTTGGCGAGCTGCTGCGACAGGTACTCGGACTTCTCCACGGAGGTGGTGCCGACCAGGACCGGCTGGCCCTTCTCGTGCTTCTCGACGATGTCGTCGACGACCGCGTCGAATTTGGCCACCTCGGTACGGTAGATCAGGTCGGACTGGTCGACCCGGGCGAGGGGGCGGTGGGTCGGGATCGGGACCACACCGAGCTTGTAGATCTGGTGGAACTCGGCGGCCTCGGTCATCGCCGTACCGGTCATGCCGGAGAGCTTGTCGTAGAGGCGGAAGAAGTTCTGGAGGGTGATCGTGGCGAGGGTCTGGTTCTCGTCCTTGATCTCGACCGCTTCCTTGGCCTCGATCGCCTGGTGCATGCCCTCGTTGTAGCGGCGGCCGGCGAGGATACGGCCGGTGTGCTCGTCGACGATCATGACTTCGCCGTCGATGACGACGTAGTCCTTGTCCTTCTTGAACAGCTCCTTGGCCTTGATGGCGTTGTTCAGGTAGCCGACCAGCGGGGTGTTCACCGACTCGTACAGGTTGTCGATGCCCAGCCAGTCCTCGACCTTGGTGACACCGGACTCGTGGATGCCGACGGTGCGCTTCTTCTCGTCGACCTCGTAGTCCCCGGTCTCCTCCACGCCCTTCTGCGGATTCGCCGCCTCGCCGCGGGTCAGCCGGGTGACCAGCTTGGCGAAGTCCCCGTACCACTTGGTGGCCTGGTCGGCCGGGCCCGAGATGATCAGCGGCGTACGGGCCTCGTCCACCAGGATCGAGTCGACCTCGTCGACGATCGCGAAGTTGTGGCCGCGCTGCACCAGCTCCTCCTGCGACCACGCCATGTTGTCGCGCAGATAGTCGAAGCCGAACTCGTTGTTGGTGCCGTAGGTGATGTCGCACGCGTACTGCTCGCGGCGCTGCGCCGGGGTCATGTTGGCGAGGATGCAGCCGACCTCGAGGCCGAGGAACCTGTGCACCCGGCCCATCCACTCGGAGTCACGCTCGGCCAGGTAGTCGTTGACCGTGATCAGGTGGACGCCCTTGCCGGACAGCGCGTTCAGATACGCCGGCAGGGTGCCCACCAGGGTCTTGCCCTCACCGGTCTTCATCTCGGCGACGTACCCGAGGTGCAGCGCGGCACCGCCCATCAGCTGGACGTCGTAGTGACGCTGGCCGAGCACCCGCTTGGCCGCCTCGCGCACGGTCGCGAACGCCTCCGGCATCAGGTCGTCGAGGCTTTCGCCGTCGGCGTACCGCTCCTTGTACTCGTCGGTGAGGGCACGCAGCTCGGCGTCGGAGAGCGACAGGAAGTCCTCTTCGATGGAATTGACCTGGTCCGCAATGCGGTGCAGCTTGCGCAGGATCTTTCCTTCGCCTGCACGCATGAGCTTGTTGAAGACGGACACGTAGGCTGGCTCCTTGCCGGTCGGGCCTGGCACGGTTGTGGGGTGCGCTGGCGCGGCATTGTCAAGGGGCACAAGCCCCGCCGCAACGGCCATCGTAAGACAGACCCCGCCTGGCCGGGAGGTCCGTCACCACGCGGGCCGGGTGTCACCACACCGTGTCAACGCGTGAGAGGTCGCCGGGGTGCCCCCGAATTCGCCAAAACCAGTCGCGGACCCGCGCGGCAGCAGCCCAGACTCTCGCCATGGAGCCCGTCACCCTTACCACCGAGCGACTCGTCCTGCGCCCCTTCCGGCCGTCCGACGCCCCGGCGGTCCACGCCGCCTGTCAGGACCCGGACATCCTGCGCTGGACCACCGTGCCCGCTCCGTACGAACGCGCCCACGCCGAGGACTTCGTCCGGCGGACCTGCCCGGAGGGCTGGCGGGACGACCGTACCTATAACTTCGCGCTGGTCACCAAGGGTGAGGAAACGCTCATCGGGGCCATGGGCCTGGTACGGCTGGCCCGGCTGCACGGCCCCGAGCGCCAGGCCGAACTGGGCTACTGGACGGTACGAGAGCACCGGCGGCGCGGCTACACGGGCGAGGCGGCGCGGGCTGTGGCCGAGTGGGCGTTCACCGGGCTGGGCGTGGAGCGGCTGGAGTGGTGCACGGAGGCCGGGAACGAGGCGTCGCGGGCGGTCGCGCTCGCCGTGGGCTTCCGGATGGAGGGGACGGACCGGGCGCGGATCGTCCGCGAGGGCACCCGGCGGGACGCCTGGCGGGGCGCGCTGCTGCCCTCCGACTTCGGGCTGCCCTCGACCACGCCGTATCTCCCGGCCCCCGCCGCGAACCGGATCTGACCGCGTGCCCCCACGGGTCGGGGGCGTTGTCAGTGGTCGCCACTACGGTGGCGCGCATGACGAATCCCGCCTCCGGGTCCGGGGCCACCGTGAGCGTGCCTCGGCGCGCTGCGCCGGCTGGACTGAGGAGCCGCGCAGCGACGAAGGAGCGAGCAGTGACGAAGGAAGCCGGTGCAGCGGAGCGCGCCGAGGCTGAGCGGGAGGCGCAGCACCACAAGCCCGAGGTCAGTCTGTCCGCCGACGAGGCGCGCCGGATCGCGCTGCGCGCCCAGGGGCTCCTGGGGGCGCCCGACCGGCGCGGTGGAGTGCGCGGCGTCCTGCGCCATCTGGGCGCGGTGCAGCTGGACACGATCTCGGTGCTGGCGCGCTCGCACGAGCTGATTCCGTACGCGCGCCTGGGCGCGGTCGGCCGCACGGCGGTCGAATCGGCGTACTGGAGCGACACCCACGCCTTCGAGTACTGGTCGCACGCGGCGTGCGTGCTGCCGATCGAGGAGTGGCCGCACTTCGCGTTCCGCCGCCGCGCCTACCGCGCCCGCCCGCACTGGCACCACGAGCTGCCGCCGGGCGCGTACGAGAAGGTCGTGGCGCAGCTGCACGCCGAGGGCCCGCTGACGGCGACCGAGCTGGGCGGCGCCAAGAACGGCGGCCTGTGGTGGGACTGGTCGGCGACGAAGGTCGCGGTCGAGCGCGCGCTGATGTACGGCGAGGTGGTGTGCGTGGAGCGGCGCGGCTGGAAGCGGGTGTACGACCTGGCGGAGCGCGCGGTGCCGGAGGCGCTGCTGCACGACGACCTGGACGACGCGGAGTGCCTGCGGCGGCTGGTGCGGCTCGCGGGGCAGTCCCTCGGCGTGGGCACCCGGGCGGATCTCGCGGACTACCACCGGCTCAAGGGGGAGCAGGTCAACGCGGTGATCGCGGACTCGGGGCTGGTGCCGGTGAAGGTCGCGGGCTGGGACAAGGCCGCCTGGGCGGACCCCGAGGCGCTGGCCACCACCCCGCGCGGACGGCACCGCACGACCCTGCTGTCGCCCTTCGACTCCTTGATATGGGACCGGGCGCGCACCGAGCGGATCTTCGGCTTCAGCCATCGGCTGGAGGCGTACGTGCCCCGGCCCAAGCGGGTGTACGGCTACTTCGCCATGCCGCTGCTGTCGGGCGGGCGGCTGCTCGGCCGGGTCGACCCGGCCCGTGAGGGGACCACGCTGGTGGCCCGGCAGGTGTCGCTGGACACCCCGAAGGCCGTGGCGCCGATGGCCGATGCGCTCCGCGAGGCGGCCGGGTGGGTGGGCTGCGACGCGGTGCGGATCGAGCGGGTCAACCGCCCGGAGCTGGCCGCACCGCTGGCGGCCGCGGTCCGCTGACCGCGGCCCGGCTCACCTGCCGCTCATCCGCTGCCGCTCACCTGATTTCGAGGATCTTCTCCCGCATCGCGTAGACCACGGCCTCCATCCGGGAGTGCAGCTGAAGCTTCTCCAGGATGTTCCGGACGTGGTTCTTCACGGTGTTCTCGCTGATGAACAGCTCCTTGGCGATGTCGCGGTTGTTCATGCCGGTGGCCACCAGCTTCAGCACCTCCAGCTCACGGTCGGTGAGCCGGGGCGCCGGCACCAGCCGCCGCTCGTCGGTGCGCTGGATCATCGACTTGAACTCGGTGAGGAGCTTGGCCGCCATCGACGGGCTGATCTGCGACTGGCCGTCGGCCACCGCGCGAATCGCGGTCGACACCTCGTCGGTCGAGATCTCCTTGAGCAGATAGCCGGTGGCGCCCGCCTTGATCGCGTCGTAGAGGTCGGCCTCCTCGTCGCTGATCGTCAGCATGATGATCTTGGCGCTGGGGGCCACTTCCTTGATCGACGTGCAGGCCTCGATCCCCCCGCGCTTGGGCATGCGCACATCCATCAGGACGATGTCCGGCAGCAGATCCGCCGCCTTGTCCACGGCCTCGGCGCCGTCCCCGGCCTCACCGACGACCTGAATGTCCTCCTCCTGGGCCAGGACGATCTCCAACCCACGCCGGAAGAGAGCGTGGTCGTCCACTACGAGGACCCGAATCGGCTCCTTGCGCGGCTCGCCCCTGTCCGGCCCCAGGCGTTGGTCATCGCCTTCGTCGGACACGGGCCCGAAGCTGTCCGCCATCGTTCCTCCCCCTGAAGGCCATGGCCCTTGCGGTCTGCACTCTGCGGTGCACGGTGCTGTACGGCGTCAACCAGTCGTTTCCCCATGCCGGTTGGCCGTCGAGCCATGATTTCATGCCCGGACCGGCCACGGGACCGCGCGGCGCATACGCCGCGCGATCCCGTTCAGTCTCTGTGCGCCCGCCCAGAAGCGGTCGAGCCTCGGGTGGTCTCAGGCGCCGAGCGCACCGCCGGCGCCACCGGGCTCTTCCCCTGCGAACGCCTCCGGCTGAAGATGAATGACCCCGTAGTCATAGCCGTGCCGCCGGTAGACGACGCTGGGCTGACTGGTGTCGGAGTCGACGAACAGATAGAAATCGTGCCCGACCAGCTCCATCTCGTAGAGAGCCTGATCGAGCGTCATCGGGACCGCGGCGTGGGTCTTCTCACGGACCACGAGGGGGCCTTCACCCTGAACTTCCAGGGGTCCCATCCGGGTGGTCGGAACAGTGTCCGACGGGGCGCGCTGGGCGGCGATCTCACCGTGGCCGTTGATACGTGCCGCATTGGGCACTGTGATGGCCACGTCGCTGGCCGGAATGCGACCGTTGCCACGCCGGGTGTGGCGCTTGTCGTGCTGCTTGCGCATCCGCGCTTCCAGCTTGCCGGCCGCCAGGTCCAGCGCTGCGTACGGATCGGCCGCCGCGGCCTCCGCCCGAATGACCGGGCCGCGGGAGCGAAGGGTGATCTCCACACGGTCGGACCGGTCGGCCTGCCGCGGATTGTGCTCCTTGGACACCTCGACGTCGAGGCTGATCACCTTGCCGTCGAGCTTCTGGAGCTTATCCAGCTTCAGCTTCTCGGCCACGTGCTTCCGGAACCGCTCGGGCACCTCTGTTTTACGGCCCTTGACGACGATGTCCACGCAGAACTCCGTTCCCGGGTCGCTCCGGATGGTCCACCGGAGCTCATCCCTTGTGCACTAGGCTCCGGCGTCTTCCGGAGCCACCGGCTTGGCGGCTTTCACCTCTCCTTCCCACGGGGAACAACTCCACCCCGTTTCGGTTAACGGCTCACGAGAAAGCACGCAAAGCACGCCAAGCGGATTTGCGAGTCATAGCACCTGCCACTCCTCACAACCGAACATAGCTCGCCGGGACGGTTGTCGGCACCCCCTACCGAGCCGTACCTCCGATCAGGTGCTTTGGCGCCTTTACAGCCTGCAACGACACGGCTTCGTATTCAGTTCCGCTTACCGCTCGCGAAGGGTCTGAGACGCCCCGGAGCCGCCGAGTTTCCCCAGGGCGCGGGAGTGGACGCCGGGTTCGGCGGCGCGGCCACCACCGCCCCGCCCACGACCCGGCCGCCCGCCTCCGCCACCGCCCGCGCGGCCTCCGCGAGCGAGGCCCCCGTCGTCATCAGATCGTCCACCAGCACCACCGGGCCCGCCACCAGGAGCCGCCCGCCACCCGGCACGGCCTCCAGCGCCCCCGTCACGTTCGCCCGTCGCTGCCGCGCGCCCAGCCCCGACTGGTCGGTCACCCGCCGCCGCTGCCGCAGCACCGACGGCACCCGCGCGGGACATCCCTCGCGACGCAGCACGCCCGCCGCCGCGCACGCGATGCGCCGGGCCGGATCATGGCCCCGCGCCCCCACCGCACGCCGCGCCGAGGGCACCGGCACCAGCAGCAGGGGCCGGTCCCCCAGGTCCCGGGGCAGGGCCCCGCGGGCCACCGTCCGCACCGCACCGGCCAGCGCCTCGCCCAGCGGCCCCGCCAGCCGCAGCGCTCCCCGCTCCTTGTGCGCGAGCAGCACCGCCCGGGCCTCGTCCACGTAATCCACCGCCGCATGGACCACCGGCAGCCCCGGCGGCACCGGGCTCGGCAGCACCCGACGCGCCCCGGGCCCGCGCAGCGCCCCATGACACCGGTCGCACAGCGGGACACCCGGCCGACCGCATCCCGCGCAGTCGGCCGGCAGCACCAGATCGGCGATCTCCCGCCACCAGCCCCGCATGGCCCCACTGTCCCGTCACACCGGCCGGGCCGCCACCCCCTGTGGAAAACCACGCGCATGTGGACAACTGGCCGCCCCCAGGGGGTGGCGGGCGCCTGGGAGGCCGGACCGGCCTCCCCCGCCCGTACGGCTATCCGGGGTACACCGGCCCGGAACCGTCCTCGTCCACGGTCTTCCAGTCCGTGTTCGGCAGCAGCCGGACGATCCCGTTCTCCCTGGTCTCGGCGATCAGCGGCCGGGTCTGGTCCTCCGAGGCGGCGACCGTCTCCACCCCGTTCGGCCCCGGCACCTCCGGCAGATCCGCCGGTGAGCCGTCCGTCTCCACGTACTTGAGCTGCTGCACGCCGTCCGACTCGCGGCCCGCGACCACCAGACGGCTGTCCCCCGCCCAGGACGCGGTGTCGACGTCCTGGAGCTTCGGCGCGATCGCGTGCAGCGCCCGCACCGACAACTTCGGACGGTCCGCCGTGCCCCGCCGCTCGATCCGGCCCAGCCGCAGCGTCGTATGCCCGTCCTGCTTGACCAGCATCGCGATCCTGGTGCCGTCCGCGGACATCCGCAGCGCCGTGATCCGGCCACCGTCCAGCGTCGGCAGCTCGACCTCGTCCGCCTGGCCGGTGCCGCCCCGCAGCCGCAGCAGCCGCGGCCGCTGCGGGTCCCGGTCGGCCACCCACAGCCCGCCCAGCCCGTCCCAGCTGGGCGCCGTCAGCCCGTGCTCGGGGCTGCCGCCCTGGCTGTGCACCCGCACCCGGCCCCGCTCGGCTCCGGACGCCAGCTCCGTGACGTACAGCGACCGGCCGTCCTCGCTGACCGCCGCCGCGTCCCGCTCGTCGCGCGAGACCGCCACCGTGCCAAGGCCCGCGCCGTCGGCGCCGAACGGCCCCGGCACCGGACGTGGCTTGTCCTCGTCGTCGGACAGCCGGACCATCCGGTGCTGCGCGTCCACGAAGTACTGGTGCTGGGGCCGCCCGATGACCTGGTCGGGGGCGTACGCGCGCGCCGCGTCGCCCGACAGGGCGCACAGCTCGGAGCCGCTCTGCCGCTCCAGCCGCACCCCGCTCACCTCGTCCGATCCCTCCCAGAGGTCCTGCACGGTGAACAGCGTCTGCGCCGCCATCCGGGCACACCGCCCCGGGCTGATCTGCGCCGCCTGATCGCTCAGCCGGACCTTCAGCGAGTTCGAATCGTCCAGCGACAGCTTGCCGGTGTTGCGGCCGAGCGCCGTACCGGCCGGGAAGGCCGTGCTGACCACCGGATCCAGCCAGTCCGTCGGACCGTCCAGCAGCGCCTTGACCGTCGACGTGACCGGATTGATGCGCCGCCGCAGATAGACCGGGTCCGCGACCAGGACCTGGTCCCCCACCCGTGAGTCCGCGGCGTCCGGCCCCAGCTTCGCGAAGTAGTACTTGTTGACCGACCGGTAGATGCGCTGGAAGTCGGACTCGCCGAGCACCAGCCCCGGCGGCGGCCCGTCGATCCGCCACTCCGACCCGCGCAGCGTGAGATGGATGCGCTGCTCGTACCGCTCCTCATCGGGCCGGTAGGCGTGCGCGGCGTCCACCGTGGCGATCCGGTTGCCCGACAGCACGACCGTCTTGCTGTTGCCGTCCCGATCGCCGGGATCGGTCTCCACCCGCACGTCCGGGGCCTGCTCCAGCACCGTGGTCTGCGCGAACGGATCCCAGTCCTTGGACGCGCCCCGGGTCAGATACTCCTTCGCGGTGGCGAAGTTCTCCTCGTCGCTCGTCGTGGCCTCCAGGAAGCCGGAGACCAGCTCGGCGGGCTGCTCGCCCTTGCCCGGGCTCACCCCGTACACCCGGACCTGCGAATCCACATCGGAGCGCGGCGAGGAGTCGACCCGGCGCACATCCCCGCTGTCGGGCATCGAGGCACAGCCGGACAGCAGCAGCACCCCACACGCGAGCAACGGGCCCGTGCCCCGCGCACGGCGACGCGCGCCGGAGCGGGAACGGTGGCGGTCGGCACGGTCAGCGCCCACGGGGGCGGCCCTCCCCTTCGTTCGGTGTCGTTCGCTCCCGGTGCACCGGCTCCGTGGCGCCACGCACCACCCGGGCCCCGTTCCCCGGCAGCGCCGTCGGATCGGCCGGGGGCACCGGGGCCTCGGCGGGCGGCAGCGCGGAGCGGGGCTGCGCGGGCACCGAGGCCAGCCGCTCCGCCGCGGGCTGCGCCTGCCCGCCGTCGGCCGGCTGCCGGTTGCGCCGGGAGTCGTCGGGCTCCAGCGGGATCGGCGAACCGCGCAGCACATCGCCCGCGGCGCGCGGCAGCGTCAGCCGGAACTGCGAACCGCCACCGGGCTCGCCCCACGCCTGGAGCCAGCCGCCGTGCAGCCGCGCGTCCTCCACCGCGATCGACAGCCCGAGACCGGTGCCGCCGGTCGTCCGGGCGCGCGCCGGATCGGCCCGCCAGAAGCGGTTGAACACCCGCGTCGCCTCGCCGGGCTTCAGTCCCACCCCATAGTCCCGCACGGCCACCGCGACCGCGCCGCCCGCCGCCGCGAGCCGCACCACCACGTCCCGGCCCTCGCCGTGCTCCACGGCGTTGACCACGAGATTGCGCAGCACCCGCTCCACCCGGCGGGCGTCCGCCTCAGCGATCACCGGCGCCTCGGCGCCCCGCACCAGGATCCGGGTGCCCTTGGCGTCGGCCAGCGGCTCGGCCCCGTCGACCACCCGGTTCACCACATCGCGCAGATCGATCTGGTCGGCCTCCAGGGCGGCCGCGCCCGCGTCGAACCGGCTGATCTCCAGCAGATCGGAGAGCAGCGACTCGAAGCGGTCGACCTGGCCCCACAGCAGCTCGGCGGAGCGCGCCGTGATCGGATCGAAGTCCTCGCGCCCCTCGTAGATGACGTCCGCCGCCATCCGCACGGTCGTCAGCGGCGTCCGCAGCTCATGGGAGACGTCCGAGACGAACCGCCGCTGCATCCGTGACAGCTCCTCCAGCTGCTGGATCTTGAGCTGGAGGTTCTGGGCCATCTTGTTGAACGCCTCGCCGAGGCGGGCGATGTCGTCCTCCCCGGTGACCTTCATCCGCTCCTGGAGCAGACCGGCCGCCAGCCGCTCGGAGATCCCGGCCGCCATCCGCACCGGCGTGACGACCTGCCGCACCACCACCCAGGCGATGGCTCCGAGCAGCACCACCACGAACACCCCGGCCGTGGCCAGCGTGCCCTTCACCAGGCTCAGCGACTTCTCCTCCTGGGTGAAGGGGAAGAGGTAGTACAGCTGATACGCGTCGCCGTGGTTGTCGTCCAGTCGCTTGCCGATGATCAGCGCGGCCTCGCTGTCGCCGGAGCCGAGGTGCTCGATCCGCCCGTACTGCTCGTACGGGGCCGTCCGGCCCTCGTCCACCCGCTGCCGCAGATCGGCGGGCACGCTGTCCGCCTTGACGTCACCGGAGGCCCGGGGGCCGCGGCTGGCCACATAGGGCGTCTCCCCGGAGTCGGAGCTGAGCGCGACCACCGAGTACGCGCCCTTGCCGCCGCTGGCCAACTGCTCCACCAGCGCGTTCAGCCACGCCCCCGCGTCCTGGGCGCCGCGGTTGCCGGGGCCCGCACCGTCCTGGCCGCCGGTGTCGCTCTTACGGTCGGCCACCTGCTCGGCCACCTCGAACCCGCCGACGGCCTGGCCCTGCGCGGCATGCCGCTTGGCGTCCAGCAGACCGTTGCGCACCTGGCCGATGACGACCAGGCCGAGCAGGATGACCACGCCGAGCGACATCAGCAGCGTGGTGGCCACCACCCGCAGCTGGATGTTCCGCCGCCACAGTCGGGCAGCGGGCAGCAGCGGACGGCGCACCCACCGCCCGAACAGCCGGATCAAGGGGTGGGCCGGTCCGCCGGAGGCACCGTCGGGCAGCAGATGCCCGCCGCTCCACAGCCTCCGGAGCAGCGGAATGTCACCCGCCGGGTCGGGCCGCCCCACTCGGCCGCCCTCCGGCGCCCCGCCTCCCGAACCCTGGGGCCGCGGAGCCGTGCCGCCACCCGTCATCTCAGCTGGGCCCGGCCTTGTAGCCGACGCCGCGCACGGTCACCACGATCTCCGGCCGCTCCGGGTCCTTCTCGACCTTGGAGCGCAGCCGCTGCACATGGACATTGACCAGCCGGGTATCGGCCGCGTGCCGATAGCCCCAGACCTGCTCCAGCAGCACCTCGCGGGTGAACACCTGCCACGGCTTGCGGGCCAGGGCCACCAGTAGATCGAACTCCAGCGGGGTCAGCGCTATCGACTGCCCGTCCCGCTTCACCGAGTGCCCGGCGACGTCGATCACCAGATCGCCGATCGTCAGCTGCTCCGGCGTCGGGTCCTCGGACCGCCGCAGCCGCGCCCGGATCCGGGCCACCAGCTCCTTCGGCTTGAACGGCTTGACGATGTAGTCATCGGCACCGGACTCCAGCCCGACCACCACGTCGACCGTGTCGCTCTTGGCGGTGAGCATGACGATCGGCACCCCGGACTCGGCCCGGATCAGCCGGCAGACCTCGATCCCGTCCCGTCCGGGCAGCATGAGATCGAGCAGCACCAGATCCGGCTTGGCCTCGCGGAAGGCGGCAAGAGCCTTGTCGCCGTCCGAGACGAACGACGGTTCAAAGCCTTCGCCGCGCAGCACGATGCCGAGCATCTCTGCCAGTGCGGTGTCGTCGTCGACGACAAGGACGCGTCCCTTCATGAGGCCATCATCCCATTACCTGATCGTGACCTGTCGCACAGCTCCGCGATACCCCCTTCGGTGACCGGAGCGACCACACCACGCTCGGTGACGATCGCGGTGACCAGCTCCGGCGGGGTGACGTCGAAGGCCGGGTTGAACGCCTGCGTGCCCAGTGGGGCCACCGGTACTCCCAGCGCCGCGTCGGCACCGGGGGCGGCCGGGGCATGCGGCAGTAGGACGTCCGTCACCTCGTGTCCGGGCCGCTGTTCGACCTCGATCGCCGCGCCGTCGGGGGTGTCCGGATCCACCGTGGTGGTCGGGGCCACCACGATGAACGGCACATGGTGGTAGCGGGCCAGCACCGCGAGCGGATAGCTGCCGACCTTGTTGGCCACCGAACCGTCCGCGGCTATCCGGTCCGCGCCTATCACGACCGCGTCCACTTCCCCGGCCGCGAACAGCGATCCGGCCGCGTTGTCGGTGAGCAGCGTGTAGGCCATCCCCGCCCGGGCCGCCTCGTACGCCGTCAGGCGAGACCCCTGGAACAGCGGACGGGTCTCGTCCACCCAGAGCCGCCGCAGCTGCCCGGCCCGGTGCACCGCCTTGACCACGGCCAGGGCGGTGCCCTCACCGCCGGAGACCAGCGCGCCGGAGTTGCAGTGGGTGAGGATGCGGTAGCCCCCCGCGGGCAGCAGCTCATCGAGGAGCGCCCGGCCGTGCTCGGCCATCCGCCCGCTGGCCTCGGCGTCCTCACCGTGCAGGGTGCGGGCCTCGGCGAGCGCGGCCGCGGCGGCCCGCTCGGGGTCGGCCCCGTCCCGGACCGCCGTGTGGAACGCGGCGGCGGCCCGGCGCACGCCATAGCCGAGGTTGACGGCGGTGGGGCGGGCATGGGCGAGCGACTCGGCGGCCTCGTCCACATCGAAACCGCGCACCGCGGCGAGGGCGACCCCATAGGCCCCGGCGATGCCGAGCAGCGGGGCTCCTCGTACCGCGAGCGAGCGGATCGCCTCCACCAGCATCGGCACATCGGTGCACACCAGCTCGACCTCCTCGGCGGGAAGCCGGGTCTGGTCGAGCAGCACCACCACGGGCCCCTCCGGTGGTTCCTCCCAGCGCAGTGCGAAAGCAGTGGGCGCTGCGGCGCCTTCCGGGGACTCCCGGTGCTCATCAGCCATCCGACCAGTCTGCCCCCTGCGGCACCGACTGATGAAGTGGTCAGCCCGCCCCGGCGACCGGTACGAACCACAACACACCGTGGCACGATGGCTACGAAGCGGCCGTCACCGCATCGGCGACCGGCCAACGAACGACCTACGGAGCGACGATGAACGACTCTCCGGGCTGGGCTCCGCCCGGATCGTCCCCTTCCGACGAGCCCGATCACGGCAGTCAGCAGCCGAACGAGCCCGTCGACCACCCCGCGCCGGAGCGGCCCGCGCGGGGCGCCACCTGGGCCAAGCAGCAACCACCCGCCGGGCACTGGACGGCCCCCCACGGCAGCGTCACCCCGCCGCCCCCGCACCCGGCCGGATCGGCGAACGGCGGCGGCTGGGGCGCCGGTTGGCGACAGCCGCCGCCCGCGCCCCGCCCCGGCGTCATCCCGCTGCGGCCGCTCGCCGTGAGCGAGATCCTCGACGGCGCGGTCGCCACCATGCGCGCCCACTGGCGCACGGTCCTCGGCATCTCGCTCGCGGTCTCGGTGGTGACCCAGGGGCTGATCACCGTCGTCACCGGTCTGTGGTTCCGCACCACCTCCGGAACCGGCACCGTCGACGAGCCGGACCCCACGCTCGCGGAGGCCTTGGAAGCCGTTCGCAACGCCCTGGGCAGTAGCTCGGTCACCATGCTCGTCGGCGTGCTGGGCACCATCGTCACCACCGCCCTGCTGACCATGGTCACCGCCCGGGCGGTCCTCGGCCGCCCCGTGTCCACCGGCGAGGCCTGGGGCGGCGCCCGGCCGCGCCTGCTTCAGCTGTGCGGTCTGCTCCTGCTCATCCCCACCATCGCCGCGGCCGTCATCGGCCTGGGCATGGCGCCGGGAATGCTCCTCGCAGCGGTCGGCGTGGGCAGCGAAGGCGCGGCACTCGCCTCGCTCGGAGCGCTCGCCGGAACGGGCGTCGCCATCTGGCTCTGGGTCCGATTCAGCCTCGCCGCCCCCGCCTTGATGCTGGAGAAGCAGGGGATCATCTCCGCCCTGCGCCGCTCCGCCAAGCTCGTGCGCGGCGCGTGGTGGCGCGTCTTCGGCATCCAGCTCCTGTCCATCGTGCTGGTCTTCCTCGTGGCCGCCATCGTCGAGGTGCCGACCAGCGCCGTCGCGATGGCGTTCGGCGGGGACAGCGCCATCGACTACCTGTCCGGCGAGTCCGTCTCCGTCGGCTGGGCCTTTCTGATCGTCGTCGGCATCGGCGGGGTGATCAGCTCGGCCATCACCTTCCCGATCAGCGCCGGTGTGACCGCTCTTCTCTACATGGACCAGCGCATCCGCCGCGAGGCACTCGACCTCGAACTCGCCCGTGCCGCCGACTCCGGCAACTGATGTGGTGACGGCGGCGGACGATGGCGTCAGAGCCGGGCCCATAACGGGCCCTGACGCCACCTCCACCGCCCTCCCGGCCTGCACCCCTCGCAACAGCCCCATGACCATCCCCCCGCTTCTTCTCACCCCTCCTGCTGGCGATTCTGGGCGGTCCCGCACTCGCCACGCCAGGGCCACAGCCCCGTTTCACTCGATCCGGTGATACATCAGTTCGATTGGGAACCTGACACTGAACGCAAAAACGCCTCGGTCCCGAGCATGAAATGCTCGGGACCGAGGCTAAAGATTGTTCGGCGGCGTCCTACTCTCCCACAGGGTCCCCCCTGCAGTACCATCGGCGCTGAAAGGCTTAGCTTCCGGGTTCGGAATGTAACCGGGCG